>JANOGU010000320.1:0-10772 GCA_031406135.1 Rhodobacterales bacterium
CGTCTGGTTCACCGCCACGCCGGTCGTGCCCCACTGCCACGGGATCGAGAATTTCCGCCCGGCGTCGTAGTCCACGTCCATCCACTCCGGCGCGATGTTGGCGTGGTTGGGGATTTTCGTCAGGTCAAGCTCCTGCACCAGACCCTTCTCGATCCAGATCGGCACGTAGTTGGCAGAGGGCACCACCAGGTCGAAGCCGGAGCCGCCGGCCTCGATCTTGGCCAGCGCGGTGTCGTTCGAATCGTAGTCGGTGACGGTGACCTTGATCCCGGTCTCGGCCTCGAACTTGGCCAGCAGTTCCGGGCTGGTGTAGTTGCCCCAGTTGTAGAGTTGCAGCTCGCCCTCGGCGAGCGCAGGTCCGGCAATCAGGATCGCCGTGGCGGTCAGGAGTTTTCTCATCGGTCTCTCCATGTTGGGCGGCGGCGTCTTCAGCGCCGTTCGCGGGTCAGTAGGAAGAAGGCGGTCAGGATCAGCACCGTCAAGCCCAGAAGCGCGGTCGAGATCGCGTTGACCTCGGGCGTCACCCCGCGGCGCAACTGGCCCAGCATAAAGGTGGGCAGCGTGTCCTGTCCCGCGGATTTGACGAACTCGGTGATCACCACGTCGTCGAGCGAGGTGATGAAGGCCAGCATCGCGCCGGCGACGATCCCCGGTGCCATCAGTGGCAGCGTCACCCGGCGGAACGCCATCCACGGGCTGGCGTAGAGGTCGGCCGCGGCGGTCTCCAGCGTCATGTCCATGCCCTCGAGCCGCGCCCGGATCGGCAGGTAGGCGAAGGGGACGCAAAAGGCGGCATGCGCCATGATCAGGTAGCCCAGCCCCTGGTAGCCGGTGGCCACCTTGACGCCCGCGAAGACGATCAGCAGCGCCACCGCGGTAACGATCTCGGGCACCATCAGCGGCTGGTTGATCGCTACATAAACGGCGGTCTGGCCGCGGAACGGTTTGCGCCGTGTGGTCCCCAATGCCGCCATGGTGGCGACGGTGGTAGCGATGATCGCGGCCCAGAAGGCGATCACGAGCGAGCGCACCGCCGCCTCCTGCACCGCCTCGTTGCGCCAGGCCACAGCGTACCATTGCAGCGAGAAGCCGTTGAAATCCATCACCGTCTTGCCGGCGTTGAAGGAAAAGAACACCAGCGTCACGATCGGGATGTAGAGGATCAGGAAGGCCAGTGCCGCGATCCCGGTGAAGCCCGGCAGGCGGGTGACGACAAAGCCGCGCTCAGCCATGCCCGCCGCCCCCCCGGTTGGCCGCACGCACGTAGTAAAGAAGCGCCACCGTGACGATGACCAGCAGCGTCATTGAAAGGGCCGCGCCCAGCGGCCAGTTGCGGCCCTGGCCGAACTGCAGCTCGATGAAGTTGCCGATCATCATGTTCTTGCCGCCGCCCAGCACCCGCGGCGTGACATAGGCGCCGAGCGACGGCACGAAGACCAGGATCGAGCCGGCCACGATCCCTGGCTTGACGATCGGCAGGATCACCCGGCGCAAGGCCCGCCAGCGACTGGCATAAAGGTCGTAGGCCGCCTCCATCAGCCGCATGTCGAAGCGGTCGATGGCGGCAAAGAGCGGCAGCACCATCAGGGGCAGGTAGACATAGGCCATGCCGACGAGCACCGCGCCGTCGGTGTAGAGCATCTGCACCGGCTCGGAGACGATGCCGAGGTTCATCAGCGCCGTATTGATGAGCCCCTCGGACCGGATCACCTCGAGGATCGCGAAAGTGCGGATCAAGAGGTTGGTCCAGAACGGAATGGTGATGAGGAACAGCCATAGGGGCCGCTGCGCCGGGGGCCGGGTGGCGATGAACCAGGCGGTGGGAAAGCCGATCACGAAGGCCAGCAACGTGGTGACCACCGACAGCCAGACCGAGCGCCAGAAGATCGTCAGGTGCGCGTCGGCCAGCCCCAGCGTGCCGTCGAAAATGTCGCGCTGGAACAGGATCGACACCCAGCCGTCCAGCGAGAACACCCATTCCACGTTGCCGAACTGGCCCGGCGCGAGGAAGGAATAGACCAGCATGACCGCCAGCGGGCCGATGGCGCCGACGGCGAGCAGCACCAGTGCCGGCAGCGACAGCAACTGGCCGTTGCGGGCCGAGGCGGCGGCGGCGCGGGCCTCCATGTCAGCCATGGCGCGCCATCCTCACCCCTCCAGCAGCTGCGCCGCGCCCGGCGCGAACTTCAGGCCCAGCGCCTGGCCGACCGCGGCGGCGTCGCCCTCGGCCCCGGCCGGGACCCGGGCCACCACCTCGGCGCCATCGGCCAGGCGGGCGTGGACATGGGTGTCGGTGCCGAAATAGACGAGGTTTGTCACCGTGGCAGGGATCGCCCCGGTCTCCCCCGCCGGCACCAGCCGCACGCTTTCCGGCCGCACCGCGACGGTGACGCGGCCGGACTTCGCCACGCCCTCGATCTTCACCGCCGCCCCGCCATCGAGCTTGACGCCGCCCGGCGCCGCCGTGCCCGGCAGGAAGTTGGTCTCGCCGATGAACCCCGCGACGAAGCGGTTGGCGGGCCGCGTGTAGATGTCGCGCGGGGTGCCGACCTGCTGCAGCCGCCCGGCGCTCATCACGCCGATGCGGTCCGACATGGTCAGCGCCTCTTCCTGGTCGTGGGTCACGAAGACAAAGGTGATGCCGGTCTCCAGCTGCAACCGCTTCAGCTCGATCTGCATCTCCTTGCGCAGCTTGAGGTCCAGCGCCGACAGCGGTTCGTCCAGCAGCAGCACCTTGGGTTGCGGCGCCAGCGCGCGGGCCAGCGCCACCCGCTGCTGCTGGCCTCCCGAAAGCTGCGAGGTCTTCCGCCCCGCCAGCGCCTCCAGTTTCACCAGAGCCAGCATCTCCGCCGTGCGCGCCTTCACCTCCGGCGCAGGGCGGCCCAGCATTTCGAGGCCGAAGGCAACGTTCTGCGCCACCGTCAGATGCGGAAACAGCGCGTAGGACTGGAACACCGTGTTCACCGGCCGCCGGTTCGGCGGCAGCGCGGTGATGTCCTGCCCGTCGAGCAGGATCGCCCCCGAGGTCGGTGTCTCGAACCCCGCGACGAGGCGCAGGAGAGTGGTCTTGCCACAGCCCGAGGGGCCCAGAAGCGTGAAGAACTCCCCCGCCAGGATGGTGAACGAGACGTTGTCGAGCGCGCGCACCGCATTGTCGCCCTGGCCAAAGGCCTTCACGGCATCGCGGACCTCGATCTCGGTTGCCACAGCACGCGCCCCCGCTCGTTCCCCGCCTGGATGCTACCGGGGGCGTCCCGCAACTGTCCAGCCCTATGGCAGCGCCAGTGGTGGCAGCCGCCCGGTCCAGGGCGCCGCCTGCTCAAGCTCCGCGCAGAGCGCGAGCAGCGTCTCGTCGTCGCCGAACCGCGCCGCGAGGTGGATGCCTGTGGGCAGTCCGCCCGCCGTCATCCCCAGAGGCACCGAGGCTGCTGGCTGGCCCGAGGCATTGAAGACGGCACAGAACGGCGAATAGTCGAACACCATGCCCGGCCCCAGGCGGTAGTGCACAAAGTCCTCGGTGCCATGCGCGAAGCGGCCGATGACCGCGGGCGGCTCGGCCAGCGTGGCCGACAGGATGATGTCGGGGCCGTCCCCCGCTTCCGGATCGAACACCCTCGCCATCTGCCGGCCGAAGGCGTGAATCTCGCCCACCGCCTGCAGATGGCGCGTGGGGTGCAGCGCGTCGGCATGCGCCACCGCGCCCCGGCCCAAGGCCTCCACGAGGTCCGGTGTCAGCGCCCGGCCTTTCAGCCCGTTGCGCACCGACAGCGCCGTCCCCACCGCCACGATGTCGGTCCAGGCCCGCATCATCCGCGCCACATCGGCCTGCGGCCGGCCGGGTTCGACATGATGCCCAAGGCGTTCCAGCAGCCGCGCGGCTTCCTGGACCGCCGCCCGGACCTCAGGATCGACCGCCGTCCCGGCGAAGGTCGTCTCGCACAGCATCACCCGCAGCCGCCGCGGCGGGCGGCTGATCGCGTCGATGTGCGAGGTGCGCAGCGGCGGCGCCCAGTACGGTGCGCCCGCATCCGCGCCGTGGCAGGCGTCAAGCGCGGCGGCGGTGTCGCGTACCGACCGGGTGAGGAATCCGTCGATCGCCATCCCCGCCCAGCCCTCGCCAAGGTAGGGCCCGTCCGGCAGCCGCGCCCGCGTCGGCTTGACGCCAAAGAGCCCGCAGCAGGCGGCCGGGATGCGCACCGACCCGCCGCCGTCGGACCCATGCGCGATGGCCACGATCCCCGCGGCCACCGCGGCCCCCGCACCGCCCGACGACCCGCCCGGCGTGCGCTCGAGGTCCCACGGGTTGCGCGTCGGTCCGCCGTAGACCGCGGCCTCCGTGGCCGGGCCGACGCCGCTTTCGGGCGCAGTGGTGCGGCCGAAGGTGACGAGGCCCGCGGCCTCGATCCGGGCGAAAATCGCGCTGTCCACGGGATAGGCGGTGTTTGCCGTCAGCCGGCTGCCGTTGTGGCTGGGGAAATCCCGCGCCTCGGCGCCGAGGTCCTTGAGCAGGAACGGCACCCCCCGGAACGGCCCGCGCGGCAGGCCCGCGGCAATGCGCCGCCGCGCGGCGTCCTCCTGCACCAGGACGACGGCATTGAGCGCTGGGTTCCACGCTTCGACCGCGCGCAGGCTGGCGTCAAGCAACTCGCCCGATGCAACCGCGCCGCTGGCCACCAGGCGGGCCAGATCGAGGGCGTCTTCGGCGTCGCGCGGCATGGGGCGGGGTCTTTCTCGGCCAGGGTCGCCCATCTGTCGCGCGCCACGCGGGCGGGGTCCAGTCCCCCGACCTCAGGCCTCGCGCCGCGCCAGCACCGCCGCCAGCGCGTCGGCAAGCCGTTCCGGGCTCACCGGCTTGGCCAGATAGCCATCGAGACCGGCGGCCAGGTATTGCGTCCTGAGTCCCGGCATCGCATCCGCGGTCATCGCCACCACCGGCAGCCGCCCCGCCGCGCCCGGCAGCGCGCGCAGGCGGCGCAGGGTTTCCAGCCCGTCCATGCCGGGCATGTTCATGTCGAGCAGGACCGCGTCCCAGCGGTCGGCGCCGACCGCCGCCAGCGCCGCGGCACCGGACCCGGCCTCGCCCGGCTCGGCGCCCAGCAGCCGCAGGCAGGCAGCCGCGACCATCCGGTTGGTGCCGACGTCGTCGACCACCAGCACCCGCCGCCCGGCCAGCGCCCGCCCCGGGACCGGCGGTAGCACGGGCGGCGAGTCCCCGGGCGCGTCAGGCAGCGGCAGCGACAGCCGGAACCGCGCGCCCTGCGCCGCCTCGGGACCGGGATCGAGCACCAGGTCCCCGCCCATCGCCCGGGCCGTGGCGCGGGCGATGGACAGGCCGATGCCATGCCCCGCCCCGCCCCGCGCCGGGTCCGGGCCTGCGCCGGAGAACGGCTCGAACAGCCGCTCGCGCAGGTCGGCCGCGACGCCGGGGCCGGTGTCGATGACCGTCACCTCCAGGCCGCGCTGCCCGTCCTGCCAGGTGGCCGCAGCCTGCATCGTGATCCCGCCGCTGGGGGTGTGGCGCAGGGCGTTGGACAGAAGGTTCGACAGGCACTGCCGCAACCGCTCGCGGTCCAGCAGCGCCGGCCCGCCCAGGTCGCCCGCGACCTCCACCGTCAGCGCCAGTCCGCATTGCTCGATGGCCGGACGCCAGAGCGCCGCCGAGGCGGCGATCTCGGCGGCGGGGTCCGCGCGCGCCGGCCGGACCGGCAGCCGCCCGGCTTCGATGGCCGAGAGGTCGAGAATATCGTCCAGAAGCCGGCTCAGCTCCTCGGCCGAGGCGACCATGACCGACAGCCGCTCGATGGTCCCGGCGTCGGTCGCGTGGCCCAGCTCGGCATGGCTGAGGCCGACGATGGCGTTCAGCGGCGTGCGCAGCTCGTGGCTGACCTGCGTCAGGAAGCGTCCCTTGGCGGCATCGGCCGCCTGCGCGACGCGCCGGCCGGCCAGCGCCTCGCGGTGCAGGCGGTGGTTGGCCATGAGCGCGCTGGCGAAATAGGCGCAGCCGCCGGCGCCGGTGAGCGTGGTCAGGAACAGCGGCAGCCAGTCGCCCGTCGGCACCCAGAAATGCGCGTTGCCGACGACCATGATGGCGGTCAGCACCACCCATCCGGTCATGCCCGTCGCCAGGTTGATCGCTCGCGTCGTGGCCAGGTGCATCATCCCGGAGACCAGCATCCCGACCGCCAGCGCCTTGGCGTAGGGGTCGTCCAGGTGCCACATCAGCGCACAGGGCAGGCCGTAGCCCAGCTGCATCAGGGCGATGCCGGCAAGCAGCAGCCGCCGCCGCGCCGGGTCGCGGGCGAGCCGTGCGCGGTCGCCGCCCAACAGCCGCCAGACCACCGCTTCGCCGGCCGCCTCGATCGCGGCCATCGCCAGCACGATCCACACAGGGAGGTAGATCATCGTCATGGCGTAGGCCAGCGCGAGCGCCGGAAAGCGGACCTTCGCCTCGTCCCGCGCGACGCGGTGCTGGCGCTCGTATTCCTCGGCGAGGCGCACCTCGTGCGGCGTCAGGCCAGTGTCGGCGTCTGCTGTCATGGCCGCGAGTGCAGCGCTGCCGGCGCGGCCCGGTCAAGCGGAAATCCGCTCTGGTTCACGGCGTCGGAGTCAGCACGACCTCCTGGCGCAGGCGCCCGTCCCGGGCATAGACCAGAAAGCGCTCGCCCTGCGGCCCGGCGACGACGACGCCGATCCAGCCGGTGCCGAAGGTCACCGCCCGCGCCTCGGTGCCTTCGGGCAGGACGATGGCCTCGGGCAGCACCCCGGCCGCGCCGCCGAACACCTGGGGGATGCGGGTGACAAGCACGGCGACCACGGTTATGACGCCCAGGATCATGGCCAGCGTCAGCACGATCACCAGCCACTTCAGCGCCCGCAGGCTCGGCGGCAGCGGCATTTCCGGCTGATCCATGCCCGACCTCCCCGCACCCGACCCCGACGACGACGGCCTCTCCGTCACCCTCGGCCCGGCGCCACCCGCGCGCCTTGATAAGGCGCTGGCCCGCGACCTGCCAGAGGGGGCCGAACTGTCCCGAACCCGTCTGGCCCGGCTGATCGCCGCGGGTGCGGTCAGCCGCGGCGGCCAGCTGGTGACCGATGCCTCGGCCCGGGTCGAGGAGGGCGAGACCTATCTGATCGCCGTGCCGGAGCCCGTGGAACCGGAAACACGGCCGGAAGCGATCCCCCTGACGGTGGTTTTCGAGGATGCCGACCTGCTCGTGGTGGACAAGGCCGCTGGCATGGTCGTCCACCCTGCACCCGGGGCTGCGACCGGAACGCTGGTCAACGCGCTGCTGCACCATTGCGGCGAGGGGCTGCGCGGCGTCGGCGGCCTCGGCCGGCCCGGTCTGGTCCACCGCATCGACAAGGACACGACCGGGCTTCTCGTCGTGGCCAAGACGGTGCGCGCCCATTCCGGACTAGCCGCGCAGTTCGCCGCGCACAGCACGACGCGCCGCTATCTGGCGCTGGTCCACGGCGTGCCGGATCCCGCCGACCCCCGCCTGCGCGGCGTGCCCGGGGCGGTCTGGGAGGCCGGTGCCACGTTGCGCCTCACCACGCTCATCGACCGCCACCCGACCGACCGGCAACGCCAGGCGGTGACCCAGGGCCGCGGCCGTCCGGCGGTAACGCGCGCCCGCGTCACCGCGCGCTATGGCAGTCCGCCGGCGCTGGCCGTGCTCGACTGCTGGCTCGAAACCGGCCGCACCCATCAGATCAGGGTCCACATGGCCCATGCCGGGCACGCGCTGGTCGGCGATCCGGTCTATGGCGGGCACCGGCGCGCCTCGGCGAGGGCGCTGGGGACGCAGGCCGCCGCGGCGGTCGATGCCTTTCCCCGGCAGGCGCTGCACGCCGCCACGCTGGGATTCGTCCATCCCGTCTCCGGCGCGGGCCTCACCTTCGAGGCGCCGCTGCCTGCCGATCTGGCAGCACTCATCGCGGCCCTGCCGCCTGCGTTTCAGGCAAGCCGAACTCACCGCGCGTGAATTCTGCGTGAGCCGCATGTCAGGACGCTGGAAGCGGCTGGCCGCAGGGTTCATCTTCGCGCAACGCTTCTGTGGCAGGCCCGCTTGAACCGAGCGGTTCTGTTTCATAGATCAGCGGGTCCACGGGGCCTCCCCCCGCGGCAGGAGGATCGCGATGTCGAGCTACGCCAACCTTCCGGCCCCCAGCCCCGAACAGGGGATGAACCGCTACCTGCAGGAAATCCGCCGCTTTCCCCTGCTGGAGCTGGAAGAGGAATACATGCTGGCCAAGCGTTGGGTCGATCACGAGGACACCGGCGCCGCGCACAAGCTGGTCACCTCGCACCTCCGCCTCGCCGCCAAGATCGCCATGGGTTACCGCGGCTATGGCCTGCCGCAAGCCGAGGTGATCTCGGAGGCCAACGTCGGGCTGATGCAGGCGGTCAAGCGTTTCGACCCCGAGCGGGGCTTCCGGCTGGCCACCTATGCGATGTGGTGGATCCGCGCCTCGATCCAGGAATACATCCTGCGCTCGTGGAGCCTGGTGAAGCTCGGCACCACCTCGGCGCAGAAGAAGCTGTTCTTCAACCTGCGGAAAGCGAAGGCCAAGGTCGGCGCGCTGGAGGAGGGCGACCTGCGCCCGGAGAACGTGAAGCGGATTGCCCATGACCTCGCCGTGACCGAGGCCGAGGTGATCGACATGAACCGCCGCCTGGCCGGCGCCGACGCCTCGCTGAACGCGACCGTGGGCTCGGAAGAAGGTGGCAGCCAGTGGCAGGACTGGCTCGAGGACGAGGACAGCAACCAGGCCGAGGCCTATGCCGAGCGCGACGAGTTGGACACCCGCCGCGAGCTGCTGACCCAGGCGATGACGGTCCTGAACGAGCGCGAGCGCGACATCCTGGTGCAGCGCCGCCTGTCGGAGACGCCGGTGACGCTGGAAGAGCTGTCGGAAAGCTACGGCGTCAGCCGTGAGCGCATCCGCCAGATCGAGGTCCGGGCATTTGAAAAGCTCCAGTCCCGGATGCGCGAACTGGCACGCGGCAAGGGGCTGGCGATCCCGGCCTGAGCCTGGCGCGCGCCGCCGGCGGCTGACCCCTTCCCCCCGCACCCCGTCGCAGGCTAGCCTGCGACGGAACAAACGGCGGGGGAGCGCACATGCAGCCGGTCAGATGGGGCATCCTGGGGGCGGCCAGGTTCGCGCAGGAGCAGATGGCGCCGGCGATCCACATGGCGCGCGGGGCCGAGCTTGTGGCGCTGGCCACCTCCGACCCCGCGAAGGCCGCGCCCTTCGCCAGCTTCTGCCCGGGGCTGAAGGTCCATGCCTCATACGAGGCGCTGCTGGCCGATCCCGGCATCGACGCGGTCTACATCCCGCTGCCCAACCACCTGCACGTGGAATGGACGCTGAAGGCCATCGCCGCGGGCAAGCATGTACTGACCGAAAAGCCCATCGCCATGACCGCGGCCGAGATCGACGGCCTGATCGCGGCGCGCGATGCCTCCGGCCTTCTGGTCTCGGAGGCCTACATGATCGTGCATCACCCGCAGTGGCAGCGGGTGCGCGCGCTGATCGCCGAAGGTGCCATCGGCCAGGTGCTGCATGTGGACGGAGCGTTTTCCTACGACAACCGCACCGACACCGGCAACATCCGCAACCGCGCCGATACCGGCGGCGGCGGCATCCGCGACATCGGCGTCTACACCTATGGATCGGCCCGCTTCGTCACCGGGGCGGAGCCCGAGACGGTGCAGGCGCGCGGCCTGTTCGAGAACGGCGTCGATACCTGGGCGCAGGTCACCGGGGTCTGGGCGGGCAACGGCCATCGCTTCACCTATTCGGCGATGACCTCGATGCGGCTGTTCCTGCGGCAGGAGATGGTGTTCCAGGGCGACAGGGGCCTGATCCGCGTCACCGGGCCGTTCAATGCCAACCTCTACGACCTCGCACAGGTGCAGATCGATGCACCGGGGCTGCAGCGGAGCTTCGAGCGCTGGCCGGCGGAGAACCACTACGTGCGCCAGGTCGAGGCCTTCGGCGCCTCGGTCCGCGATGGCGCGCCCTGGGCCAATCCGCTGGAATTCAGCCGCGGCACACAGGCGATGATCGACCGCGTCTTTGCCGCGATGACCCCGGCATGAAGCCTGGGACATATTGCCACCAGGGTCACCGAAGGCCCGGGAAGCCGCGCGTGCCTGCCGGCGGAGCCTGAGCCGGAACCGGCCGGCGAGGTGATCTCGCGGCTGCCGCATCCGGCCACCTGGATCATCGTCAGCGGCCGGATCGTGTTCAGCACTGCGTCGTTGCGCGGCATTCGACACCACAGGGACGGGGCCGCCCTGTTCCGCCGTGGTCATCGCCGGGGGCGCGGTCGCCGCCAGGTGCGAATCCGTGCGGCCGTCGCGGGCGTTGGCGACCGAGACGGCGGCGCAGATCATTTCCCTGACCGTGGGGTCCAGCGCCGGGAGTGTGGCCATTGCCGTGTTCACCCCCGCCCCCGGCTCGCTGGACCTTTGCCGAAAGCTTCGCCATAGGTGGAGCAAGGGACGGGAGAGCGACATGGGCCTTCTGAACGTGCTGAAGCGGGCGGTGACCTGGTGGAACAGCCAGACGCTGAACACGCAGTTTTTCACCTTTCGCCATGGCGTGAAGGTGGGGCAGGACGCGGCAGGCAACGTCTTTTACCGGACGAAGGACGGCAAGCGGCGCTGGGTGATCTTCAACGGCGAGATGGAGGCCTCCCGCGTCGGGCCGGACTGGCACGGCTGGCTGCACCACACCTGGGACCAGCCGCCGACCGAGGC
>JANOGU010000330.1:0-11427 GCA_031406135.1 Rhodobacterales bacterium
GGCAGGTGGCCGAACTACAGATAAGGGCGGCAATCCTAAACCGCTTCACAGCCCTCGGAACGCCGCAAACTCAGCGCGCGGGATGAGTCTGTTCACGGGAAGGGGAAACTCGGCCCACGGCTGATTTATGCAACAGAGCCCGCCTGCGGCCCCCTTGCCTGATCCCGCGCCCGCAGGGCGCGGGACGGCGGCGGCGGGCGCGGCGGCATCCCTGCCGCCGGAGGCGCCCCGGCCCGCCAAGCGCCCTTGCACGGCCCGTCGCCAGCGACTAGCCAGAGGCGACCCCCCAGGCCCGCGACGGAGGACCCCATGGCCAGACCCAGGATCGCGCTCATCGGCGCCGGACAGATCGGCGGCACGCTCGCCCACATGGCGGCCCAAAAGGAGCTGGGCGACATCATCCTCTTCGACGTGGCCGAGGGCGTGCCGCAGGGCAAGGCGCTCGACATCGCCCAGTCGGGCCCTTTGGCCCGGTTCGACGCCCGGCTCAAGGGCACCAACGACTACGCCGACATCGCCGGCGCCCAGGTCTGCATCGTCACCGCCGGCGTCCCGCGCAAGCCGGGGATGAGCCGCGACGACCTACTGGGGATCAACCTCAAGGTGATGAAGGCGGTCGGCGAGGGCATCCGCGTGCATGCCCCCGACGCTTTCGTCATCTGCATCACCAACCCGCTCGACGCGATGGTCTGGGCGCTGCGCGAGTTCTCCGGCCTGCCCCATGCCAAGGTCGTGGGCATGGCCGGCGTGCTCGATTCGGCCCGCTTCCGCCACTTCCTCAGCCTCGAGTTCGGCGTTTCGATGCGCGACGTGACCGCCTTCGTCCTTGGTGGCCACGGCGACACGATGGTGCCGCTCACCCGCTACTCCACCGTCGGCGGCATCCCGCTGCCGGACCTCGTGGCGCTGGGCTGGTGCACGCAGGAGCGGCTGGACCAGATCGTGCAGCGCACCCGCGATGGCGGCGCCGAGATCGTCGGCCTGTTGAAGACCGGCTCGGCGTTCTATGCCCCGGCGCATTCGGCGATCGAGATGGCGGAGGCCTACCTCAGGGACCAGAAGCGGCTACTGCCCTGCGCCGCCTACTGCCAGTCGGAATACGGTCTTGGCGGGCTCTATGTCGGCGTGCCGGTGATCCTTGGCGAGCAGGGCGTGGAGCGGATCATCGACATTCCGCTGAACCCCGCCGAGGCGACGATGTTCCAGAAGTCGGTCGACGCCGTGAAGGGCCTGGTCGCGGCCTGCAAGGAGATCGAGCCGTCGCTGGCCTGAGCGGCGGCGGTGCGCGGCGGGTCCGCTCAGATGCGCGAGATCGTCGAGGCGGTCATCGTTCCGCCGGCCGGGCGCCACCGGGCCGGGCGGCTGGACATGGCGGTGCTGGAGGCCGGTGGGCGCCTGGTGCCCGAAGCGGTCTGCCGCACCGAGAAGGTGACCAGCGAGGGCTTCGCGCCCGACCCCGCGGCGCCGGCGGCGCAGGCGCGGCTGGCCGGGACCTGGCTGTTCGGCGGCATCGCCTCGCATCACTTCGGCCACCAGATCACCCGCTCGCTGGGGCGGCTGCACGCTTTGGCGACGGCAGTGGCGCCGCGCGGCCTGGTCTTCGTGCCGCTCGACCGCCGCGCGCTGACGCCGGCCAGCGTCGCCGGGTTCCGCCGGCTGCTGGACGGGCTGGGCATCGCGCTGCCGGTGCGCATCGTCACCCAGCCCACCACCGTCGCGCGGCTGCTGGTCGCGCCGGACCTGTTCGGCGAGGGCCGGGGCGGCGAGGCCGATCCCGCCTATGTCGCCTGGGCGCGCCGCAGCGTCCTGCCGCCCGGCCCCGGCACCGACCCCGAGCGGCGGCTTTATGTCACCCGCGCGCGGCTCGGGCCCGGGGCCGGACGCCTCCTCTGCGAGGAGGTGCTGGAGGCCAACCTGGCGGCGCTGGGGTTCGAGATCTACGTGCCCGAGGCGCATCCGGTCCGCGACCAGCTTGCCGCCTATGCCGGCGCCGGGACGATCGTGACCAGCGACGGCTCGCAGGGCCACCTCATCGCCTTCGCGCGACAGTCCGGCCAGCGCATCGCCATCCTGGCACGGCGCGCCGGGCGGCCGGCCCTGCTGCTGCGGCACCTCGACAGCTTCGGCGCCGGGCTCGAGGGCAGCGCGGTCCACTACCTGCAACGGGTCACCGCCGAATGGTGGCCCGAGACCCGCGCCGACAATGTCTCGCTGGCCGAGATCGACTTCTCCGGCCTGGCCCATGACCTGGCGGCGGCGGGGATCATCCCGGGGGAAGCCGTCACGCGCTGGCGCGTGCCCGCGCCCGGGGACATCGCCGGCGCCAAGGCGCTTGCCGTTCCCGGAGGCGCGCGCCTTCTGTCCGACGCGGAGCGCGCCGCCTTCCTGCGCGCCCGCCGCCGCCGCGCCCCCGCTGCGGCTGCCCTCGCCGCGGCCCCTCCGACCGGGACGTTTGCCTTGGCCGAAGCCCCCGCCCGCGAAGTCCCGCCTGCCGCTGCGCCACCGCCGGCGAAACGCCGCCGGCGCCGCGCGGCCCTGCGGGCGGCGGCGGACGGCGCGGATCCCGCGGCGGCGGGGCCGGTGCGGGGCATGCGCTACCTGTCGTTCCTCAAGGCCCTGCACGAGCGGCTGCGGCCGGTCTGGTATCTGGAGGTCGGCACCTTCAAGGGCCGCAGCCTGCGGCTGGCCGCCTGCAACTATGTCGCCGTCGATCCCGCCTTCCGCCTGTCCGAGGTGCCGCCGCTTGGCGGGCAGGAGACGATCTTCTTCCGCGACACCTCCGATGCCTTCTTCGCCGGCGCCACGGCGCGCCGGCTGCGCGGCCGCATCGACCTCGCCTTCCTCGACGGCCTGCTCCACTACGAGGTGCTGCTGCGCGACGTGATCGGTGTCGAGCCGCTGATGGCGCCGGGCGGCATGGTCGTCCTGCACAATTGCCTGCCGTCCAGCCCCAAGGCCGCCGGCCGCGACCACACCCCGCACCTCGACTGGGCGGGCGACGTCTGGAAGACGCTGCTGATCTTGCAGCGCGAGCGGCCGGACCTCCGGATCGACGTGCTCGACTGCGCCCCCACCGGCCTCGTGGTCCTGCGCGGCTTTGATCCGGCCCGGGGCCGGGCGCTGCGCCGCCGGTTCAGGAGCCTGCGCGCGGAATGGGACCCGCTCAGCCTGGCCGACCTGCCCGGCGGGCTCGACGGGTTCCATGGCCGGTTGGCGCTGCAGAGCGGGCGCGCGTTCCTCGCCGGCCTCGGTGGCTGAGGCGCGCCCCGCCTCGCCCTACCTTGCCCCCGGCGCCTACGACCGGGCGCTGGCCGCCGGGCGGCACCGCGAGATCACCGGCGGCTGGTGGGAGGAGACCGGACGGCTGCAGCTCTCCCTGCTTCGGGCGGAAGGGCTGACGCCGACCGACACGCTCCTCGACATCGGCTGCGGCGCGCTCAGGCTGGGGCGCAAGGCGGTGCCCTATCTCGACCACGGCCAGTACTGGGGCACCGACGCCTCCGCTGCGCTGATGCGGCGGGGCTGGGAGCTGGAGCTTGACCCCACAGCGCAGGCCCGGCTGCCGCCGGAGCAGCTCGTCGAGGACACGGGGTTCGCCTTCCCCGGCCTTCCCCGCGACATCGCCTACGCCATCGCCTTCGGCGTCTTCACCCACCTGCCCGCCGCCTCGCTGTCGGCCTGTCTCTCGGCGGTCGCCGCACGCCTTCCGCGGCTCGAGGCCTTCCTCTTCACCGTCTTCCTGCCCGGCCCCGGCGGCGCCGGCCGGCCGGTGACCCACGCCGACCGGCCGCCCTATGCCATCCCGGAGGCCGAGGTCGAGGCCCGGGTCGCCGCCGCCGGACTTGTCGGGCAATGGCGCCCGGACCGGATTCCACGCGGGCAGAGCCTCTTCGTTGCCCGCCGGGTCGGAAATGCCTGACCCCCGGTGCGGTTGCGAAAGCCGCGTGCCGCGCGCATCTTCTGTCCTGCATTTCAGGAGTTTCCCATGCGTGCCCTCGCCGTTTCCCTGTCTCTGACCCTTGCCGCCGCCGCCCTCACCGCCCCCGCCGCCGCCGAGACGCTCTCGGCCGAGATCGGCCGCGCCGGCATCGCCGCAACCTCCTCGCGGCTCACGGCACTGCCCGCCCCCACCGCGGAGGAGGCCTTCGCGCTGGCCGGCCTGAAGTTCCTCGGCGGCGTCGAGCGGGCGCTGCAACTGCGCTGGCAGACCGGGCTGAAAGCCGACTGGTCGGAACTGCCGATCCTGCGCCTGCCGATCCCGGAAAACCCCGCCGCCCGGCCCTTAGCCGGGGCGGACGTCAGCGCGCTGCTGACCGGCCTGCGCGACGACATGGAGGCCGCGCGCGGCGCGCTGGCAAAGGCGGACGGCGATTTCGGGCTGGAAGTCAACCTCAACGACCTCTGGTTCGACATCAACGGCAACGCCACCCGCGAGGATGGCGAAAGCGTGGTGCAGGTCTCCGGCATGATGCTGATGGGGGCGGGGCGGTTCGGCGCGGAGGCAACGGTGGCGCCCGTGGTGCGCTTTGACGGGTCGGATGCCGACTGGCTTTCGGCCTACACCCATTTCCTGGCCGCCTTCGCCACGCTGGGCCTCGCCTTCGACCCGGCGCCGGAGGTGGACCGCATCGTCGCCTCGGCCGCCCGCATGGACGAACTGATGGGCGCGACGCCGCCGCCCAACGCCTTCGACATGATGTTCGGCCGCCAGGTGGACCGGGTGGCGATGATCCTGCTCGCCTTCGAGAAGCAGCCCGACCCGGCCCTGACCAGGGCCGCGCACGGCCACCTTCTGGCGATGATCCGGGATAACCGCGCCTTCTGGGCGAAGGTCGATGCCGAGACCGACAACGACCGCGAATGGGTGCCGAACGACCGCCAGACCTCGGCGCTCGGCCTGACGATGCCGCCGGGGACGGGCGCCCGCTGGCAGGCGGTGCTGGCCGATGCCGAGGCGATGCTGAAGGGCGAAAAGCTGATCCCGCACTGGCGGCTGGGGGCCGAGGCCGGGCTGAACCTGAAGCGGATGTTCGAGGAGCCGCAGCCGGTGAACCTCATCACCTGGATCCAGGGCGAGGGGCTGCTGCCCTGGGCCGAGAAGGGCGAGCGCATCTCGTCCGCCAACTGGTGGGAGTTCGAGCGGCTGATGGAGGGCGACGCGATGCTGTTCGCGGTGTTTCTGAACTAGGGCGTGCCGCGCCCAGTCAAGACCAGGAAACACTCGCGCCCCGGGTCAGGCCCGGGGCGCGGGGTTGGCCTTGCGCCATGGAACCCAACCGACAGGGAGCCGCGCTCGGGCGACGTCCGGATCATGTGGAAGTGTTCAAGATCAAGCGCTTCCCTCCCCCTTGTGGGGAGGGAGAGGGAGGGGGGCGCGGCCCGGCAGCGTCGCCAGAACCGCCGCGATGGTGGCCGCCATCTTCTCGGCGATCTCGTCAAGCTCCGCCGCCGAGGCGTTGAACGGCGGCGCCAGGATCACCGTGTCCCCGGCCCGGCCACCGGCGTTGCCGCCGTTCGGATAGCAGATCAGCCCGCGCCGCAGCGCCTCCGCCCGGATGCGGCCGTTGACCCCCAGCGCGGGGTCGAAGGGCGCCTTCGTGTCCGGGTCCGCCACGATCTCAAGCCCCAGAAAGAACCCCCGGCCGCGGATGTCGCCGACCTCCGGCAGATGCGCCAGCCGGGCGCGCAGGTCCGCCATCAGCCGCGGTCCCTCGGCCGCGACACGGGCCACCAGGCCCTCCTCGGCGATGATCGTCTGCACCGCCACGCCCGCGGCCAGACAGGCGGTGTGGCCGGTGTAGGTGTGCCCGGTCAGCGGCCCGCCGTGGCCGGCCTGCAGAACCTCCGCCACCGCCCCGGTATAGACCGCCGCCCCCAGCGGCAGGTAGCCGCCCGACAGCGACTTGGCCACCGTCAGGATGTCGGGCTCCACCCCGTCCGCCGCGCTGGCGCGCCAGACCCCTGACCGGCCCGACCCGCACATCACCTCGTCCGAGATCATCAGCACCCCGTGCCGCCGGCAGACCCCGGCCATCGCCCGCCCATAGCCCTCCGGCGCCGGCAGGGCACCTCCGGCGGCGCCGACGACCGGCTCCCAGACGAAGGCGGCGACGGTGTCGGGACCGAGCCGCTGGATTTCAGCCTCGAGTTCGGCGGCGAGAAAGGGCACGAGGGTCTCAGGCGTTTCCCCCGGGGGAAGCCGGTAGGCACTCGCCGCGCTGACCCGCCCCATCTCTGGCAGCGCCCCGACGAAGGCGCGCTGGCGCTCCTCGAAGCCGGACAGCGCGGTGGCCATCAGCGTGTTGCCGTGCCACGACCGCTTGCGCCCGATGAACCGGACCCGCCGCGGCTCGCCACGGTCGTAGTGGTACTGCAATGCGATCTTCAGCGCGCTTTCAACGGCCTCCGATCCGCCGGTCACAAAGACCATGTCGCTGTAGGCCGGACCGCAATTCGTGGCGATGATCTCGGTCATCGCCTCCAGCGCATCGGCGGTGAAGAAATACCGGTAGCCATGCGCCACCCGGTCCATCTGCGCCGCGACCGCAGCGTTGACCCGGGCGTCACCGTGGCCGAGGCAATAGACCGCCGGCCCGCCCGAGCCGTCGATGTAGCGCTTGCCGGCGCTGTCCCAGAGGTAGCTGCCCTGCCCGTGCGAAATGCGCGGCAGCGGGCCCAGGGTGACGTCGTTGGCACTGGCGGCGGGGCGGGGCATGGCGACTCCTTGCGGTCGCCGCAAGTGACACGCGGTGTTTCGCGGGGTCAACGCCGTCGCTTGTGATCACACGCGGAAAAACTGTGATCACGAATGTCGGAATCTTTCCCCGCCATGGGATTTTCCCTTTGGAAAGGCCTTTCTGCGCATGGCAGACAGGGCCGATCAGACCGCGAGGGGCGTCATGAACATCCACGAATACCAGGGCAAGGCGCTGCTGCGCAGCTACGGCCTGCCGGTCTCCGATGGCCGCGTGGTCGTCAAGGCCGAGGAGGCCAAGTCCTCTGCCGCCGAGATCGACGGCCCGGTCTGGGTGGTCAAGGCGCAGATCCACGCCGGCGGCCGCGGCAAGGGCCGCTTCAAGGAACCGGAAGCCGGCGAGAAGGGCGGCGTGCGGATCGCGAAGTCGGTGGGCGAGGCGGCGGAACAGGCGCGGATGATGCTGGGCCGCACGCTGGTCACCAAGCAGACCGGTCCCGCCGGCAAGCGGGTGAACCGCGTCTATATCGAGGACGGCAGCGACATCGCGCGCGAGCTGTACCTGGCGCTGCTGGAGGACCGGGGGTCGTCGCGCATCTCCTTTGTCGCCTCGACCGAGGGCGGCATGGACATCGAGGCCGTGGCCCACGACACGCCGGAGAAGATCCACACTTTCACCGTCGATCCCGCCACCGGCCTCTCGGATTTCCACGGCCGCCGCGTGGCCTTCGCGCTCGGGCTGGAGGGCAACCAGGTCAAGCAATGCGTCAGCCTGATCCGCACGCTCTACAAGCTGTTCCTCGACAAGGACATGGAGATGCTGGAGGTCAACCCGCTGATCGTGACCACCGACGGCGTGCTGAAATGCCTCGACGCCAAGATGGGCTTCGACAACAACGCCTTGTATCGGCATCCCGACATCGTGGCGCTGGAGGACGAGACCGAGGTCGATCCCAAGGAGCTTGCGGCGCAGAAGTTCGACCTGAACTATATCGCCTTGGACGGCGAGATCGGCTGCATGGTCAACGGCGCGGGCCTGGCCATGGCGACGATGGACATCATCAAGCTGTTCGGGGCGGAGCCCGCCAACTTTCTGGATGTGGGCGGCGGGGCGACCAAGGAGAAGGTGACCGAAGCCTTCAAGATCATCACCTCCGACCCCAACGTGAAGGGCATCCTGGTCAACATCTTCGGCGGCATCATGCGCTGCGACATCATCGCCGAAGGCATCATCGCCGCGGTCAAGGAGGTCGGGCTGAAGGTGCCGCTGGTGGTGCGGCTGGAGGGGACGAACGTGGAGCTGGGCAAGAAGATCATCCGCGAGTCCGGGCTGGACGTGATCGCGGCGGATGATTTGAGCGACGCGGCGGCGAAGGTGGTGAAGGCGGTGCGGGGGTAGTGTCAGCCAGGCAGTCAGGATCGGGAGGCTTGCGATGAGGCCGCAGGCGCTGCGCGACCGCCTGATCCATGCGGTCGACCGAATTGTTGGCTATCCTCGGGACGCCATTCACTTCCTGCATGTGCCCAAGACGGCAGGCTCGCAGATCAAGCTGGTCATGCGCCATGTCAATCAGGGGCGATTTCGCAACAGGATACGTGCGCACGAGCACGAGGTTCGCCTGCTAGACCTCCCGAAGGGCCAGCGATACTTCTTTTCAACCCGCGACCCGATCTCCCGGTTTCGATCTGCCCTTCATTGGCGGGAAATCAAGCGACACACTCAACCGGAAGCCCGGTGGAAGACCTGCGAGACGCACGCTTTTCAGCAATTCACTTCGGCCAATGAGCTTGCCGAAGCACTTTTCCTTTCGGATCGTCTGGGCGTCGATGCCGCCCTCGCCATGAAATCCATCCGCCACACCAGCCGCAACCTGATCGACACGTTTACCCTGCACGGTTTCGACCTGTTTCTTCGGCCCCCGGTCTGGATCATCCGCATCGAGCATCTGCGGGAGGACCTGGCCGAATTTCTGCGCAGGATCGGCTACAGCGGCCCAGTCGAGGCGACAGGAGACGATCCCGCTGCGCGCAGGCAAACCTATGACGGCGCACCACCGCTTTCGGACCTGGCGAAACAGAATCTGCGTCGCTGGTATGCACAGGACTTCGAGTTTCTGCGGGCCTGCGAGACCTGGCTTGAAGCGAATGGCGCGAGTTTCAGCCATGGCAAGGTGGCCGGTTAGATGATGAAACCGCCGCACTCCCTGACAACAAGCCGGACCGCTATCCAGCGGGATGGGATGAACCTGACGAAGAAGATCGCATCCCTCACCGGTCTCCTCGTTGCGCTTCCGGCCCCCCTGCCCGCGCTGGCGCAGGACGCCGATCCTGCGAACCAACTGATCGAGGGCTACGTCGCCTGCGCCTTGGGCGAGGGGCTGCCTGACAAGACTGTCACCACACTGGGCCTTTACGGCTCGACCCATGAGGAAGACACCGAAATGGGGGTGGTCACCTTCCAGCCCGGTATCGGCACCGATACCTTCGCCTTCATGTCGTTGACCCCCGGCTGTTGCCACGTCGAAAGCACCACGCTCGGGACTGCCCGGGCGCGGCGGCACCTCCGCGAGCTGGCGGGGCGGTCGGTGGCCGGGGTCGGCGAGATCACCTGGGCACGGGACGACCTGCATGAGCGCTGAGGTTATCTCTGACCGGCGGAGCTTCGGTTTTCATGGGGCGGCCTTGGCCCTCGTCCTCCTCGCCAGCCCCGTCCTCGCCCAGGACGAGATCGAGGCCGAGATCACCTACCAGTTCTACGAGCTTGACAGTGACAGCCTGCCCGGGCTGCAGGCCGAGATGAACCTTGAAGGCCCCTACGGCTATCCCGCCTACACCACCTGGCAGGTCAACTGGACCGCCGCCTGCGAGCTTAGCGTCAGCGCGACCATCGTCCTGCCCGACCTCGGCCCGGACGCGAAGCTGACGGGTGAGGAGGAGGCGATCTTCCGCGAGATGCTGGACAACCTCGAGGACCATGAGGAGAACCACGTCGATTTCGCGCTCGGCTTCGCCCGCGAGGTGCAGGAGATGGGCTGCCGCGGCGATACCGCGGCGGTGCATCAGGAATGGCTGGCGGAGGAACGGCAATATGACAGGACCACTGAACATGGCCGCACCGAAGGTGCCTGGCTGATCGACGAATGAACCCCGGCGGACGGGGGCCAGAGGCCCCTCCCCGCCGGAGACAACAGATGGAACCGATGACAGAGGACCTGAAGATGAAGACCATGATCGCCCTTCTTGCGCTGCTGCTCGGCGCCTCACCTGTCCTCGCGCAGGGCGCGGATGACCCCGGCTACCAGATGATCGACGGGATCGGCGCCTGTATTCTGGGCGGCGGGGCGGTCGACGCGACGACCATGGCGCTGGCCGATGTTGGCTGGACCACAGAGATCGACGGCGAGCTGGGCATCCTGATGTTCAAGCCCGCCACCGGCGACAAGGTGTCTGGCTGGCTGTTGGCCCAAAGCGGGGACTGCGTCATCGAGAGCACGGCGCTGGGCACCGAGGATGCGCAGACCATGTTCAACCTCTTCATGATGGGCGGCAACAGCGGGATCGAGGTGGCCGAGAGCGGCACCGACGCCGACGGCTGCACCACCCACAGCCTGTCGAACGGCGGGGTGGCGACGCTCACCTCGGGCGGCAACGACCCGACCTGCGCCTCGGAGACAACCTCGGCCGTCCGCTTCACCACCACGGGCGGCAACTGACAACCCGGCCGGGCCGCGAGGCCCGGTTCCCTGACGCACCGTTCAATCCCTGGGAGGCCCCTATGGCCATTCTCGTCAACGAAACCACCCGCGTGATCTGCCAGGGCTTTACCGGCTCGCAGGGCACGTTCCATTCCGAACAGGCCATCGCCTACGGCACCAAGATGGTGGGGGGCGTCACGCCCGGGAAGGGCGGCAGCGAACACCTCGACCTGCCGGTCTTCGACTCGGTCCATGACGCCATTGCCAGGACCGGGGCCAATGCCTCGGTGATCTACGTGCCCCCGCCCTTCGCCGCCGACTCGATCCTGGAGGCGATCGACGCCGGCATGCCGCTGATCGTCTGCATCACCGAGGGCATCCCGGTGCTGGACATGATGAAGGTCAAGCGCGCGCTGGAGGGCTCCGGCTCGCGGCTGATCGGGCCGAACTGCCCGGGGATCATCACTCCCGGCGCCTGCAAGATCGGGATCATGCCGGGGCACATCCACAAGCGCGGCCGCGTCGGCGTGGTCAGCCGGTCCGGCACGCTGACCTATGAGGCGGTGAAACAGACCACCGACCTCGGGCTCGGGCAAAGCACCGCCGTCGGCATCGGCGGCGACCCGATCAAGGGGACGGAGCACATCGACGTGCTGGAGATGTTCCTCGCCGACCCGGAGACCGAGGCGATGATCATGATCGGCGAGATCGGCGGCGCGGCCGAGGAAGACGCGGCGCAGTTCCTTGCCGACGAGAAGAAGCGCGGGCGGTGGAAGCCCACGGCCGGCTTCATCGCCGGCCGCACGGCGCCCAAGGGTCGGCGGATGGGCCACGCCGGTGCCATCGTCTCGGGCGGCAAGGGCGACGCGGAAAGCAAGATCGCGGCGATGAAGGCCGCCGGGATCGTGGTCGCCGACAGCCCGGCGGGGCTGGGGCAGGCGGTGATGCAGGCGATTGGAAAATGAACCCGTAGGGCGGGGTTCACCCCGCCATCCGTCCTCCGGCGGGGTGAACCCCGCCCTACATGGAGACAACCCA
>JANOGU010000102.1:0-8535 GCA_031406135.1 Rhodobacterales bacterium
CTCGATCGTACGCGCTTCAAGGATCGCGCGGCCCAGACCCGTTATCCTGTCCGGTTGGGTGTCGAGCGACCAGGTGCTGCCGAGTTCGACGTTCCTCGGGTTCGTTCCGTGGTGGGCTGCCCGCACCAGTTCGCTTTGCGCAGGATTGGTCAGCAGCAACCATGTCGTTGGGGCATTGCACAGCCTTGCGGCGTTTCTGACGATCGCGTCGAACACCGGCTTGTCATCGTCCCGGCTCTGGCTGATGACCTCCAATATATCCCGCGTCGCCGCCTCGCGCGCGAGCCGGGTCTGCAATTCGCGGAACTGGCGTGTGTTGTCGATGGCGATCCCGGCCAGATCGGCAAAGCTCCGGACCAGATCGACATGCTCGGGCGGCGGCGGCGTGGTATCCGGCCATGCCAGACTGATCACGCCCCAGAGCGTCGTGCCGCAGTGGATCGGCACGCCGAGCATGCGGCGCCATCCGACGGTCCGGGCCGTTGCCGCGTCGAAGTATTGAGGGGACTGGGCGTCGTCGAGGTGCGCGACCTCGCCTGTTTCCACCACGGCGGTGGACACCGTGCCTTTCTGCAGGCGCATGGGGTAGTTCTTGGCGTACTTGGCAAGAAGCTTCCGGGGAAAGCCTTGGTTCGCGCAGAGGTGCAGTCGCTCGCCGTCATAGCGAAAGAGGCTGCAGAAGCTTGCCGAACAGAGTTCTGCGGTCTTGCGGGCGATCAGGTCAAAGACGGGCTGGGGTTCGCCCGGCGAGCCGTTGATCGCCTGCAGGATTTCTGTCGTCGCCGTGCTGCGCGCCCTTTCGTCGGCGAGCGCCTGGCGAAGCAACTGCACGTCGGCAGGAGGCATCGGCCCCGATCCCGATTGCACTGTCGCCGATCCTGCCAAGAGCCTGCTCCAATCATGCCCGAATACCGATGGCGCCTGCGCCTCCGATCACCCACCCCCCAAACGATAGCGGCGTCCTGATGAAAGGCACAGGAATTTCGGCCGCGGCCGAGACCTGATGCAGGGTTCGCGCGATGGCGCAGATAAGCAAGGACGCAGTCGCCGAGCCGACGTGACGATGCGCAGGGCGCAGCGACCGATTGCCATCGGGGACTGAGCTACCCCCGGTTCCTGGACAGATTTCCGGCTGATCCAAGCTACTGCCTGCACCTGTTGGCCGGTTTCGATGTGGAGGAAGCAGACCACGGCGGGCGGTTGGCCGCCACCGGCAGTCTGTGGGCGGCGGTGGTTGTAGAAGGTGATCCAGCGCCCGGCGCCGGCCTTGGCCTGCGACCCGGTTTGCCAGGCGTGCAGGTGGACGCATTCATATTTCAGCGACCGCCAGCGGCGGTCGCCTGTTCCGAAACCGTGCGCTCGGCCTTCACGGCCTGCAACGCCACCCGCGCCTTGAACCCCGCGTCATGGTTGCCTCACGTTCCGGCATGGTCTGATCCCTTCGCGCCTGGAGACCAGCAGACGTCCGATCATGGCTTCGGTCATTGTCCGATTTTCGGGGGGTAGCTCTACATACTCACACAAGAAAAACATATGATATGAAGTTGCTTAGCTTGTGCCTGCGAGTCCCTCCCTGCCCCTGCCCGGAGCTCCCTGCCGCACGGCGCGGTGAAGCGCGAATCCCGGGTCGGGTGCGCGGTGCGACGCGGGGGGTTTCGGCGCGACAGCCACGCTGACCGGGAAGAGGAGGGGGACGATGGACTTCACGGGAAAGACGGCGCTTGTCACCGGCGCGGCCGGCGGGATCGGGCGGGCGGTGGTCACGGCGCTGCGCGCCGCTGGCGCGCGCGTGGCGGTGGCCGACCGCGATACCTCGGCGGTGGAGGCCGAGGCGCATCTGCCGGGCGACCTGCGCCAGGCCGCCTATGCTGACGGCTTGCCGGCGGCGGCGCTGGCCGCGCTGGGGCGGCTCGACATCGTGGTGAACAATGCCGGCGTCATCGCTCGGGGAAAGGTCACGGAAACCTCCGATGCCGACTTTGCCGTTTCGCTGGCGGTCAACGTCGAGGCGCCGTTCCGCATCTCGCGCGCCGCGATCCCGCTGATGGCAGCGCAGGGCGGCGGGGCGATCGTCAACACCGCCTCGTGCTGGGGCGTCCGCCCCGGCCCGAACCATGCGGTCTACACGATGACCAAGGCGGCGCTGGCCTCGCTGACGCAGTGCATGGGCATGGACCATGCGCACCAGGGCATCCGCGTCAACGCGGTCTGCCCCAACGAGGTGAACACGCCGATGCTGCGCGGCGGGTTCATCAGGCGCGGCTACGACCCTGACACCGGGGTGGCGGAGCTGAACAAGACGGTGCCGCTGGGCCGTATCGCCGAGCCGGAAGAGATCGCCGCGGTGATCCTGTTCCTGGCCTCGGACGCCGCCCGCTACATGTGCGGCTCGCTGGTCGAGGTGAACGGCGGAAAATACTTCGCCTGAAACGCCGACCGCCGCGTCGCACGCCAAGGCCGGGCGCGGTGGCACCGACGCCGCACGGCTGCGCGGCGGACCGCCGCAACAACCCCACGTGTGACGCCCGATGATCGTGCAACCTTAGGTTATGCTGCACAAAAAATCGTTCACCGCCGCCCGGTCCCGCGATAGACTGACCCCGCCGCCGCAACGCCGGCGGTCGCTACGCAAAGGGGACAGTGACATGAACGTCTCACGCGCCTTCCTGGTGACAGGGGGGCTCTACCTCATCGTCGGTATCGGCTTCGGCATCTACATGGGGGTAACGGCGAACTACATCTTCACGCCGCTGCACGCCCACATCAACCTTCTGGGTTTCGTGCTGATGACGCTGTTCGGCATCCTCTACACGCTGTTTCCGGCGATGGCCGGGACGCTGCTGGCCAAGGCGCATTTCTGGCTGCACCAGATCGGCGCGCTGATGCTGCTGATCCTCCTGTTCCTGCTGTTCTCCGGCTGGATCGAAGAGGCGGCGATGGTGCCCTGGGCGCCGATTGCCGAGGTTGCCGTGCTGCTCGGCATCGTCGCCTACCTCGCGAACCTGGTGCAGAACGCGCGCTGATCCCGCGGCCCGCGCGCTGTCGGGACGGAAACCCGACGGATGCCCGACAGGTGCGGGACGGGACAGACGCGCCTGTCAGCCGCCGAAGAAGGCGAAGCCGCAGCCTGCCAGGTGCAGCACGCCGCCCCGGACCCGGGCCCCCTGCCGGGGTCCGGTGATCCGCCCCGGCGCCGGCCATTCGGCCGGCGCGCGGCCCGGGTTGAACACCCCGGTGACCCCGCCGCGGTCCAGCACCAGAAGCGGCCCGGGCGCGTCGCGGAAGCGGAATTCGCCGGAGGTCAACGCTGGCGTGGACCGGCGGAACCGCAGCATCTCGCGGTAGAAGTCCAGGACTGACCCTACCCCTTGTGCGGCTGCATTGCGCGCAAGCTGCGGCGCCTTGACCGGCAGCCAGGGCGTCCCGGTGGTGAACCCGCCCTGCGGCGAGCCGTCCCAGACCATCGGCGTCCGGCACCCGTCGCGGCCCTTGTAGTCGGGCCAGAAGGCCTTGCCCGGCGGATCGGTGACCTCTTCCCACAGGATGTCGGTCTCGGTCTGCCCGAGTTCCTCGCCCTGGTACAGGCAGATCGACCCCGGCAGCGCCAAGAGCACCGCGCCGGCCAGTTTCGCCACGTCTTCCAGCGGTCCCAGGTCCGACCATCGCGAGGCATGCCGGACCACGTCGTGATTGGAAAAGGCCCACATCGGCCAGCCGTCCGGAGCAGCGGCGAAGAAGCCTTCGACCGACCTGCGGATACGGGCGGCCGACAGCGTGGGCGACAGCAGTTCGAACGAATAGGCCATGTGCAGCTTGTCGCCGCCGGCGGTGTAGTCGGCCATCACCCGGGTCGCCGTGGCGCCGCTGTCGCCGACCTCGCCCACCATCGCGCGCGCCGCGTAGCGGTCGAGCAGCGCGCGCAGGCGGCGCAGGAAGGCCAGGGTCTCGGGGCGGTTCTTGTTGTAGAGCTGCTCCTGCATCTCCAATGGGTTGGCGGGCAGCTGCGGTACTGCGCGCGGCGGGTTGTCGCGCAGCTGCCGGTCGTGCAGGTAGTAGTTGACCGTGTCCAGCCGGAACCCGTCCACCCCGCGCTGCAGCCAGAAGTCCAGCGTCGACAGCAGGTAGTCCTGCACCTCCGGGTGATGGAGGTTCCAGTCCGGCTGCACCGGGAGGAAGTTGTGCAGGTAATACTGCCGCCGCCGCGCGTCCCAGGTCCAGGCCGGGCCGCCGAAGACCGAGAGCCAGTTCGTGGGCGCCGATCCGTCCGGCCGGGGATCGGCCCAGACATACCAGTCGGCCCTCGGGTTCGTCCGGTCCCTGCGGCTTTCCTTGAAGAACGGATGTTCGGCCGAGGAATGGCTGATCACCTGGTCGATGATGACCTTCAGCCCCAACCCATGGGCCCGCGCCAGCAGCGCGTCGAAATCGGCCAGCGTGCCGAACACCGGGTCGATGTCGCAATAGTCCGAGACGTCGTAGCCCATGTCCGCCATCGGCGAGCGGAAGACGGGCGAAAGCCAGATCGCCTCGGCCCCAAGGTCGGCGATGTGGTCAAGCCGCGCGGTGATCCCGGGCAGGTCGCCGATGCCGTCGCCGTCCGTGTCCTGGAACGAGCGCGGATAGACCTGATAGGTGACCGACCCCTTCCACCACGTCATCGCTGTCTCCCCTGCGCCCGCTGCGGTCCTAGGGCCGGTCCCGGCCGTCGGCAAGGCCGCTCGCAGGACCGGCGGCTGAGGGTGAGCGCCGCCTTCCCCCCTGGGAAGGTCGCAAAAGGCAAGTGACCCCCTTCCAGGGGGCCGGTCGGTCCGTAGGTTTACTGTTAATTACCAATGAGTTAATGATTTACGCGCGAACCGACTCGGGGGCGGTGGGCCGAGGCGGCTCCGCACCGGGAAAGCTCGCTCAAGAGCGGGATCAGCGCAAGGTGAGCCGCCCGTCCCGGGGCGCTTCCCTCCCCCTTGTGGGGAGGGAGAGGGTGGGGGGCTCTGCGGATCGGGCCGGGCGCCCCCCTCCCCCATCCCCTCCCACGAGGGGAGGGGAGGCGCTTGCGGAGGGCCGGTGGTTCCGGTTGATCCGATCCCGCTATAAGCTGTCCCGCATGGACCGGCTGGCCGCAGAGCGGATGTTCGTCAAGGTGGTGGAGAGCGGCAGCTTCGCCGCCGCCGCCCGGCGGCTGGGGACCGGTTCGGGGCAGGCCTCCAAACTGCTGGCGCGGCTGGAGGCCGACCTCGGCGTGAAGCTTCTGCACCGCACCACGCGGGCGCTGACGCTGACTGACGCGGGCCGCGCCTATGCGCAGGGGCTGGGCGCGCTGCTGGACGCCTTCGACGAGTTGGACACCGAGGTGCGCAACGCCGCGCGCGACCCGCGCGGGCGGCTGCGGCTGACCGCCCCGGTGGAATACGGCGCGCTGCGCATCGCGCCGCTGCTGGCGCGTTTCGCGCTGGAGAACCCCGGGATTACGCTGGAGACGCAGTTCTCCGACCGGCTGGCCAGCCTGATCGACGAGGGCTTCGACGCCGCGATCCGCGTGGGCGAGCCGCGCGATACGTCCCTGACCGGCCGCAGGCTGGGCGAGGCGGGGATGATTGTCGTGGCCTCGCCCGCCTATCTTTCGGTGCGCGGCATGCCACTGACGCCGGAGGATCTGACGGGCCACGAATGCCTGCTCGACACCAATTTCCGCGACCCGAAGGTCTGGACCTTCGGCAACGACCGTCGCGTCACCGTCGCGGGGCGGGTGACGTTCTCCAGCGCCGCCGCCTGCCTCGCCGCGGCCGAGGCGGGGCTGGGCATCGCCTGCCTGCCGGATTTCGTGGCCGACGCAAGCCTCGCGGCAGGGCGGGTGGTTCGCGTCCTGGAAGGTCAGGAGATGCCGGTCTTGCCGATCCACGTCCTGTTCCCCGGTGGACGGCACCAGCCCGCGCGGCTGCGGCTGCTGATCGAGTTCCTGGTGCGCGCGTTGCGGGCCGAGGGCTGATTACTTCCAGATCGGACGGAAACAACTTCCAGGAGACCGGATTGATTCCCATTCCGTGGGGGATCATCTTCCGCCCATCGCGCCGATCCCCGGCGCCTAGTGAAGGATGCCCCCGATGACTGCCCTGTCCTCTGCCACCGCCGCCCTTTCCGTGGTCCGTCCTGCCGACCTAGCCGCCACGCTGCTGCGGGTGACCTCGGGCGCCCTGTTCCTGCTGCATGGCGGGCTGAAGCTCGTGGTCTTCACCCCCGCCGGCACCGCCGGCTATTTCGCCTCGCTGGGCCTGCCGCCGGTGCTGGCCTATCTGGTGATCGCGGCCGAGATTCTCGGCGGCCTGGCGCTGATCGCCGGCTTCCGCGTCAAGTGGGTGGCGCTGGCGCTGGTGCCGGTGCTGTTGGGCGCGGCCTGGTTCGGCCACGGCAGCGCGGGCTTCTTCTTCTCCAACGCCGGCGGCGGCTGGGAATTCCCGGTGTTCTGGGCGATCATGCTGGTGGCGCAGGCGCTCTTGGGTGCCGGCGCCTGGGCGTTCGACCGCAGCTGAGGGTCTGGCCATGTCCACCGCGTCCGCCCCCGTCGAAATCGGCGCCGTCACCCTGACGGTGCACGACCTGCCCGGCATGGCCGCCTTTTACGAACGCACGCTGGGCCTTGCCCGGCTGGGCGGTGACGCCACCGAAGTCACGCTCGGCGCCGGGGTGGAGGGGTTTCTCACCCTGCGCGCCGATCCTGCGGCACGGCGCCACGACCCGGCCGAAGCGGGGCTGTTCCACAATGCCTTCCTCTTGCCGTCGCGTGCCGCGCTGGGGCGCTGGCTGCACCATGCCGCGGCGACCGGCCTGCGCATCGAGGGCGCCTCGGACCATCTGGTCAGCGAGGCGATCTACCTGACCGATCCCGAGGGCAACGGCATCGAGGTCTATGCCGACAAGCCACGCGCGGTCTGGACCGCTCCGGACGGGCGGCTGCAGATGGCGACGCTGCGGCTGGACCTGCAGGACGTGGCCAACGGCGCCGACGCGCCCTGGGCCGGCGCGCCGGAAGGCACGGTGATCGGCCATGTCCACCTGCAGGTCGGCGATAGCGCTGTGGCCGAGGGCTTCTTTGCCGACACGCTGGGGATGGACAAGATGGCCGACTATCCCGGCGCGGTCTTCGTCTCCACCGGCGGTTACCACCACCACCTGGCCGGCAACGTCTGGAACAGCCGCGGCGCCGTGCGCCGGGCGCAGCCCTCGACCGGGCTGGCGCGGGTGACCCTGCGGGCCGATTCGGCGGCCTATGACGATCTGGCCGGACGTTTCGGCGGCACCGTCGCGGCCGACCCCTGGGGCACCGAGTTCGCGCTGGCGCGCAAGCTCTGACCCGCCGCGGCGGCAGGCTGTGGCGCCGGCACCGCTCCGGCCGCCTCTTGCGAAACCAGCAATCCTGCGCCAGGGCATGGCCATGGACGACCCCGCCCACCGCCTGTCCGTCGCGCCGATGATGGACTGGACCGACCGGCACTGCCGGTCGTTCCACCGCCGGTTCACCCGGCGGGCGATGCTCTACACCGAGATGGTGACGGCGCAGGCGGTGATCCACGGCGACCGCGAGCGGCTGCTCGGCCACGACCGCGACGGCCCGGTGGCGCTGCAACTGGGCGGGTCGGAGCCGGCGCTGCTGGCGCAGGCGGTGCGGCTGGCGGTGCCCTTCGGCTACGCCGAGATCAACCTCAACTGCGGCTGCCCGTCCGACCGCGTGCAGTCGGGCTGTTTCGGCGCGGTCCTGATGGAAACGCCGGCGCTGGCGGCCCAGCTGTGCCGCGCGATGATCGGCGAAAGCCCGGTGCCGGTGACGGTGAAGTGCCGCATCGGCGTGGACGACCAGGACCCGGCCGAGGCGCTGCCGCGGTTTCTCGAGGCGGTGGCCGGCGCTGGGGTGCGCCATGTCATCGTGCATGCCCGCAAGGCCTGGCTGGCCGGCCTGTCGCCGAAGGAGAACCGCGAGATCCCGCCGCTCGACCATCCGCTCGTCCTGGCCATGAAGCGCCGCTTCCCGGACCTCGGCCTGTCGCTGAACGGCGGGGTGGCCGCGCTGGCGGCGGCACGCGCGCTGCTGGCCCAGGGGATCGACGGCGTGATGGTCGGCCGTGCCGCCTACCACGACCCGGCCGCGATCCTCGGCGCCGCCGACACGCTCTGGGGCGACCCGGCGGGTCCGGACGCCGTGACCGTGGCGCAGGCGATGCGCGACGAGATCGAAGCCCACCTCGTTCGCGGCGGCCGGATGCATGCCATCACCCGCCACATGCTGGGCCTTTTCACCGGCCGTCCCGGCGCCCGCGCCTGGCGCCGGGTGCTGTCCGAGGCGGCCTCCGGCGGCACGCTCGCCGACTACGACCGCGCACTCGACGCCGTAGCCGTGCCGGCCGCCGCCGCTGCCGGGGAGGCGGGCTTGGCGGCGGCGCTTTGCTTGCGTGCGGAGGGGGGCGGTGCCCCCCGCTGCGCTCCCCCCGGGGTTTTTCAGCAAGAATGAAACTGCTTCGGGGGAGTGTCCTCTGCCGTCCGGCATCA
>JANOGU010000404.1:0-6824 GCA_031406135.1 Rhodobacterales bacterium
CGGGTTCGTGGTGGTGGCGGATGGCACGGTGTTGGCCGAGCTGGCCCTGCCGGTGGCGGGGCTGATGAGCCTTGAACCCTTCGAGACGGTGCGCGCGGGCCTTGTCGACCTGCGCGCCGCCGCGCGGTCGCTGGGCGTGACGCTGGAGGAGCCGTTCCTGCAGCTCGCCTTCCTGGCACTGCCGGTGATCCCGCATCTCAAGATCACCGACCACGGGATGGTGGATGTGGACAGGTTCGAGGTGATCCCTTGATCCCTCAGGCGGCCTCCTTCACGCCCTCCGGCAGCTTCGCCCCGGTCATGAACGCCACCGCGTCCGACATCGTGTAATCCTTCGGATTGATCACGCAGAGCCTGCGGCCAAGCCGATGAATGTGGATGCGGTCGGCCACTTCGAACACATGCGGCATGTTGTGGCTGATCAGGATGATCGGGATGCCGCGCGCGCGGACGTCGCGGATCAGCTCCAGCACCCGGCGGCTTTCCTTGACCCCAAGGGCTGCGGTCGGCTCGTCCAGGATCACGACCTTCGACCCGAAGGCCGCGGCGCGGGCCACCGCCACGCCCTGGCGCTGGCCGCCCGACAGCGTCTCGACCGCCTGGGTGATGTCCTGGATGGTCGCAAGACCCAGTTCGCTCAGCTTGTCGCGGGCGAACTTCTCCATCCGCGGCCGGTCCATCATGCGGAACACCGAACCGGCGACGCCGGGCCGGCGCCATTCGCGGCCGAGGAACATGTTGTCGGCGATGGACAGCGCCGGCGACATCGCCAGGTTCTGGTAGACCGTCTCGATCCCCTCGGCGCGGCCATCCTCGGGGCTGCGGAAGTGGACGACCCGGCCATCCAGCAAGATCTCGCCGTGATCCGGGGTGACGGCCCCGGACAGCGCCTTGATCAGGGTGGACTTGCCCGCACCGTTGTCGCCGATCACGCCGCAGATCTCGCCCGGCATCAGCTCGAAATCGGCCCCGTTCATGGCCACCACGGTGCCATAGCGCTTCATCAGGCCCTTGGCCTGCAGGATCGGTTGCACATCGGTCATTGCGAGGCCCTCCGCAGCCATTGGTCCATTGCGACGGCGATGATGACCAGACATCCCGCCGCGAACATCTGCCAGTAGTCATCCACCCCCGCCAGCGACAGGCCGGTGTTGAACACGCCCACGATGAAGGCCCCCAGCACCGACCCGATGATCGACCCGCGCCCGCCGAACAGCGAGGTGCCGCCGATCACCACGGCGGTGATCGAGGCGAGGTTCACCGTCGAAAAGGCAATCGGAGAAACCGATCCGACCCGGCCGATGGCGATCCAGGCGGCAAAGCCGCAGATCACGCCGGCCACGACATAGACCGAGATAAGCACGCGGTTGACGCGGATGCCCGACAGCATGGCGGCTTCGGGATCGTCGCCGATGGCATGGACATGGCGGCCCCAGGCGGTGTGATTCAGCACATACCAAAGGACTGCCGCGAGCAGGATCAGCGTGATGCCGCCAAGGCTGAGGCTGGCACCACCGAAATTGAAACTCTGGCCGAACCACAACAGACCGGGGGCCTGCGCCTCGATATCGACATTGCGGATCGATTCCGATTTCGAATACCAGAGCGTCAGGGCGGAAAAGATCGACAGCGTGCCCAGCGTCACGATGAAGGGCGGCAACTTCACCCGCGCGACGAGGATGCCGTTCAGCGCACCCATCAGGGCACCAAAGAAGATGCCGATCACGACCGCCAGCAGCATGGGCACGCCCGACACCACCGCAAGGTTGCCCATGATGAGCGAGGTCAGCACAAGAATCGCACCGACCGACAGGTCGATCCCCGCCGTCAGGATGATCAGTGTCTGCGCCAAGGCGATGAAGCCGGTCACCGTCACCTGCTTCAGCACGGTCGAAAGTGCGCCCATGCCGAAAAAACGCGGCGCGATGATCGAGAAGATCGCAATCGAAAGCAGCAGCACAAGGGCCGGGATCATCGTCGGATAGTTGCGCAGGAAGTTCCTCAGCTTGTGCGTGAGGGTCTTGTCATCCCGCTCGAAACGCGCAACCGCAGCGTCTGCCTTGGCCAGCGAAGCTTCATAGTCGGAGATCGTCTTGGTCGGTGCCTCTGACGTGCTCATGGCTTCGGTCGCCCCTTCCCGGTCTTTCCATGCAGACGGCAGGGCCGCCCATGCAGAAGGGCGACCCTAAAAGCCGCCCTTCCGGTAATCAAGCCAGTCCGTTGGTCAGATCAGCCCCAGCAGAGGTTGGTGCCCTCGGTGGTGTCGATCGACGGCACGCCTTCGGCGGGCTTGTCGGTGATCAGGTTCACGCCGGTGTTGAAGAACGACAGGCCTTCGGTCACCGTCGGCTTGGTGCCGTCCTTGGCAAAGGCCGCGATCGCGTCGATGCCGAGGGCGGCCATCTTCAGCGGGTACTGCTGCGAGGTGGCGCCGATCACGCCCGACTTGACCGAAGCCACGCCCGGGCAACCGCCGTCCACCGAAACGATGATCGCCTGGCCTTCCTTGCCGGCGTTCTTCAGCGCCTGGAAGGCACCTTCGGCGGCTGGCTCGTTGATCGTGAAAACCACGTTGATGTCGGGGTCCTTGGCCAGCAGGGTTTCCATGGCAGCCAGACCGCCAGCCGGGTTTGCGTCCGTCGCTTCATGGCCGATCACGCGCGGATCGGTTTCCGAGCCCATCACGGACAGGTCCGGCACTTCGATGCCGAAGCCGACGAGGAAGCCGGTGTCGCGCAGAACGTCGACCGAGATGTTTTGCTTGTTGATATTCAGCATCGCGATCTTGGCGGTCGCAGCCTTGTCGCCCAGCGTCGCCGCAGCCCATTTGCCGATCAGGAGACCCGCTTCGAAGTTGTCGGTGGCAAAGGTGATGTCCTGCGCCTCGGCGTCACCCAGCGGGGTGTCCAGCGAGATCACCAGAATACCGGCAGCGCGGGCGTCCTTGAGGGCCGGGCCGACGCTGTCGTTGGACGGCGTGATCAGGATACCCTTGGCACCAGCGGTGACGCAGTTTTCGATCGCGGTGATCTGCGGGGCAGCGTCGCCGTCGGTCACGCCGGCATAGGCCTGGAAATCCAGACCAGCGGCGGTTGCAGCGGCCTCGGCGCCTTCCTTCATCTTCACGAAGAAGGCGTTGGTGTTGTTCTTGGTGATCAGGCAGGCGAGACCGCCGCCATGCGACTCTGCAAACGCCGTGCTGGCCATCAGCGCCAGCGCCGCCGCGCCCGAGAACGCCATCGAAGTGAGTTTCATCCGAATCCTCCCAAGGATATCCGGGGAACGGGCCCCCCGCTTGCCGTCCGCTGGCGGTGTCCTCCCGCCGCGGTACGGGTATCACAATCCGATTCGCCGGTGTCCGTCAAGTTAAATAAATCACTCTGATTTAGTATTGACAGCCGCCCGATTTCCGCTCCAGCCTGCTCGCTGGAGGCCGGGTACCGCTGGAGTTCGGACAGGCAGATCGGGGTGTCCGGAACTGTCGCAGCAACGCGGATCGGGCGCGGGAGAACGTGGACCATGCTGATCGGGCTGCCCGCCATCCTCGGGCCGGAACTTCTCTATACGCTACGCGCCATGGGACATGGCGACGAAATCGCGCTGGTTGACGGCAACTATCCCGCGCAAGAGCATGCCCGACGGCTGGTGCGGGCCGACGGGCACGGGGTGATCGCGCTTCTCGATGCGATCCTGCGGGTGATGCCGCTCGACCACGACGTTCCGGCGCCCATCGCGCGCGCCGCGCTTTACAACGACCCTGCCCAGTCCGGGCCGATCCATGCCGAGATTGACCGGCTCTGCGCCACGCTCGCGCCCGGCCGCCGTGTCCAGCCGCTGGCCGCGGCGGACCTCTACACGCGTATCCGCGCCGCCCACAGCATCGTCGCCACCTCCGAGCTCGCGCTTTTTTCAAACGTCATCCTGCGCAAGGGCGTCGTCACCCCATGAGCCCCGGCGAGGCCCTCGACCGCAGTCCGGGACCGGACGACCCCGGCCTGCGCGGCTCGAACCAGTCGGGGATGCGCGCCCACAACGAAAGGCTCGTCCTGTCACTGGTGCGGCAGAACGGCGCGCTGGCCAAATCGGACATCGCCCGGATCACCGGCCTCTCGGCGCAGACCGTCTCGGTCATCATGCGCAGGCTGGAGGCCGACGGCCTGCTGCTGCGCGGAGAGCCGGTGCGCGGACGGATCGGCCAGCCGTCGGTGCCGATGTCGCTGCATCCCGACGGGGCGCTGTTTCTCGGGCTCAAGATCGGTCGGCGGTCCGCCGATCTGGCGCTGGTGGACTTCACCGGCGCCGTGCGCGGCATGCGGCGGCGGATGTACCGCTACCCCACGCCCGATGCGGTGATGGCCTTCGTCGCCGCGGCGCTGCCGGAGCTGATGGATGACCTCGCGCCCTCCCAACGCGACCGCGTGGGCGGCCTGGGCGTTGCGATGCCCTTCGAGCTCTGGTCCTGGGTCACCGAAATCGGCGCGCCGCAGGCCGAGATGGACGCCTGGCGCCACCGCGACATCGCCGCCGAGATCGCGGTGCTGTCGGGCTTGCCGGTGTTCGTGCAGAACGACGCGACCGCCGCCTGCGGCGCGGAACTGGTGTTCGGCCGCGGCGAGCGGCCGCGCGACTTCCTGACCTTCTACTTCGGCTTTTTGATCGGCGGCGGGCTGGTGCTGAACGGTCGCCTGTTCACCGGACGCAGCGGTAACGCGGCGGCCGTCGGACCAATGCCGATGCCGGGGCCTGACGGCACGATGCGCCGCCTGCTGTCGGTCGCCTCGCTTTCGGTTCTGGCCCGGGCGATGGTTTCGGCCGGCGCCGATCCCGACCCGCTGTGGCACGACCCGGAAGGGTGGACGGTGCCCGAGCCGGTACTGGCGGCCTGGATCGACGGCGCGGCCGAAGGCCTCGCCGCGGCGATCCTGTCGGCCGCGAGCCTTCTAGAGATCGACGCGGTGCTGATCGACGGCTGGCTGCCTTCCGACCTGCGTGCCCGCATCACCGCCGCCACCGCTGCCGCATTTGCCCGGCTCGACCAGTCCGGAATCACTGCGCCCGCGATCCGCGAGGGCACGGTCGGTCCGCAGGCCCGCGCGCTCGGCGCCGCGGCGATTCCGCTGTCACAGCGCTTCATGATCGACGCGACCGGCCCATTGCGCGACGGCTAAGCCGCGGCTCCGGGCGTCGCAATCAGCATGGCCGCCCCTTTGCCCCAGTGCTAGGGTCGGCCTCGACCCCACCATCCCGGACCACCCGCCATGGACACTCGTCTCTTCTACATCAACGGCGCCTGGGTCACCCCCGCCGCCTCGCATGACCACCCCGTGATCGATCCCTCGACCGAGGAGGTCTGCGCCACGATCTCGCTGGGCTCGGCCGCCGACACCGACACCGCCGTCGCCGCCGCGAAAGCCGCCCTGCCAGGCTGGGCCGCGACGCCGCCGGCCGAACGCCGCCGCCTGGTCGCCGGCATCCTCGACCAGTACTACGCCCGCAAGGAAGAGCTGGCCCGCGCCATCAGCCTGGAGATGGGCTCACCGCTCGACCACGCCCGCGAAGAGCAGGCAACCTGCCTGCCCTGGCACCTGAAAAACTTCCTGACCGCCTTCGACGCCATCGAGTGGGTCCGCCCGCTTGGCCCGCACGCGCCGAATGACCGCATCATCCTCGATCCCATTGGCGTGGTGGGCCTGATCACGCCGTGGAACTGGCCAATCAACCAGATCACCCTGAAAGCCGTCCCGGCGATGCTCGCGGGCTGCACCTGCGTGCTGAAGCCGTCGGAGGAAAGCCCGCTCAACGCGATGATCTTCGCCGAATTCTGCCACGATGCCGGGATTCCGCCCGGCGTCTTCAACCTCGTCAACGGCGACGGCACAGGGGTCGGGACGCGGCTGTCCACCCACCCGGACGTGGAGATGATCTCGTTCACCGGTTCCACCCGCGCCGGACGCGCAATCTCGAAGGCTGCCGCGGATAGTCTGAAACGGGTGACGCTGGAGCTGGGCGGCAAGGGGGCGAACGTGATCTTCGCCGATGCCGACGCACGCGCCGTGGAACACGGGGTGCTGCGGATGATGGACAACACCGGCCAGTCCTGCAACGCACCCTCGCGGATGCTGGTCGAGCGGTCGGTCTACGACGCTGCGGTGGAAACCGCCGCGCGCGTCGCCTCCTCGATCGGCGTGGGCTCTGCCCATGAGGCAGGCCCGCACGTCGGGCCGGTGGTCAACAAGCGGCAGTGGGACCAGATCCAGGGCTATATCCAGACCGGCATCGACGAGGGCGCGCGGCTGGTGGCTGGTGGCCCCGGCCTGCCCGAAGGCTTCAACCGCGGCTTCTACGTCCGCCCCACGGTGTTTGCCGACGTGCGTCCGGGCATGACCATCGAGCGCGAGGAAATCTTCGGCCCTGTGCTGTGCCTGATCCCCTTCGACAGCGAGGCCGAGGCGGTGGCGATCGCCAACGACACGCCCTACGGCCTGACCAACTACGTGCAGAGCCAGGACGGCGCGAAGCGCAACCGCATGGCGCGGGTGCTGAAATCCGGCATGGTGCAGATGAACGGCAAGAGCCGCGCCGCCGGCTCGCCCTTTGGCGGGGTGAAACAGTCCGGCCGCGCCCGCGAGGGCGGCCTCTGGGGGATCGAGGAGTTCCTCGAGGCCAAGGCGGTCTCCGGCTGGGACCCCGGAGCCGAGGCCATGGCGGCGGAATAGCCCGCAGCGCCCGAACGCTCCCGGAGCGCTCCCGCCCTCTGTCGCGGCCAAGCGGCCGCTCCGCCGGTTGGGCCGCGCGCGGGGGCGGCCCCCCGCGACCCCCCCTTC
>JANOGU010000010.1:0-11307 GCA_031406135.1 Rhodobacterales bacterium
AGTCTGCCCGGAAAGGGGCCTTGCGCTGCGGATGCGGCTCCAAAACCACGAAATCGGTGCCGTTTGCAAGAAAGGGGCGTCGCAGCGACGCTCAGGCGGCCATCTAGGCGAAGCCGAAGCCCTTGATCAGACGTTCCTTAACTGCAGTCTCTGCCTCTCTCGCATAAGTTCCGACTTCCCCTTTCTGGATATATGAGTACTCCGCAAGATCCGTCCCGAAATCGTCCGTCCCGCGAATTGAGATCAGCCCAGGGTCACCTACAGGATTAGTAAAGCCAATGACCACGTTGGTTTCATCTTGGTAGATTACTTCCGCCTTCCATCCATTGCCAACGACTGCAGCGGCGGCGGCCATCTGATTGGCATAGGCAACACTGCCTTCCTCTGCGAAATCCTGTGAGACACCGGATGCGTCATAGTTGTATGCCGCCGCTGCGCCCGCCGCGGCCATTTCAACACTAACCCCGAACCTTGAGTCAGGATCCATGGAAGCCCCCTATCAGCAAGAGAACGGTTGCCATTTGTTCGCTGGCCGTGATATCAAGCAAGTCATTGAACGGAAGTTGACAAAATATGTCGCGGCAGCAACCAAGAAATCTGGGCGCACGGCGCCGGATGCTGGTCGAAAGAAGCGCTCTAAAGCATTGACCGGTGGATCAGCAATTATAACCTCGTACTCAACGAGGGTCCCATCTTTTCCTACGTAAAGCGTGTGAATTATAGGAAAACGAAAACCGAGCTTGTCAACATACTCCAACTTGCGCAGAGCGGAAGAGCCTTGGTCGGCTACACTGGGTTCAGAAATCTCCTTTAGATCTTGTTGGTCGTACGGACATAATACGGTTCCACATATCGCTAGGTAGGAATGATACCAAACTAGCACGGGACGGCCGCGTTTTATGGTTGGGATCCTTAGGAAGGCATTGTACCCTCGAGAAGCGTACGGAGGCGCACCTCTGAGCGGGTCCAGCATATCCCGCAAGTCGTTGTCCGCAAGACTCGCGCCATCGAATATTACCCAATCACGCATCCGGTAAGGAGCTTGGATGTCAAAAATGCGCACCAGCGCGTTCCTTGCGCGGACGTCATCGCCAACATCAACGATTACCGCTTCAAGAGCGCGGTTTTGAGTATGTGATGAGAGAAAGTAGGTAGCGCCTATGAGAATTGGAATGCTAACAATCGAGCCGAACATGTCACTCCTCTCCTTAGCAAGAGTCGAATCTTGATTTGGATCACCACAGAATCCAACGCCGGGCCATGGGCAACCCGCCGCCATGACTCATCTGGTATCGTGCCGTTAGACAGCATGCCGTAGAGAGGGTGCCAACCCACCGCTGCAATCTACCGCCCCACGGACTGTTGACCAGATTAACCGAGGTAAACATCGCCCACCCTCCGCACCAACAGTCCGGCGTCACTCGGATGCCCCACTGCCGCCCCAACCTGCACCCAACCCGACCAACCCACAGCCCGCCACCTCGCCCCCGGGACGAACGCCGCCGCCGGGCTGGCCTCCGGCCAGTGACAGACCCTTCCCCCCCGACCGCCACCCCCAACGCTCCGCCCCCGACCGCCGTCCCGCCGCCCGCGCCAGACCCCCGCGACCTCCCGCCTCCGTCATACCCCGTCGGGACCGATGCCCGACGCCAACGCGACGCCAACCCGCCCCCACACCGCCCGCAGCCCTCCCCCCAGCCCGCCGCCACCGCCCCGCGACCCGGGGACCGACACCCGGGCACGAGGGGGGGGACGGCGTCATCCATGATCCCGAGGCTCACCAGCGACGGTCGATTCGTCAACGCGGCAAGCCAGCGACGTTGTCCACCCGCCGGCCCCCCTACCGCGCGCGCCGTTAACGAGACCCGACTCCCTAACAAAACCTTACCGAATCACTGCAACCCACTGGAATCACTCATATAAAAAAGCGTCCCACGGTGGGACGCTCAGGGTTCCACCCCGCCCAGCCGGCAGACGATGGCCCATTCCTCCGGGCTGACCGGCTGGACCGACAGGCGGGTGTTGTTGACCAGCGCCATCGCCTCCAGCCCCGGCGTCACCTTGCAGTCCTCCAGCGTGACCGGCCGGGCAAAGGGCCGCACCGCCCTGATCCGCACGCAGTCCCAGGTGGGGTTGTCCGCGGTCGGGTCCGGCGCCACGCTGCGGATCACCTCGACGATCCCCACCACCGCCTTGCCCTGGTTGGAGTGGTAGAAGAACCCCCGGTCCCCCACCGCCATCGCCCGCATGTTGTTGCGGGCCTGGTAGTTCCGGATCCCGGTCCAGTCCGTCCCGTCCGTCCCATCCTTGACCTGCTGGTCCCAGGACCAGGCCGCGGGCTCGGACTTGAACAGCCACTGCCGCATCAACCGATCACCTTCTTCCATTCCCGCACCTCGACCGAGGCGAAGAGCCCCGCCGCCGCATAGGGATCCCCCGCCGCCCAGGCCTGCGCCGCGGCAAGGTCGGGGACGTCGAGCACGATCAGGCTCCCCGTCATGCCCCCCTCCGGCGCCAGGAACGGCCCGGCCATCTCCACCACCCCGGTCTCCCGGATATAGGCCATGTGCGCCTCCCGCGTGGCCTTGCGGACATCTTCGTGGCCGGGCTTGTCGAGGCAGATCAGGGCGGCGCGCATGGGGTCACTCCGTGGTCAGGGGCCGGGATAGCAGGTCGGCCATGGCCTGCGCCAGCGTGGTCCGGCCCTCGACCAGCGCCGCCACGGTCGCGGCGACCGGCATCTCCACGCCCCTCGCCACGGCCAGCCGGGCGGCGGCCACGGCGGTGGCCGCACCCTCGACGGTCACCGACGGATCGAAGCCCTCGCCCCGCGCCAGCGCCATGCCGAACCGGGTGTTCCGTGATCGCTCCGAGGTGCAGGTCAGCACCAGATCGCCCAGGCCGGACAGCCCCGCCAAAGTCTCCGCCCGCCCGCCCAGCGCCACGGCCAGGCGCACCATCTCGGCCTGCCCCCGGGTGATGATCGCAGCCCTGGCCGACAGCCCGAGCCCCGCGCCCATCACTGCCCCGGCGGCGATGGCCACCACGTTCTTCAGCGCCCCGCCGAGTTCCGCCCCCGTCACATCGGTCGTGCGGTAGAGCCGCAGGGCGGGGGTGGACAGCAAGGCCTGCAGGCGTTCGCCCTCCAGGGCGTCGGTGCATCCCAGCGCCAGGGCCGTGGGCAGTCCTGCCGCAAGGTCGTCGGCAAAGCCCGGCCCGGTCAGCACCGCGACCCGCGCCGCCGGGCAGGCGGCGGCGATGACGGCGGAAGGACCGCGCCCGGTGGAAAGGTCGATCCCCTTGCAGCAGGCGACCAGCGCCCGCCCATCCAGCCACGCCGCCTGCTCCAGCAGAAACCCCGCCAGCGCCTGCATCGGCAGGGCGAGGAGCACCGTCCCGGCCGATACCTCGGCGAGGTCGCCGGTGACCGTCACCCCTGCCTCCAGCTGGGGCGTCCGCCGTCCCCACAGCGTGACCGGCGCCTTCCGCGCCAGCGTTACGGCCAGCGCCCGGCCGAAGGCGCCGGCGCCCAGGACGGCAACGCTCATGCCCGCGCCCCCTTCTTGCCGCCGCCGATCAGCGGCGCGGCAGATGTGTCAAGCGGCCAGCGCGGACGTGCGGACAGCGTCAGGTCGTCGCGCCCCCCGGCCCGGAACCGCTCGATCCCCGCCCAGGCGATCATCGCGCCGTTGTCGGTGCAGAGGCTCAGCGGCGGGGCTACGAAAGCCACCCCGGCCCCGGCCGCGACGGCCAGCAGAGCCGCGCGGATCGTCCGGTTCGCCGCCACCCCGCCGGCCACGGCCAGCGCCGGCACCTGTGCCAATGCCAGCGCCCGCCGCGTCTTGCTTGCCAGCACCTCCGCCACCGCCGCCTGGAACCCGGCGCAGAGGTCGGCGCGGTCCTGGCGCCGCAGGCCGCCCTCGGCGGCGATCCGCAGGTCGCGCTGGCGCAGGACGGCGGTCTTGAGGCCGGAGAACGAGAGGTCGCAGCCCGGCCGGTCAAGCAGGGGGCGCGGCAGCGCAAAGCGCCCCGGGTCGCCCGCGGCAGCCTCCGCCTCCACCGCCGGGCCGCCCGGCTGCGGCAGCGCCAGAAGCTTCGCGACCTTGTCAAAGGCCTCGCCCGGCGCGTCGTCGATCGAGCCGCCGAGGCGGGTGAAGGTCTCGGGGCCGTCCACCTTCAGGAACTGGCAATGCCCGCCAGAGACGAGCAGCATCAGATAGGGAAAGGCCAGCCCGTCGGTCAGCCGCGGCGTCAGCGCGTGTCCGGCGAGGTGGTTCACGCCGACCAGCGGCAGGCCGGTCGCGGCTGCCAGTCCCTTGGCGCACATCACGCCCGACAGCACGCCGCCGATCAGCCCCGGCCCCGCCGTCACCGCGATGCCGTCCAGATCGGCCAGCCCCAGCCCGGCGACGCGCAGCGCGGCCTCGACCGCATGATCCAGCCGCTCGGCATGCGCCCGCGCCGCGATTTCCGGCACCACGCCGCCGAAGGGCGCGTGCAGCGTGGCCTGGCCTTCCACCACGGAGGACAGGATGACCGGCCCCCCCGACCCGTCGCGCACCACGGCGGCCGCGGTGTCGTCGCAGCTCGATTCGAGGCCGAGGAAGGTCAGGGGCGTCATGGCCGGCATGGACAGGAGGGACGCGCCGGGGGTAGCACCGGGGGCATGGCCAAGCAATCCTCGGCCCCCGCCGTGCTGCTGACCCGCCCGTCCGGGGAGGGCGTCCGCTTTGCCGCAGAGCTTGCGGCCCGTTTCGGGCCTCTCAACATCATCGAGAGCCCCCTGATGGCGCCCGAGTTCCTGCCCGCGACCCTGCCGCCCGGCCTCTGGGGTGGCGTGATCTTCACCTCCGGGACCGGGGTCGAGGCGGCGGGGAAGCTGGCCCTTGGCCCGCTTCCCGCCTACTGCGTCGGCCCGCGCACCGCGGCTGCCGCGGCTGCCGCGGGATACACACCCGTTGAAATGGACGGCGACGCCGACAGACTCATCGCCGCGCTGCTGGACCGCAGGCCGCCCGGTCCGCTTGTCCACCTGCACGGCGAGAACACCCGCGGCGCGGTGGCGGCACGACTGACCGCCGGCGGGCTGCCCACCATGGGGCTGGCCGTCTATGCGCAGCGGGCCCGGCCGCTGACCCAGGCGGCCCTGGACCTGCTGGCCGGGACCGGGCCGGTCGTCGTGCCGCTGTTCTCGCCGCGGACGGCGGCGCTGTTCAGCCGGGCGGCGGAGGAGGCGAGGTCGCCGCTCTGGATCGCCGCGCTCAGCCCGGCGGTCGCCGCCGCCGCCGTGACGCTGATCGCCGCCCGGACAGCCGTGGCCGCCCGACCCGACGCCGGGGCGATGCTGGACGCCGTCGCCTCGCTGCTGCCGCCGCACCGCGGCGCTTGAAGCCGCGCTTGCCGAGGGGCTAGGCTGGCCACGTGAGTCCATGCCGCCGGGGCACGGCAAGGGAGGCACCCATGGCCAGAGCCAAGACCCCGATGAAGGGGGACGCCGAGGCCGCCTTGGCCGATGGCGACATGGTGGCCGGTCCGTCCGTGGCCGACGACCCTGCGCCGGCCCCCCGGGTCTTCGACGACCCCGCCCCCCTGCCGCCGCCGCCCGAACCGCCCCGCCCCCCTGATGCGCCGCGGTCCCGGGGTGGTGCCGGTTTCGCTGCGCTGGCGCTGGGCGGGGCGCTGGCGGCGGGGTTCGGCTTTGTCCTCGCGCAGGCGGTCCCCGGCGGCTGGCCCAGCGCCTCGACGGCACCGCTGGATGCGGCACTGGCGGCACAGCAGGCGGAGATCGACGCGCTGAAGGCCGCGCTGTCCGATCGTCCGGATGCACCTGACCTGTCACCGCTCGCCGACGCGCTTGACGCGTTGCAGGCGCAGGTGGCTGCGATGGAACAGGCCGTGGCCGGGCTGCCCGAGGCGGCGCCGGTGCCCGACCTGTCTGCCCTTACCGGCCGGCTGGATGCGCTGGAAAGCCGCCTGTCGGCCGCCGAGGCTGTCGCCCAGGCCCCGGCCGACCTGTCGGGCATCGAGGCGCGCCTGGCGGCGCTGGAAGCGGTGCCGCCCGCCGCGGTGGCCGGCGACCCGGCGGCCGCGGCGCAGATCGCCCGCGACCTGGCCGCGATCCGGGCTGACCTCGCCACGCAGAAGGCGGCGGCCGCGACGGCCAGCGCCGGGGTGACCGCCGCGGCCGAGGCGGCGCGCGCGGCGCTGGCCGCCGCCCGGGACGAAGCCGTCCGCCTGCGTGAAGGCGCCGAGGCCGCCGTCGCCATCGCCCGGCGCGATGTGGCGCTGGGCCGGCTCGCCGCCGCCGTGGACAGTGGCGCGCCGTTTGCCGCGGCCGCCGCCGACCTGGCCGCCGCCGGAACCACCCTGCCCGAAGTGCTGACCGCGCAGGCCGGGGCCGGGGTGCCGACGCTGCTGTCGTTGCAGGCGACCTTTCCCGAGGCCGCCCGGGCGGCGCTGGAGGCGAGCCTGACCGCCGACATGGGTGCCACCACGATGCAGCGCATCGGCACCTTCCTGCGCACCCAGACCGGCGCCCGGTCGCTGCAGCCGCGCGAAGGGACGGACCCCGACGCCGTGCTGTCGCGGGCGGAAGCGGCGGTCGCCGGGGGCGATCTCGCCGGCGCGCTGGCCGAGATCGCGGCGCTGCCCGAGGCCGGGCAGGCGGCTCTGGCGGGCTGGACCCTTCGGGCCAACGCCCGGGTGGACGCCATCGCGGCGCTGGCCACACTGTCGGCCGCGCCATGATCTGGTCCTTCGTCAAGGTCCTGCTGTTCGTCGCGCTGATCGCGGCCCTGACCTGGGGCGCGGGCCGGCTGCTCGACACCGGCGGCGGGCTGCGCTTTGCCGTGGCGGGGTGGGAGTTCACGCTGGGCCCGCTGCAGGCGACCATCGCCGCCGTCGTGCTGGTCGCGGCGATCTGGATCGGCATGCTGGCCGTGGGCCTGCTGGTCGCCGTGTTGCGCTTTCTGACCGGCGACGAGACCGCCGTCAGCCGCTATTTCGACCGCAACCGCGAGCGGAAGGGCTACCAGGCGCTGGCCGATGGCATGCTCGCTTTGGCCTCCGGCGAGCCGCGCACCGCGCTGGTCCGGGCACAGCGGGCCGAGCGTTACCTGGGCCAGCCGGAGCTGACCCTGCTGTTGACCGCGCAGGCGGCGGAACTGGCGGGCGACGGGGCACGGGCGACGGAAGCCTACAAGGCGTTGTTGGCCGATGAGAAGACCCGCTTCGTGGGCATCCGCGGGTTGATGAAGCAGAAACTGGCCGAGGGCGACACCGCGACCGCGCTGAAGCTGGCCGAGAAGGCCTTCGCGCTGAAGCCGCGCCACCCGGACACCCAGGACGTGCTTCTGAAGCTGCAGTCCGGGGCGGCCGACTGGAAGGGCGCGCGGGCCACGCTGGGGGCCAAGGTCAAGTCCGGGGCGCTGCCGCGCGACGTCTACCGCCGGCGGGATGCGGTCATGGCGCTGCAGCAGGCCAAAGGGATTTTCGACAAGGGCGCCAGCCTGAAGGCCCGCGAGGCGGCGATCGAGGCCAACCGCCTGTCGCCCGACCTGATCCCCGGCGCCGCCATGGCCGCCAGGGCGCTGGTTGCCAAGGGCGATGCCAAGGGCGCGGCGCGGGTGCTGAAGAAGGCCTGGGAGGCCCAGCCCCACCCCGACCTGGCCGCCGCCTTCGCGGAGATTGTTCCGGACGAGACCCCGGTCGAGCGGGTCAAGCGCTTCCGCACGCTGACCGCTGTCAGGCCCGAACACGACCAGACGCTGCTTTTGCTGGCAGAGCTGAACCTCGCCGCCGAGGACTTCCCCGCCGCCCGTCGCGCGCTGGGCGATGTCGTCACGCGCCACCCCACCGCCCGGGCGCTCGCCGTCATGGCGGCCGTCGAGCGCGGCGAGGGCGCCGACGAGGCGGTGGTGCGCGGCTGGCTGTCCAGGGCGCTGACCGCGCCGCGCGGTCCGCAGTGGTGCTGCGACAAGTGCCAGGCGATCCACGCGCACTGGAACCCGGTCTGCAGCAACTGCAGCGGCTTCGACACGCTGAGCTGGCGCGAGCCGGCCGAGACGACGGGCCCCAGTGCCACCGGCAGCGAGCTTCTGCCGCTGCTGGTTCGGCCGCCGCAGGCATCGGAGTCCTAGGCCGCTCCACGGTTGCGTTTCCTGCAGTCCGCGCTCCGCAGCGCCTGGCGCCCGCCTGCCCGCGGGATTGACCTGTTACCCCGTGCGCCGTAAGGGGACGCCGGCGCCGCAGTAGCTCAGCTGGTAGAGCACATCATTCGTAATGATGGGGTCGGGGGTTCGAGTCCCTTCTGCGGCACCACTCCCCCATCCGAAAACCTCCGATGACATCCGAAAAGCCCTGTAGTATAAGAGTTTTTGTGATGCTGTTTGTCCGATCCAGTCCGCTGAGATGCGCCACGATACCCCCAGTCTGGGGGTATCCTTGGGGGTATCGGCCAAACCCCCGGAGAGGCGATACCCCCAGATGCCGTTGAGTGATACTACGATTCGAGTGCTGAAGCCGCGCGAGACGCCCTACAAGGTCGCCGACTTCGAAGGGCTTTTCCTGACCGTTAAGCCGACGGGGTCGCGGCTGTGGGGGTTCAAGTATCGGATCGGGGGCAAGGAGAAGCTCCTGTCCATCGGCAAGTATCCCAGCGTGACGCTGGCGCAGGCACGCGCCGCCCGCGACGCCGCACGGTCGCTGCTGGCCAACGGCGGCGACCCTGCGGATGCGAAACAGGAGCGCAAGCGGCAGGACAATGAGCGCAACCGCCTGACGTTCGAGACCCAGGCGAAGGCCTACACCGCCAAGACTGTAAAGGAAGGCAAGGCCGACGCCACGCTGGCCAAGACCGAATGGCTGCTGGACATGGCCATCGCCGACTTCGGCGCGAAACCCATGGCAGAAGTCACCGCGCCGGTGATCCTGCGCACGCTGCGCAAGGTGGAGGCGAAGGGGAACTATGAGACGGCCCGGCGACTTCGCGCCAAGGTCGGCGCGGTCTTCCGCTATGCCATCGCCAATGGCACGGCCGACGCCGACCCGACCTATGCCCTGCGCGACGCCCTGATCCGCCCGACCGTGACGCCACGCGCGGCGGTCACTGAATTGACCGCGCTGGGCGGGCTGATGCGCGCCATCGACGCCTTCCATGGCCAGACCGTCACCCGCATCGCGCTGCAAGTTCTGGCACTGCTGGTGCCGCGCCCGGGCGAGTTGCGCCTGTCCAAGTGGGCGGAGTTCGATCTTGACGCCGCCGTGTGGTCGATCCCGGCGGAACGCATGAAGATGCGTCGCCCGCACAAGGTGCCGCTGCCCGCGCAGGCCGTCGCGTTGCTGAAAGAGTTGCGCGAACTGACGGGACCGAACGGCCTTGTTCTGCCTTCGCTGGTGTCCTCGATGCGGCCGATGAGCGAGAACACCCTGAACACGGCGTTGCGGCGCATGGGCATCGGCGCAGATGAGATGACATCGCACGGCTTCAGGGCGACGTTCTCGACGCTGGCCAACGAAAGTGGTCTATGGAACCCCGACGCCATCGAAAGGGCGCTGGCCCATGTCGAAGGCAACACGGTGCGCCGCGCCTACGCGCGCGGCGAGCATTGGGAGGAACGGGTGAGGCTGGCGGACTGGTGGGCTGGATTCCTGGATCAGGCCCGGGCAGGGTGACGCCCGACGTAGAGATTCAGGTTGCCGATGGACGAAAAGCCCGACCCGAGCCGCCAAGAGATAACCGCACGGATCAAACGTAGGCTCGTGGGCTGGTGCATGGGCCTGCGCGCACCTGAAATCCGGCAGACCATCGGCCCGTACGACCCAACGGCCTTTGATCGGATCGTGGCACTTGCGGGCGACCTGGAGTTTGACCTTTTAAATGAACTTTCCAGCATACCGGCGGACGAGTTTGCCGCAGCCTTTGACAACAACGGGAACAGCAAGAATCAGTTCGCACTCGAGCTTTCGGCGAGGTTTTCACTGGCCCGCAAACGCCTGGAAGACAGGTTCCCGAACTGGTACGCGGGAGGACTCGGCCGCGAGGCATTTGCTGCAGATTTCGCGTACTGGTCCAAGATGCCGCGCCTATCGGTTCTGGAGGCGATGGCACTCTCGCTCGGCGTGGAGCCGAAGCACTTTGACCGCTCCGCCTTTGAAAGCTTGGCTAAGGAGAGCCACCTTCCTGTCGTTGACTTCATCTTGCGGCGACATGAACTGCTACGTCGGCGGTTCAACCCTCATGGTTACGTCGCAAATGTCGATCCAAAGAGGCTGGCCGAATGGATAGATTCTGAAAGCGTAGAAGTGCCCCCCGACTTCAAGGCGCACTTTGGCAAATACGCCCAGGCCAAGCCGACACAGGGAACAAGCGCGGCACAATCGGCGGCGGACAAGATGGATCGCCGGGAGAAGACGTCCCTCGCAAAGCTCTTGGTTGCGATTGCCGTCGAAGAGTATGGCTACGACCCCTCAGCGGCCCGCAGCCCGATCCCGAACGAAATCGCATCGCTTACGGATCGGCTTGGAATCTCTGTTTCTCACGACACCATACTCAACTACCTGCGGCTGGGCGCTAGCCACCTGCCGCCGGACTGGAAGCCGCACAAATGACTATTCGTTGAGCGGGTAACTTTCGAGTTTCCGCTTCAAATCAATAGGTTGAACTTGTCCGTTTTGCCATCCGGGCTATTCGCGCACACGGCCGATGCGACCCGTCAGGATCACCGCGTATCGAAACGCATGAAGGTGACCGTCCATGGACCATCGCAGCTTTCCCGTGACCGGCTTCGTCCGCCTGTCGTCCATCCTCGCCCCCGCCGGGCCGATCCCCGTGTCCAGATCGACCTGGTGGCAGGGCATCCGCGACGGCCGCTTCCCCAAGCCGCAGAAGCTCGGCCCGCGCACGACCGTCTGGCGGGCGGAGGACATCCGCGCCCTGTTCGAGGTCAAGGCGGATGGCTAGGCGCCCGAACCCCCGGGCGATCCGGGCGGCGCGCGCCTATTCGATCCTGGAATGCGCCGAGGCTCTGGGCGTGACGCCCGGCACGGTGCGCGGCTGGATCAGGCAGGGCCTTCGCGCACTGAAATCCCGGCGGCCCTTCCTGATCCCCGGCGATGCGCTGCGCGCCTTCCTGGAGGCGCGGCGCAGCAAGGGCAGAGTCCGGCTGGCCCCTGACGAACTCTACTGCCTGACCTGCAAGGCACCGCGTCCGCCCTTGGGCATGATGGCGGACTTCACCCCCCAGAACACCCGCACCGCCCGCCTGACCGGCCTCTGCGGCGCTTGTGGCGGCACCTGCAACCGGATCG
>JANOGU010000033.1:0-2642 GCA_031406135.1 Rhodobacterales bacterium
CGCACTGGTGAACGAGCCGCGCGTCCTGTTGCTCGACGAGCCCCTGGGCGCGCTGGACCTGAAACTGCGCGAGGCAATGCAGGACGAGCTGAAGGACCTGCAGGCCCGCCTCGGCATCACCTTCGTCTTCGTCACCCACGACCAGGGCGAGGCGCTGTCGATGGCCGACAGCCTCGCCGTGTTCAACGAGGGCCGGATCGTGCAGGTGGGGCGGCCGGCGGAGATCTACGACCGCCCGGCCACCCGCTTCGTCGCCGACTTCGTCGGCTCGTCCAACGTGCTGCCGCCCGAGGTGTCCCGCGCGCGGGGCGGCCCGGCCCGCTGGGCCGCCATAAGGCCCGAAGCGCTGCGGCTGGCCCCCGCGGGATCGGCGCTGTCCGGCCCGGTGACCACGCTGCGCTACCTCGGCGCCGGCACCCGCGTCACCATCGCGGCCGCCGGGGCCGAGGTTGCCGTCATGGTCCCCGCCGGGCAGGCGGTGCCGGAACCCGGGGCGCAGGCCGGCCTGGCTTTCGATCCGGCCGCGCTGCACATCATGGCAGACGAGGCATGAGCGCCGGCGCGATCACCGCGCCCCGGGGGCTGGCCGACCGGCTGACCGCGAGCTTCTGGCGGCATCCGAACCTCCTGCTCCTCCTGCTCCTCTCCCCGCCGCTGATCTGGCTGGGCCTGGTCTACCTCGGCTCGCTCGCGGCGCTCCTGGTGCAGTCGTTCTACTCCATCGACGAGTTCTCCGGCCTGGTGGTGGAGCAGGTCACGCTCAAGACCTATGGCGAGCTGTTCCGGGCGCAGAACCTCGACATCATCCTGCGCACGCTGCTGATGTCGGCCGCGGTGACGCTGGCCTGCGCGGTCATCGCCTTCCCCATCGCCTACTACGCCGCCCGCTATGCAAAGGGCCGGATGAAGGCCGCCTTCTACCTCGGCGTGATGCTGCCCCTGTGGTCGTCCTACCTGGTCAAGGTCTACGCCTGGAAGCTGATCCTGGCCAAGGAAGGCATCATCGGCTGGGCGGCGGAGGCCACGCACACTTCGTTCATCCTGAATGCGGTGCTGTCGATCCCCGCGATCGGCGGCAATTCGCTTTCGACCTCGCTCCTCGGCACCTTCCTGGTCTTCGTCTACGTCTGGCTGCCCTACATGGTGCTGCCGATGCAGGCGGCGCTGGAACGAGTGCCGGTCTCGATGCTGGAGGCCTCCGCCGACCTCGGTGCCACGAAGTCCCAGACCCTCCGCACGGTCATCCTGCCGCTGGCCATGCCGGGGGTGATCGCCGGGTCGATCTTCACCTTCTCGCTGACCATGGGGGATTACATCATCCCGCAGATCGTCGGCACCTCGGTCCGCTTCATCGGCCTCACGGTCTACCAGTTGCAGGGCACCGCCGGGAACACGCCGCTGGCCGCGGCCTTCGCGGTGGTGCCGATCCTGATCATGGTGGTCTACCTCTGGCTCGCCAAACGGGCGGGGGCCTTCGATGCGCTCTGAGGACCGCGCGACCATCGGCCTCAAGGCCGCCGCCGTCGGCGGCCTCCTGTTCCTGCACCTGCCGATCCTGCTGATCTTCCTCTATGCCTTCACCACGGAGGAGAAGAGCTTCACCTTCCCCCCGCCCGGCTTCACCACCAGATGGTTCGCCACCGCCTGGTTCGACCGCCCGGACATCTGGCCGCCGCTCTGGCTGTCGCTGAGAGTGGCGGCCATCGCCACCGTGATCGCGATGATCCTCGGCACGCTGGTGTCGGCCGCCATGGCGCGGGCGCGGTTCTTCGGGCGTGAGCAGATTTCGCTGCTGATCCTGCTGCCCATCGCCCTCCCGGGCGTGATCACCGGCATGTCGCTGAGGTCGGCCTTCTCGGTTCTCGACATCCCCTTCTCGATCTGGACCATCGTGCTGGGCCACGCGACCTTCTGCATCGTCATCGTCTACAACAACGCCGTCGCCCGCTTCCGCCGCGTTTCGGGCGGACTTCTGGAGGCGAGTGCCGACCTTGGCGCCAATGCCTTCCAGACCTTCCGCCATGTGCTGCTGCCGAACCTCGGCTCGGCCCTGCTGGCCGGGGGGATGCTGGCCTTCGCGCTCTCGTTCGACGAGGTGATCGTCACCACCTTCACCGCCGGCACCGGCAGCGACGCCAAGACCCTGCCGATCTGGATGCTGGACGAACTGATCCGCCCGCGCCAGCGCCCGGTCACCAATGTCGTCGCCATCGTGGTCTTCGCGGCCACCTTCGTCCCAATCCTCGCGGCCTACTATCTCACCCGCGGCGGGTCGGAGACCGCCGGAGGCGGCAAATAGGCAGAGCCCCCGTCAACACGCGCCACGCCGCCATGGCCACCGCGCTGCGGATCGGCGGGACTTTCGAGCCCGGCACCGAGGTGGGCGAGCCGATCCTCAACCCCCCACCGGCGGGCTGATTCTGGATGTGCCGGAGGCGTCGCAAGGCCAGATCGACCGGGTGGTGGCGGCGGCGCGGAAAGCCTTTTCTCACTGGTTCAAACTCTTCCCCGCCGGCTCCACCGCCTACGCGGACGATGACCTGCCCGGAGCAGGCCATCCGCCGGTGCTTCCCGATCCAGGCGCCGGATGTAGGGCGGGGTTCACCCCGCCGCGCACAGGTCGGTCCGGCGGGGTGAACCCC
>JANOGU010000068.1:0-2746 GCA_031406135.1 Rhodobacterales bacterium
TCGCTGAAGGACCGCCCGGACGGCAAGCTGATCCTGGTGACCGCGATCAACCCGACCCCGGCGGGTGAGGGCAAGACCACGACGACGGTGGGCCTCGGCGACGGGCTGAACCGGATCGGCAAGCGCGCCATCGTCTGCATCCGCGAGGCCTCGCTGGGCCCGAACTTCGGGATGAAGGGCGGGGCGGCGGGCGGCGGCTACGCGCAGGTCGTGCCGATGGAGGAGATGAACCTTCACTTCACCGGCGATTTTCACGCGATCACCTCGGCCCACAACCTCTTGAGCGCGATGATCGACAACCACATCTACTGGGGCAATGCGCTGGACATCGACGAACGCCGCATCGTCTGGCGCCGGGTGATGGACATGAACGACCGGGCGCTGCGCGACATCGTGGTCTCGCTCGGCGGCGTCTCGAACGGCTTTCCGCGGCAGACCGGGTTCGACATCACCGTGGCGTCGGAAGTCATGGCGATCCTGTGTCTGTCGAACGATCTGGACGACCTGCAAAAACGGCTGGGCGACATCGTCGTCGCCTACACCCGCGAGAAAAAGCCGGTCTACGCCCGCGACATCAAGGCCGATGGGGCGATGACGGTGCTCTTGAAGGACGCGATGCAGCCGAACATCGTGCAGACGCTGGAGAACAACCCGGCCTTCGTGCACGGTGGCCCGTTCGCCAACATCGCGCATGGCTGCAATTCGGTCATCGCCACCAAGACCGCGCTGAAGCTGGGCGACTACGTGGTGACGGAGGCCGGGTTCGGGGCCGACCTCGGGGCCGAGAAGTTCTTCGACATCAAGTGCCGCAAGGCCGGGCTGAAGCCCTCGGCGGCTGTCATCGTGGCCACGGTGCGCGCGTTGAAGATGAACGGCGGGGTGGCGAAGGCCGACCTTGGGGCCGAGAACGTCGATGCGGTCAAGAAGGGCTGCCCGAACCTTGGCCGCCATATCGGCAACGTGAAGGGCTTCGGCGTGCCGGTGGTGGTGGCGATCAACCACTTCTTCAGCGACACCGATGCCGAAGTGGCCGCGGTGAAGGCCTATGTTGCCGAACAGGGCGCCGAGGCGATCCTGTGCAAGCACTGGGCGCATGGCTCGGCCGGGATCGAGGAGCTGGCGCACAAGGTCGTGCAGCTGGCGGAAGGCGCAAGCAACTTCGCGCCGCTCTACCCCGACGAGATGGGCCTGTTCCAGAAGATCGAGACCATCGCCAAGCGGATCTACCACGCCGACGAGGTGATCGCCGACAAGTCGATCCGCGACCAGCTGAAGAGCTGGGAAGCCGCCGGCTATGGCCATCTGCCGATCTGCATCGCCAAGACGCAGTATTCCTTCACCACCGATCCCTCGGTGCGCGGGGCGCCCACCGGGCATTCGGTCCCGGTCCGCGAAGTCCGGCTTTCAGCGGGCGCGGGCTTCATCGTCGCGATCTGCGGTGAGATCATGACCATGCCGGGCCTGCCCAAGGTGCCGTCGGCGGAGGTGATCCGGCTGAACGCGGACGGCGAGGTCGAGGGCCTGTTCTGACGCATTGCACTGGCTCCGCGGGGGATTTACTTCCCCCGGGGACGACGGAGGTAAGGCATGCGCAGACCGGACGAGTGCACAACCATGGCGGAGCTCAGGACCGAGATCGACCGGGTGGATGAGACCCTCGTTGGCCTTTTTGCCGAACGCGCGCGCTACATCGACCGCGCGGTCGACCTGAAATCCGACCTCGACCTGCCCGCCCGGATCGCGCCGCGGGTGGAGGAGGTGGTGCGCAACGTCCGCCGCCACGCCGCCACCCACAACCTGCCGCCCGATCTGGTGGAAAAGCTCTGGCGGCGGCTCATCGACTGGTCGATCGCGCGCGAAGAGGCGTCGCTGGGGCCGGATTCCATGCGGACGGAAGGGAAGGATCAGGCATGACCGCCACCATCATCGACGGCAAGGCCTTCGCGGCCCGGGTGCGGGCCGAGGTCGCGGGCCATGTCGCGCGGCTGAAGCGGGAGCATGGCCTCACCCCCGGCCTCGCCGTCGTTCTGCTGGGCGAGGACCCGGCGTCGAAGGTCTATGTGAAGAACAAGCACGCCGCGACCGTTGAGGTGGGCATGTCCAGTTTCGAACATCGGCTTCCGGCCGAGACCTCCGAGGCCGACCTGCTGGCACTGATCGACCGGCTGAATTCCGATCCGGAGGTTCACGGCATTCTCGTGCAGTTGCCGCTGCCCGCTCAGCTGAACTCCGAGCTGGTGATCAACCGCATTGCGCCGGCCAAGGACGTGGACGGATTCCACATTTCGAACGTGGGCCTGCTCGCCACCGGGCAGAAGTCGATGGTCCCCTGCACGCCCTTGGGCAGCCTGATGATGCTGCGCGACCACCACGGGAAACTGGCGGGGCTGGAGGCGGTGGTGGTCGGCCGGTCGAACATCGTCGGCAAGCCGATGGCGCAGCTGCTGCTGGGCGACAGCTGCACCGTGACGATTGCCCACAGCCGGACAAAGGATCTGGCATCGGTCTGCCGCCGCGCCGACATCCTCGTCGCCGCCGTGGGAAGGCCGGAGATGATCCCGGGCGGTTGGGTGAAGCCCGGCGCCACCGTGATCGACGTCGGCATCAACCGCATCGAGCGCGACGGCAAGGCAAAGCTCGTCGGCGACGTCCACTTCGACAGCGCCGTCCAGATCGCCGGCGCCATCACCCCCGTCCCCGGCGGCGTCGGCCCGATGACCATCGCCTGCCTCCTGGCCAACACCCT
>JANOGU010000085.1:0-4333 GCA_031406135.1 Rhodobacterales bacterium
GTCATCGGCATGGCGCTGAAGTTCAATGACCCGGCGGCGCCCTGGTGGAACCGCACCGCCTGGTGCATGGTGCCCGGCACGGCCAAGGAACTGCTGGACTATGACAGCGGCAGCGGCGCTTCGCGGCGACGTCGGCTGTCGCCAGTGCGGCATAGACCTCTTGCCCAAGGTCGCGGGTGCCGACAAGGGCGGTGATCACCAGCATCGACAGCGCCAGCAGGATCGTCTGGTTCAGCCCCAGCAGGATCATCGGCACTGCCATCGGCAGCTGGACCTTGCGCAGGATCTGCAGCCTGGTGCAGCCGCAGACCACGCCGGCCTCGATCAGTTCGGCCGGGACCGACCGCAACCCGTGCGCGGTGTATTTCACCGCCGGCGCCAGCGCGAAGAGGACGACCGCGATCATCGCGCTGAAATCGCCGACGCGGAACAGCATCACCACCGGGATGAGGTAGACGAAAGAGGGCAGCGTCTGCAGCGTGTCGACCACGGTGCCGATCACCTTGCCCGCTGTCTCGTTGGAGGCGGCGAGGATCCCCAGGGGCAGGCCGATCAGCATCGCGAGGACCACCGAAAGGCCGCAGAGATAGACGGTGATCATCGCCTGCTCCCACAAGCCCGTCGCGGCGACGAAGAGACTTAGCGCCAGCACCAGCGCCGCGAGCCGCACCCCGCCAATTCGCCACCCAGCCAGCGTCAGGACCGCCAGCAGGAACGGCCAGGGCAAGGCCAGAAAGAAGCGCTTCACCGGCAACAGAAGCGCTTCAAGAAACCAGACCCGAACTGTCTCAAGCTGGTCGAAGTAATTGACATTGATGTACTTGATCAGGTCCGACCAGAAGGGCTTGGTGGTGATCTGCCAGGCTTTCGGCCAGTCTTGCAGCGCTGGGATCAAATATCCTAGCGCGCCAGTCACCAGCGCCACGACAAGCACCAAGGTCGTGCGCGGATGCCGCTTCCACCAGTTGCCCTGCCGCAGTTCGACTTGTGCCACACGTTCCGACATGGCCCGCCCCAACCGGTCGAGCACCACGGCAAGCGCAGTGATGGCAAGCCCCGCCTCGATTCCGCCACCGATGTTCAACCGACGCAAGCTCTCCAGCACATCGGCGCCAAGGCCCCCGGCTCCGATCATGGAGGCGATGATGACCATGTTGAGGCTGAGCATGATGACCTGATTGACCCCGACCATCAGGTCCGGCAGCGCCACCGGCAGCATGACCTTGCGCATCCTCTGCCAGGGCGTACAGCCCGCCATGTTCGCGAAGTCGACGATCTCGGACGGCACGGCGCGCAGCGCCACGATGGTCACCCGCACCATGGGCGGCATCGCATAGATGATCGTGGCCAGAAGGGCAGCCACCGGGCCGAAACCAAAGAGGACCAGGATCGGCACCAGAAAGGCAAAGGTCGGGATCGTCTGCATCAGATCAAGGATCGGCGATATCGCCCGCTCGACCCAGCGCCAGCGCCAGGCGGCGATGCCCTGCACCAGTCCGCCCAGCACCCCAAGCGGCACGGCTATGGCGATCGAGGCCAGCGTGATCATCGCGCTGTCCCATTGCCCGAAGACCGCGAGATAGACCATCAGCGCCCCAGCCAGAAGCCCCAGCCAGAGGTTGCGCGCATAGTGCCCCAGCGCTACCGCTGCCACCGTGACGGCGACCCAGGACAGGGGCGGGATGATCGTCGTCGCGCGGCGACCCTTGCCTTCGGTGATCCCGTCGACCAACAGGACCTTGACGGCCTCATAGGGCGCCTCGATCAATGTGGCAAAGCCGCGCGTCAGGTCCTTCACCGACACCGGGCCGATTGCCGCAGATTCCGTCAGCCATTGCATCGCCACGGTCAGTCCGGCCGCGAACGGCAGTTGCATCTCTTGCGGCGGCCAGGTCCAGGCGGCGGGCAGCGTGACAAGGACCGCCAGGGCCAGCGCAAGCAAGGCCACGGCCGCCCAGATACCGCGCCAGAGTGTCATGTCTCTTTGCCGATCAGGATCGAAATCACCGCTGCCGGTGTGACATGGCCGATCACCGAGCCATCGCGCTCCACCGCAAAAGGTGCGTTGGCTGTGACGATACGTTCGGCCACGTCCTCGATCCGTGCCCCCGCCGGCAGGATTCCGGCCACGCCTTCGGGCTGACCCGACGCCGCAATCCGGCCAAGCGTCACCACCTTGGCCCGTGCCACATGCGCGGTAAAGGCGGTGACATAGTCATTGGCCGGGGCAAGCACCAGTTCTTCCGGTGTGGCGATCTGGACTACAGCCCCGTCCTTCATGATCGCGATACGGTCTGCCAGGCGGATCGCCTCGTCAAAGTCATGCGTGATGAAGATGATGGTCTTCTTCAACTGCCGCTGGATGCGCAGGAACTCCTCCTGCATCTCGCGGCGGATCAAGGGGTCGAGCGCACTGAAGGGTTCATCGAGGAACCACAGGTCCGGTTCGACGGCAAGGCTGCGGGCAATGCCCACCCGCTGCTGCTGCCCGCCGGAAAGCTGGCGCGGAAAGTTGCCCTCGCGACCCTGCAGACCCACCAGCTGCACCACCTCGCGCGCCCGGGATTCGCGCTCCGCACGCGCCACGCCCTGGACTTCCAGCGGGAAAGCCACGTTTTCCAGCACCGTCAGATGGGGCAACAGCGCGAAATGCTGGAACACCATCCCCATCCGGTGCCTGCGGATCTCGATCATACGGGTGGGTGAGGCCTTCAGCAGATCCTCACCGTCATACAGGATTTCGCCCCCCGTCGGCTCGACCAGCCGCGAAAGACACCGCACCAGCGTGCTCTTGCCCGATCCAGACAGGCCCATGATGACGAAGATTTCGCCTTCGCCCACGTCCAGACTGACATCGCGCACGGCACCCACGTGGCCGGACTGCCGGATTTCGTCCAGGGTCAGAATCTTGCCGTCTGCCAATAGCCGTTGCGGATGCGAGCCGTAGATTTTCCAGACATGCCGACAGGCAAGTTTGACAGAGCGTTCATTCATTTGGGTGTCCGAAAGAAATGGGCCGGCATGCAGGGGCGATAGCGGCGGGACGGCCCGTGGGCCGTTCCGCCTGCCGGGATCACTCGATCCACTTGGCCCAGACAGCCTCGTTCGCGGTCATCCATTCGTCGACCACATCCTCGATCGACATGCCGTCGACATCCACCTTGCCGACCATCGCCCCCATCTCTTCGCTGCTTAGCTGGAACGCAGTGATCGCCTTGGCAGCTCCCGGCCACTTGCCTGCGAGCCCGGCCCATCCCGCCTTGACGATGCCGCCAGTGGGCTTGCCGCAATCATAGGCCGCGTCCGGGTTCAGGCCCACTGCAGGGTCGCTGTAGCATTCCGGCGTATAGGCCGGGAACTCGACCCATTCGCCCTCGTATTTGATCGGCGCCCAGTGTGGCGAATAGATCCACATGAGGATCGGGTCCTTGCGCTGATAGGCCGATTCCAGTTCGGCAAACATCGCCGCATCGGTGCCAGCGTGGATCACCTCATAGTTCAGGCCCAGTGCGGCAACGCGCTCGTCATCATAGCCGGCCCAGGTGACCGGCCCGCCCAGATAGCGCCCCTTGGGTGCGGTATCGGGTGTGGCGAACAGGGCGGCACAGTCGTTCAGCGCCTTCCAGTCGGGCAGACCGGGGCATTGTTCCTTCATGTAGATCGGATACCACCAGTCTTCTTTGGCCTGCGCGCCGAGCTCGCCGAAGCTGACCGTGTTGCCCGTGGCAAGCGAGGCGTCCAGAGCCTCGGCTGCTGTGGTCATCCAAAGCTCCATCGCCACATGCAGATCGCCGGATTCGAGCCCGGGGAATTGCGCCAGATAGTCGGCCTGCACCAGTTCGACGTTGTATCCCGCCTCTTCCAGCACGGTGGCCATGATGTTGGTGGTGATCAGCTGCCCGGTCCAGTCATGCAAAGTCAGCTTGATCGGGTCGGTGCTTTCCACTTCGGCCATTGCAACATTGGCGCCGAAAACCATGGCTGCCAGCGCCATCGGGTAAACCGTTCTCATGTTGTCTCCCATCACTGTTGGTTTGTCGTTCCGCCGACCGTTGTCCGGAGGTGCGATCCTCATGGCAGCCTTGGTCGAACGCAGCGCTCTGTCAAAGCTTTTGTTGCGACCGGAAAGCCGAGCCTGGTTCGGCTCTGTTGCACAAATCGTGAGGGATTCCCTGTGTGACTCCATGGTGTAAGTCGGCATGGATGAGCAAACCCACACCTCCGACCTGCCGCACGACAAACTGGCGCAGCTACAACTTGGCCCTCAAGCAGCGCGGCTCGCTGCTGATCTGGTTCGATCCTGAGACCGATTGGCTGGCCGTCCCGAGTGGCA
>JANOGU010000111.1:0-11151 GCA_031406135.1 Rhodobacterales bacterium
CCAGCCGCCTTGTGCGCCGGCTGAAGCGGCTCGACTACCCGCGCGACCGGCTGGAGGTGCTGCTCGTGGCCGAGGCCGACGACGCGCTGACGCAAGCGGCGCTGGCGCGGGCCGACCTGCCGGTCTGGATGCGGGTGGTGGCGGCGCCGCCCGGCCGGGTGCGCACCAAGCCGCGGGCGTTGAACCTGGTGCTCGACCTCTGCCGCGGCGCCATCGTCGGGGTCTACGACGCCGAGGACGCGCCCGCCGCGGACCAGCTGCGCCGCGTCATCGCGCGCTTCGCCGCCCGCCCGCCCGAGGTCGCCTGCCTGCAAGGGGTGCTCGACTATTACAACCCGCGCCACAACTGGCTTTCGCGCTGCTTCACGCTGGAATATGCGGGCTGGTTCCGCGTGATCCTGCCCGGGCTCGCGCGGCTTGGCCTGCCGGTGCCGCTGGGCGGAACCACGCTGTTCTTCCGCCGCGCGGCGCTGGAGGCGCTGGGCGGCTGGGACGCGCACAACGTGACCGAGGACGCCGACCTGGGCATCCGCCTGGCCCGGCGCGGGTATCGCACCGAACTGATCCAGACCGTGACCGAGGAGGAGGCGACCTGCCGGGCGCTGCCCTGGGTGCGGCAGCGGTCACGCTGGATCAAGGGCTACATGATGACCTGGGCGGTGCACATGCGCCGCCCGGCGCGGCTTTGGCGCGATCTGGGGCCGGTGGGGTTCCTGGGCTTCCAGACGCTGTTTCTCGCCACCCTGTCGCAGGCGCTGCTGGCGCCGGTCCTGTGGTCGTTCTGGCTCGTGGCCCTTGGCATCGACCATCCTGTCGCCGTGGCCCTGCCGGGCGGGATGCTGTCCGCGGTCGTCGGTCTCTTCCTCGCGGTCGAGCTGCTCAACCTCGCCGTCGCCCTGACCGGCCTGCGCCGGCGTGGCGGCGGGGTCGGGGCGCTCTGGTGCCTGACCCTGCCGCTCTACTTCCCGCTCGCCGTCCTGGCCGCCTACAAGGCGCTGTGGGAATTGGCCAGCAGCCCGTTCTACTGGGACAAGACCGCGCACGGTCTCCGCACGGCGCCAGCCCGGCCTTCCGCCTGACCCTCCCCGGACCCGCCGCTGCCGTGGAGACGGGCTTGGCGGCGGCGCTTTGCTTGCGTGCGGAGGGGGGCGCCGCCCCCCGCTGCGCTCCCCCCGGGATATTTGGCAAGAGATGATCGGCCGGGGGGGAGAGCCGCCCTTTGCCGTCCGGCATCACCCTTGCGCGAATACCCCACGGGGGTCCGGGGGTGTGAAACCCCCGGGGCTCTCCACTGTTCCTGGCCCCCCGGCAGAAGTGCCACGCCAGCGCGCCCCTTGCGGGCGCAAGACGGCGGCCCGCGCCACCGTTGGTCCCTGGTGCGCTGCGGGGGTGCAAGGGGGGCGCCTGCGGCCCCCTTGCCTGATCCCGCGCCCGCAGGGCGCGGGACGGCGGCGGGCGCGGCGGGTTCAGCGGGTGCGCACCTGGCCCGCGTCAATGCGCAGCCGGGTCTCGAAGGCGCGGCTGATGTGCTCGCGCAGCGCCGCCTCGGCCGCCTCGCCATCGCGCGCCGCGATGGTCGAGGCGATCCGCTCGTGCTCGGCCAGCCCCTGCACGTCGCGCCCCTCGGCGGCGAAGGAGGTGGTCGCCATCAGCGCCATCGCCCGATGCACGAGATCGAGCTGCTGGATCAGGAACCGGTTGTGGCTGGCGAGGTGGATCTGGCGGTGGAAGCGCTTGTTGGCGCGGCTGAGCGCGCGGGGGTCGCCGCCGATCAGCACCTGGTCCTCGGCCACCATCCCCTGCAGCACCCGGACCTCCTCGTCGGAGGCGTGCCGCGCGGCCAGGCGGGCGGCCAGTCCCTCAAGCGTGCCGCGCACGGCATAAAGCTCGGCGAGTTGACTGTGGTCGAGGCTGGCCACGATCAGGCTGCGGCCGTCGCGGGCCAGCATGCCCTGCGTCTCCAGCCGCTGCAGCGCCTCGCGCACCGGCGTCCGGCTGACGCCCAGCCGCTCGGCCAGTTCCGATTCGACCAGCCGGTCGCCGGGCCGCCAGAGGCCGGCCTCGATGCCGTCCAGGATCAGGGAATAGGCGTCCTTCTGCACGGCAGGGCCCCGCAACCGTCACCGTCCCGTCATGCCGTCCAATCGCGCGGCCCGCAAGGCCCGGGCGCGCATTGCCGCCGCGCCGCCGCCGCCCTAGGTTGCACCCCATGTCCGCCTTCGCGCATGTCCAGACCTGGGTCTTCGACCTCGACAACACGCTCTATCCGCCCGCGGCGCGGCTCTTCGACCAGATTTCGCTGCGGATGACCGACTGGGTGATGCGCAATCTGGCGCTGGGCCGGCAGGAGGCCGACGCGCTGCGCCGCGGCTACTGGGCGGCCCACGGCACCACGCTCGCCGGGCTGATGGCCGAGCACGGGGTCGAACCCGTGGCCTTTCTCGACGAGGTCCACGCCATCGACCTCGGCAGCCTTGCGCCCGACCCGGGCCTGGCGCAGGGGCTCGCGGCACTGCCGGGGCGGCGCATCGTGCACACCAACGCCGACCGCCGCTATGCCGAGCGGGTGCTGGCCGCCCGCGGCATCGCGCATCTGTTCGCGGCGGTCTACGGGGTGGAAGAGACCGGCTTCGTGCCGAAGCCCGGCCGCGCCGCCTTCGACCGGGTGATCGCGGCGGACGGCTACGACCCGGCGACCGCAGCGATGTTCGAGGACGAAGCGCGCAACCTCGCTGTGCCGCATGCGCTGGGCATGGCCACGGTGCTGGTCGCCGCCGCGCATGAACCGGCCCCGCATGTCGGCCACTGGACCGACGACCTGGCCGGGTTCCTGCTTTCCCTGTCGGGGGAGGCGCGCCGATGATCGCGACCGATATTATCGTCTCCGGCGGTGGCATCGCCGGCCTGACGGCCGCGGCAGCCTTCGGATCGGCCGGCTTTTCGGTCCTGGTCGTCGATCCCGCCGCCCCGGTGACCGAGGCCGGGGCGGCGGGGACAGACCTGCGGACCACCGCCTTCATGCAGCCCGCCCGGGCGCTGCTGACCCGCGCCGGGCTCTGGGAGCGCCTGGCACCCGAGGCCGCGGCGCTTGCCGTCATGCGCATCGCCGAGGCCGGTGAGGACGGCACGCTTTCGCTGACCCGCGACTTCCGGGCGGACGACATTTCCGACCAGCCCTTCGGCTGGAACTTCCCCAACTGGCTGTTGCGCCGCGCACTGGTGGCGCGGCTGGCGGAGCTGCCGGGGGTGGACTTCCGCCCCGGCGAGGCCACGGCGCAGGTGGTCACCCGCGAGGGCGAGGCGCGGGTGCGCCTGGCCTCCGGCGAATACGCGGCGGCGCGGCTCCTGATCGCCGCCGACGGCCGCGACAGCCCGGTGCGCCGGGCGCTGGGCATCCCGGTGCGCACCACCCGCTACGGCCAGACCGCGCTGAGCTTCGCCGTCACCCATCCGCTGCCCCATGCCGGGGTCTCGACCGAGATTCACCGCGCCGGCGGGCCGTTCACGCTCGTGCCCCTGCCGGACCGCGACGGGCTGCCGGCCTCGGCCGTGGTCTGGATGGAGCGCGCGGCCGAGGCCGCGCGGCTTCTCGCCCTGCCGGCGGAGGCGTTCTCGGCCGAGGCGACACTGCGGTCCTGCCACACGCTCGGGCCGCTGACCCTGGCCTCGGGCCGGACGGGCTGGCCGATGATCGCGCAGGCCGCGCTGCGGCTGACGGCCGAGCGCACGGCGCTGATCGCCGAGGCCGCGCATGTCGTCCCGCCGATCGGGGCGCAGGGGCTGAACATGAGCCTGGCCGACATCGCCATGCTGCTCGACCTGGCGGAGGCCGACCGCGGCGGGCTCGGTTCTGCGGCGATGCTGTCGCGCTACCAGGCGCGGCGGCTGCCCGACATCCTGGCCCGCGTGGCTGGCATCGACATCCTGAACCGCGCCTCCATCGCCGGCGGCCCGGCCTGGCGTGCGCTGCGCGCCCGCGCCATGTCGGCGCTGCACGACGTGGCGCCGCTGCGCCACGGGCTGATGCGGCTGGGCATGGGGCTGTGAAGGTGCGGCTTTCCGCGACTGCGGCGCAGGCCTAGGCTCGGGCAAGGCAACAGGGGAGGGACGGATGACCGCACGCTGGGTTCTGGCCGCCGTCGGCGCGCTGGCGGGGCTCTGCCTTTACGGCCTGTCCGAGCTGTGGACGATGGACGTCCTGACCGACCGGACGCTGCTGGCGCTGACCGCCTTCGGCGTCGCCTTCTTCGGCGGCACGCTGGCCATGTCCGGGCCGCTGCGCCTCCTGCCGGCGGCATCCGGTGCGGCACTGGTCGGGGTGGCGGCGGCGGCGTTTCTGGTGCTGGCCTCCTGGCGCTTCGCCAGCGCGGGCGACACCCTCGACGCGATCCACCCGCTGGCTGCCGCCTTCGCCCTCGGCACGCTGCCGCTGCCGTTCTGGATCGCGGCCAAGGGGCCGGGGTGGACCGACTACCCGACGCTGTTCGCCGAGGCCTGGGCAATGGCGATGCGCGCCGCCGCGGCCGGGCTCTTCGTCGCGGCCGCCTGGGCGCTCATCTTCCTGTCCGACGCCATGCTGTCGCTGGTGGACCTTCCGGTGATCGAGGAGTTCATCGACCTCGACCCGGTGCCCTGGGTGATCTCCGGCGCGGTGACCGGGCTTGCGCTCGCGGTGATGGGCGAGATCAGCGACGTGCTCTCGCCCGACATCGCCATCCGCTTCCTGCGCATCCTGCTGCCGGCAGTGCTGCTGGTCGTGGCGATCTTCGTCATCGCCCTGCCGCTCAAGGGCTTCACCGGCCTCGGCGGCCTGTCGGTCGGGACCACGCTGCTGGCCATGGTGGCGGTGTCGGTGACGCTGATCTCGGCCGCGGTCGAACGCGACAGGCTGTTGCAGGTGGACGGGCCGTTGATGACGGTCACCACCCGGGCGCTGGCGCTCCTCTTGCCGCTGCCGGCCGCCATGGCCGGCTTTGCGGTCTGGCTGCGCGTGGCCGACGCGGGCTGGAGCCCGGCGCGCGTGGCTGCGGCCACCGCCGTGGCCGTCGCGCTGGCCTATGGCATCGCCTACCTCGTGGCTGCGCTGTTCGCCGACTGGGCGGCCCGCATCCGCGCCGCCAACACCTGGCTTGCCGTCCTTGTCGTCCTCGTCGCGGCGTTCTGGCTGACGCCGGTGCTCAACGCCGAGGCGATCGCGGCGCGGAGCCAGGTGGCGCGCTACCTCGCCGGCCGCACGCCGGTGGCCGAGCTTGACCTCTGGGCGCTGTCGCGCTGGGGCCGGCCAGGCGAACGCGCCATCGCCGCGCTGGAGGCGGCCGCAGGGCAGCCCGGGCAGCAAGACCTCGCCGCCCGCCTCGCCGACCGTGACAGCTGGGGCCTTCCGGCCGCCGGCCCCGACCCGGACGTGGCACGGGCCGAGCTTGCGCGCCTGATGCCGGTCACCCCGGCCACGGCGCTGGCCGAGCGCGACCGGCTGGTCGCGGCGCTGGAGCCCTGGGAGGTCGAGGTGGCACTTTCCGGCTGCCGTGCGCCGCTGGCGTCCGGCGCGCCGGGCTGCGTGCTGGCGGTGGCCGATTTCTGGCCGGGCAATCCCGGCAACGAGGCGGCGCTGTTCTCTCGTTCCGAAGGCGGCTGGCTGCGCGTGGACGGGTTCGTGCCGCGCGACGGCGGAGTCTGGGAACGGCACGGCGTGCTGCAGGGCGATGGTCGTGCCGTAGCTGCCGGCGAAGTCGAGGCGGTGATCCTGCGGCTGCAGTCCGGCCCGCCGGTGATGCGCCCGACCCAGATGAACTCGCTCGACACCGGCGTGATGCCGGTGACGATCATTCCCTGAGCACATCGGGATCAGGGGACGCATTTTCTGCGGGAGGCGGGGCGACGGGATCGTGGGCTCCGTCAAGGCCGCGCCGGCGCACCTCAGCGATCGGCCGCGCCCTTGCCGGCAAGAATCGGCGCGCGGAACCGGGCAATGCCGGCGATGCGCGTGGCGGCGGTCCTGGCCGAGGCCAGCGCGATGGCGTAGCTGCACTGCCGGCCCGGCGTCAGGCGGTGGAACGCATCGGCCAGTCCGGGATCGGCGTTCATGACCTCGATGAGGTCCTCTGGCAGGACGATGCCGGGCGCCTCCTTTGCCGGCAGGAGGCCGACCACCGCATAGCCCATGGCCTCGGCCAGATCGGCGTGGAGGACGGGCTCCATCGTCGCAACCTGCGCAGTCTCGGTGAAGCGGATCACGTCCGGGACCCGCGTGGTCGGACCCTGCCGTTCCAGCACTCCCCCTAGGTCGCGCAGCAGCGCCGCGTTGATGAAGCTCAGCCGGAAGTCGCCGCGCGGGGCGCCGAACAGGGCGATGTTCCGGCCGGCATGCCCGTAGCAGGGATGTCCCCACTTCACCGTCTTGATGAGCCCCGCCGCAAGGCAGATGTGGCGCAGGTCGGCCAAACCGGGCGCCCAGGCCTTTCGTCGAGCAGTCGGCGGAGGCGAACCGCGCGCAGCGGCCGCAACCGAGTGTGAAGAAATCGTCGATCTCGGTGATCATGCCCCGGCATCGTCCGGACAGCACCGCCCTGGCCGGAGGCCAGCGCGACGGGGAGGTGTTTCCGCCGATACCGGCATCGCCGTTCCGGTTTAGCATGGAACCGTAGATTCGGGGGCGCGCGATGCGGCACTGGGCTTTCGTCCTGGCTCTGGCGGTGTTGCCGCAGTCCGCCCCGGCGGCCTGCCGGCTGGCGCTGGTGATGGCGATGGACATCTCGCGATCGGTCTCGCCCACCGACTTCCGCATCAGCCGCGACGGCCTGGTCGCGGCGCTGAACGACCCCGGCGTGCGCCGGGCCTTCCTTTCTGGCGAGCCGGTGGCCTTCGCCGTCTTCGACTGGCACGAGCCGGGGTCGGAGCGCCTCGTGCTGCCCTGGCGGCTGATCGCCGGGCCGGACGACATCGACCGGGCGGCGGCGGAGGTCGCCGGCTGGACGAGGCCCGATCTCGTCGGCCTGACCGCAACCGGCGAGGCGCTGCTGTTCTCCCGTGAGCTTCTGCGGGCGGCGCCGGACTGCGACCGGCAGGTGATCGACCTTGCCGTCGACGGCCGGTCGAATTCCGGCCGGTCCGTCGCCAAGGCCTATAGGGCTGCGAACTTCGAAGGCATTGGCGTCAATGCGCTGGCGGTCGGCGAGCACGAGTCCGGGCTGGTGCCCTGGCTGTTCAAGGAGGTGATCCGGGGCCCCGGCGCCTTTGTCGAACTGGCACCACGCCACACCGACTTTCCCGAGGCGATCCGCCGCAAGCTGGTCCGGGAACTGTCGTTGCCGCTGTTCGGTGGCAGTCCGGTGGCCGACCACTCCGGCGGTTAGTCCCGCCCGGCGCCTTCCCTTCGCGCGCCCTCCCGTGTAAGGCCCCGGGCCGGACGGCGGAGGCATTGATGAACGGCAGCGCGAACCTCAATCTGATGGTCAAGGCGGCGCGCAAGGCGGGGCGCAGCCTGGTCAAGGACTTCCGCGAGGTGGAAAACCTGCAGGTCTCGACCAAGGGGCCTGGGGATTTCGTCACCCGTGCCGACCGTGAGGCCGAGCGGATCGTCAAGGAGGAACTGCGCGGCGGCCGGCCCACCTATGGCTGGTTGGGCGAGGAGACGGGCGAGGAGGCGGGTGAGGACCCGACCCGGCGCTGGATCGTCGATCCTTTGGACGGAACCACCAACTTCCTGCACGGCCTGCCGCATTGGGCGGTATCCATCGCGCTGGAACACAAGGGCGAGATCGTGGCTGGTGTGGTTTACGACGCCGCCAAGGACGAGATGTTCACCGCCGAGAAGGGGCAGGGCGCCTGGCTGAACGGGATGCGCCTGCGCGTGTCGGGGCGGCGCTACATGGAAGAGGCGGTCTTCGCCACCGGCGTGCCTTTCGGCGCCAAGCGGACGCTGCCCCTGACGCTGCAGGACCTCGCCCGGCTGATGCAGGCCTGTGCCGGGGTGCGGCGCTGGGGCGCCGCCGCGCTCGACCTCGCCTATGTCGCGGCCGGGCGGTTCGACGGCTACTGGGAGCGCGAGATCAACGCCTGGGATATGGCGGCGGGGCTTCTGCTGGTGAAGGAGGCTGGCGGCTTCGCCGGGGGCCTCGGCGCCGGCAAGCCCTTCGACACCGGAACGGTGATCGCCGCCAATTCCGCGCTCTACGAGCCGCTGGTGAAGCTGCTGACCGCGCCCTGACCGGCCGGGACGCCCTTGCCGCTTGCGCGGCCTGCCGCATTGCGGCACATCTTTGCGCAACCAAGCAACAGGGGGCGTGGATGACCGCATCGGTTCTGACGGAACGGCTCTGGCGCACCGAGGGTGCCGGGGTCTGGATCAAGCGCGCGGCGCTGGTGATCCTGGGCGTGGCGGCGCTGGCGGTGGCGGCCAAGATCAAGGTGCCGCTGATGCCGCTGACGCCGGTGAACATGACGCTCGGCACCTTCGCCGTGCTGTCGATCGGCGCCGCCTACGGGCCGCGGCTGGGGCTCGCGACCATGCTCGCCTACATGGCCGTCGGCGCGCTCGGCTTCGATGTCTTCACCAATTCCTCGGCCGAGAAGAACGGCCTGACCTACATGATGGGCACCACCGGCGGCTATCTCGTGGGCTACGTGCTCGCCACGCTGGCGCTTGGCCTCGCGGCGCGGCGCGGGCTCGACCGCCGCGTCACCGGCATGGCGGCGGCGATGCTGGTCGGCAACATGCTGATCTATGTGGCCGGGCTCGCCTGGCTCTACTGGCTGGTCGCCGGCGGCATGTTCGATGCGGCCAAGTTCGCCTCGCCCTGGGACCAGACGCTGGCCTGGGGGCTGACGCCGTTCCTGATCGGCGACGCGGTCAAGCTGGCGCTGGCGGCGGTGCTGTTCCCGGCGCTGTGGAAGCTCGTCGGCGACGCGCGGGCCTGAGGCCGCGCCATGGCGCAACGCAAGGGCGGCCCCCGGGGGCCGCCCTTTTTCCTGGCGCTGCAACGCTCAGCAGGGCGTTGCCGGCCGGCAGCACCGCAGTGCCGATCCGCAGTCCGGCCAAGCGGACTCTGGCCGGCGATCAGGCCCGGCCGGTGTTCACATTTCGGGCATGGGTCAGCGCCCGGTCGTAGAACGGCCGCATCTCCGCGTTGTCGATGCCGCGCGCCGCCGCCGGCTGATAGACCGGCCCGGGGTTGGCGTTGGCCTCGCTGATCAGCGGGCCGTCGTCGGTCAGGAACAGGTCCCAGCCGACGATGCCGTGGCCGCGGAACTGGTCATGCGCCGCCAAGGCCACCGCCCGCGCCGCCGCCCAGTGCGGCAGGCGCATCCCGGTCAGCGGACGGTCCGGGTCCAGCCAGTGGGTCAGCGGCGGCGCCACCGGGTCCTTGAGGTCGCGCAGCGGCCCGACCGCGCCGGAGTCGAGATCGACCAGCGCCCAGACCCGCTTGCCCCGCGCATCCCCGTCATGCATCGCCTTCTTCGCCGGCACCCGCAGGACGGCATACCACGGCTCCACCCCGCGGTCGGTCCGAAGCGTGGTGATGCGCAGCGAGGCCATGGCGGGGCCGACATGCCGGACCAACGGCGCGGCCATCCGGTGCATCGGCTGGAACAGATAGCCCGTCGCCCAGTCCTCGGCGATCTCCGCCGCCAGGTCCCGGACCGGCACCAGAAGCCCGCTCAGGAAGGTCAGGCTCGCCCCGTCGGCCGCCACGCCGGTGATCCCCGCCGCCCCCCGGGCGAAAGTGTCGCGGCGCGGTTTGCCAAAGACCGGCAGCGGGCCCGGGTCGGCGAGGAAGGCCGCCACCGCCGCGCGGTCGGCCAGACGGCGCACATGCGCCGGAAGTTCCGCCCCGTCCGGGGCATAGGCCGCGCAGGTGCGCACCGCCGGCAGGCCGGCGGCCAAGAGGATCGCCTCGGTCGTCAGCTTGTCGACAATGGCGTCGGTATCCGGCCCGTTGCCCGGCATCAGGAGCGCGAAGTTGAAGCGTTGGAACCGCGACCCGGCCAGCAACTCGCGCCGCAGGATCCGCCCTTCCCGCGGCCGCCACAGGCCGAAGTCGTAGTATTCGTTCATCCCGAGGCCTCGGCCCGCCAGCCGAAGTTTCAGGATCTGCCAGACCTGCCGGTAAGCGCCCGGTCCGCCCAGCCGCGCCACGCGGGTCAGCGCGGCGGCGATGTCGAACTTTCCCGCCTCGGCGGTCTCGGACAGGTAGCCCATCGGCGCATACCGTGCATCAGACCTGACGGGCGGCGGCGACCGAGGCCTCCAGGATGTCCATCGCCTCGGCGAAATGCGCTTCGGGAATCGTGATCGGCGCCAGGAAGCGGACGACGTTGCCATAGACGCCGCAGGTGAGCAGGATCAGCCCGCGCTTCAGCGCCTCGGTCCGCACCCGGCCGGTGAAACCCGCGTCGGGCTCCTTGGTGCCCGGGTTGGCGAACTCCACCGCGACCATGAAGCCCGGTCCGCGGATGTCACAGATCTCGGGCGTCACCGACCGGATCGCCTCCAGCTTTTGCTTCAGCCGCGAGCCAAGCTCGTTGGCGCGCGAGCAGAGGTTCTCCTCCTCGATCACATCGAGCACCGCATGCGCCGCGGCGATCCCAAGCGGATTGCCGCCGTAGGTGCCGCCCAGGCCCCCGGGGTTGGCCGCGTCCATCAGGCTCGCCTTGCCGGTCACCGCCGCCAGCGGCAGGCCGCCGGCCAGGCCCTTGGCCATGGTCGTGAGGTCCGCCGCCACGCCGTGCTGTTCCATCGCGAAGAGGGTTCCGGTCCGGGCGAAGCCGGTCTGCACCTCGTCGGCGATCATGACGATGCCGTGCTGGTCGCAGAGCTTGCGCAGGGCGCGCACGAGGTCGGTCGGGGCGGGATAGAACCCGCCTTCGCCCTGCACCGGCTCGAAGATGATCGCGGCCACGCGGGCGGGGTCGAGGTCGGCCTTGAACAGCTTCTCGAACCCCTTCATCGCATCCGCCGTGGACACCCCGTGCGGCCCCATCGGGAAGGGCACGTGATAGACGTCCGGCATCATCGCGCCGAAGCCCTTCTTGTAGGGCTCGACCTTGCCGGTCAGCGACATGCCCATGAAGGTGCGCCCGTGGAAGGCCCCGCCGAACGCGATCACCGCGTTGCGCCCCGTGGCGATGCGGGCGATCTTGACGGCATTCTCG
>JANOGU010000114.1:0-2858 GCA_031406135.1 Rhodobacterales bacterium
GCACAGCCGCGCGGGAGGTTCAGGGGGCGAGCAGGCGGCGGAACAGCGTGTCGAGGAACTCGCCGGCCTCCGCGAAAGGGTCGTGGCCGGGGCCGAGGACGGCGCCGACCTGGACGTCGAAATCGGCGTAGTGCTGGGTCAGCGCCCAGATCGAGAAGATCAGGTGCTCGGGGTGCATGGTCGCGATCCGGCCGGCCGCCATCCAGCCGGTCAGGACCGCCGCCTTCTCGGCGACGAGCCGCCGCAGGTCGGTCGCCAGCACCTCGCCCATGCGCGGCGCGCCCTGCAGGATCTCGTTGGCGAACAGCCGGCTTTCGCGCGGGTAGTGGCGCGACAGGTCGAGCTTGCGCCGGACATAGCGCAGAATCTCCGCGACCGGCTCGCCCCCGGGGTCGAGGTCGCGCAGCGGGTCGAGCCAGATGTCCAGCAGGTTGGTCAGGAGCGCCCGGTGGATCGCCTCCTTGGACGGGAAGTAGTAGAGCAGGTTGGGTTTTGACAGACCGGCCACCTCGGCGATCTGGTCAAGCGTCGCGCCGCGGAAGCCCTGCGAGGAAAACACCTCCAGCGCCGCCTCGAGGATCGCCCCGGAATTCTTCTGCTGGATGCGGGTCTGCGGTCGGGTCATGGGCCAGGGACGTCTCTGGGGGGGGGTCGCGGGTCGCGGGGGTTCGCTCTATAAGGACGGCCGAGGCCGGGCGACCGTGATAGCAGCGCATTGACCGCCCGGTCAAACTTCTCAACCCGGAGCCTTGCCCATGGCGCTCGACCGCAGCCCCGCCCCGAACGACCTTTCCGCCTTCTGGATGCCGTTCACCGCCAACCGGCAGTTCAAGCGCGCGCCGCGCATGTTCGTGGCGGCGAAGGACATGCACTACACCACGTCCGACGGCCGCCAGGTGCTGGACGGCACCGCGGGGCTGTGGTGCTGCAACGCCGGGCACTGCCGGCCGAAGATCACCGAGGCGATCCAGCGCCAGGCGGCGGAGCTCGACTATGCGCCGGCCTTCCAGATGGGGCATCCGGCGGCCTTCGAGCTGGCCAACCGCATCATCGGCATCGCGCCCCGCGGCATCGAGCATGTGTTCTTCACCAACTCCGGCTCGGAAAGCGTGGAGACGGCGCTGAAGCTCGCCATCGCCTACCACCGCGTCCGCGGCGAGGGTGCGCGCACCCGGCTGATCGGGCGCGAGCGCGGCTACCACGGGGTGAACTTCGGCGGCATCTCGGTCGGCGGCATCGTCAACAACCGTCGCGTCTTCGGCGGCATGCTGAACGGCGTCGACCACCTGCCGCATACGCATCTGCCGGCGCAGAACGCCTTCACCAAGGGCATGCCGGAGCATGGCGCCAGCCTTGCGGACGAACTGGAGCGCATCGTCGCGCTGCATGGGGCGGAGACCATCGCTGCGGTGATCGTCGAGCCGGTGGCCGGGTCCACCGGCGTGCTGATCCCGCCGAAGGGCTATCTCGAAAAGCTGCGCGCGATCACCGCGAAACACGGCATCCTGCTGATCTTCGACGAGGTCATCACCGGCTTTGGCCGCCTCGGCAGCGCCTTCGCCGCGCAGCATTTCGACATCCTGCCGGACATGATGACGACGGCGAAGGGCCTGACCAACGGCGTCATCCCGATGGGCGCTGTCCTGACCACCGCGGCGCTGCATGACGCCTTCATGCAGGGGCCCGAGCAGATGATCGAACTGTTCCACGGCTATACCTATTCCGGCAATCCGATCGCCAGCGCCGCCGGGATCGCCACGCTGGAAACCTATCGCGAGGAGGGATTGTTCGAGCGCGCGGCGGAGATCGCGCCGTACTGGGAGGAGGCGCTGCACAGCCTGCGCGGCCTGCCGCATGTCATCGACATCCGCAACCTCGGCCTGATCGGGGCGGTGGAACTGGAGCCCATCGCCGGGGAGCCCACCAAACGGGCGTTCCAGGCGTTCCTCGACGCCTACGACCAGGGCATCCTGATCCGCACCACCGGCGACATCATCGCCATGAGCCCGCCGCTGATCGTGTCGCAGGTACAGATCGACGAGCTGATCGGCACGCTGGGGGATGTGCTGAAGCGGCTGGGGTGAGGGTGACCAACATGGCTCTTCCGAACGAAGACTATCGGTATGTGATCGTCGAGAGTTTCAAGCCCGTAGCGACGTCAGGTTTGCACGGAAAGGTGCACATCAGACCTTGTCCCGGCCAAGGAATTGATACCTCGCTTCATGTGGAATGCCCTAACGAGACCAAAGACATAACTGAGGCACTACCTCTGGCGCGCCGTTGATCACGAAGGTGAGGTGCTCGAGAGCTTCGTCACAAAGAGGCGGGACAAGAAGGCCGCATTGAAATTCCTCAAGAAAACGCTGAAGCGGCACGGGCCCGCTGATGAGTTCGTGACGGATTGCTTGCGATCCTACGGCGCAGCGCTGCGTGAGCTTGGCATCTGCAACAAGCAGGAAACCGGTCGCTGGGCCAACAATCGCGCCGAGAACTCGCACCTACCCTTTCGAAGACGGGAGCGGGCGATGCTCCGCTTCCGCTGCATGCGAACGCTACAGAAGTTCGCATCCGTTCATGCCTCGGTCTTCAACCACTTCAACCGGGAACGCAGCCTCTCCAGCCGACAGATCTTCAAGCTGAACCGCATCGCCGCTCTCACCGAGTGGCGCGATCTCTGCGCCTTATGAGGGACAGGCCCCCTGCCCTAACAGAGACGAGTTCGCATTTGTCTGATGGTGTGGACGGCTCCACCCCGACGGCATCGCGATGTGCCATGCTGGTGCTGTCGCAAACCAACAGAGGGAAGGAGTCGCCCACATGGAGATTAGAACACTGGGGATCGATCTGGCCAAGTCCGT
>JANOGU010000117.1:0-13484 GCA_031406135.1 Rhodobacterales bacterium
ACGGACTTGGCCAGATCGATCCCCAGTGTTCTAATCTCCATGTGGGCGACTCCTTCCCTCTGTTGGTTTGCGACAGCACCAGCATGGCACATCGCGATGCCGTCGGGGTGGAGCCGTCCACACCATCAGACAAATGCGAACCAGTCTCCGTTACCCCAGCCCCACCCGTCTATCAGGCCGCGCAGAGGCCGCGCCACTCTGTGAGAGCGGCGGTGCGGTTGGCCTTGAAATTGTCCCGGCTGTAGAGGGCGCGCTCCTGGTTGAAATGGTTGAATACCGAGGCGTGGACGGAAGCGAACTTCTGTAAGGTCCGCATGCGCCTGAAGCGTTGCATTGCCCGTTCGCGCCTTCGAAACGGAAGGTGTGAGTTTTCCGCACGGTTGTTCTTGCGATGACCGGTGTCTTGTTTGTCGGAGTTGCCGGTTTCTTTCATTGCAGCACCGTAGGAGCGGAGCTTGTCGGTCACGTAGACATGAGCACGGCCATGCCGTTTCATCGTTTTCCTGAGGAATTTCAATGCAGCCTTGCGATCCCGTTTCCTGGAGACGAAGGATTCAAGAACTTCTCCTTCGTGATCGACAGCGCGCCAGAGGTAATGCGTGACGCCGTTGATCTTCACGAACATCTCGTCGAGGTGCCAGCGCCACCGCCGGCAGGGACGCATGCGGTCGACGCGTCGTCTCCGCACCTCGGCGGCGAACATCGGGCCGAACCGGTTCCACCAGAACCGTACCGTCTCGTGGCAGATGTCGATGCCACGCTCGTGCAGCAGATCCTCGACGTTCCGAAGCGAAAGCGGGAACCGGATGTACATCACTACCGCCAGGCGGATGACCTCCGGGCTGGTCTTGAAGTAGCGGAAGGGGGAGCGTTGGGTCATGGTTGAACGCTAACCTGGGGCCTTCACCGGCTCAAGCGTCGTTGCCTTGACAGTGCCGCGGCCAGGCCCGTGAATGTGGTGACCGTCCCGCCTGAGAAAGCTTTGTCAGCTTGCCTCATTCTGATACTGCTGCGCTTCGGCAGACCGTTCCGCGCTGTCGCTGTTTTTTCGTCTGGCAGGGTCAGGGCCCTGTACTATTCTTCGGGAAGCTAGGACCCATGGCTTTGAAATCAAAGAGCAAGGACGACGACGAAGACGACGGCGAGAGCCCTTTCATGCCGCTGGACGAGGTTTTGCGCAAACTCAAGGCCGGCCCGCTGAACTTTGGCGTCTACCAGACGCCGGACAAGGACAACCCGGTCCTGATCGCCGCGCACAAGCGCAAGAACCCCACCACGCTGGGCAAGAAGGCCAAGAAGGAGGCGGGCACGATCAAGGGGGCCTACGGCCGTCTGTCGCTCGATTCGGAAGAACTGGTCTTCCTGTGCGAGAACGACGACCCGCCGGCGGGCCTGAAGAAGCGAATCCGCGTGATGCTCAAGAACGCGGGCTATGCCAAGTTCAAGCCCCGCATCCTGCTGCCGGGCGGCGCCGAAATGGGCGACGAGGACGAGGAGGACGCGAACGCAGTTGACGAAATCGTCGCCGACGGCGGTGGCGCCGAAGCTGGCGGCGGTGACGCTGACGTCGACGCCCGCAAGGAGGCGGCGCACAAGGCCCTGATCGCCCGTGCGGTCGATCTGGAGAACGAGATCTACCACAGCAACCTGGACGCCACCTACCCGGCGCTGCTGAAAGGCCTTCAGTCCGCCCGCGGCGCCGCGCATGACGAGCGGTTTGCGGAAGCGGCGGAGCTTCTCGCCAAGGTCACGGCCGTCCTGGCGCGGATCAAGGCCGCGGCCGCACCCGGAGCCGACCGCAAGCAGGAGGGCAGCGGCGCGGGGGGAAAGGGCGCGGAATCGGCGGCTGGCACGGACGCGGCGCTGCAAGCCGAAGTCGTCGCGAAATGGGCGGAGACAGGGCCGGTCCTCGCGTCCCTGGCCGATGCGGGCGCTCCGGCAATTTCCGGACAGGCGTCGAAGCTGATCAAGCTGATGCAGACGACGCTGGAGGCCGGGGACTACAAGAAGGCCAGGGGCGCCCTGGTCGTGATCGACAGATTCATCGCGAACGCGCTGAGAGACATCGGCAGCGGACCTGACGGTGGCGGCACCGGCGGTGCGACGCCCGCTCCGGCCGGACCGAAGCCGCCCCCAGCACCGCAGGGCGGTTCGAGTTCGTCCAGCAGCGCCCCGCCGCCGAAGGGAACCCCGCCCGCCAAGGACCCCCCCGGCGGCGCGCCTCCGGTGACCGCGGACGAAAACGCCCGGCTGGCCGCGCTGCCGCCGGAGGAACTCGCCAAGACCGACCTGACCGTCGGCGACACCAAGGCGCTGTTCAGCGAAGACTACATGATGAAGCTCAAGGACGCGCCGATCAAGGGCGAGGGCGACCCGAAGCTGAAGGATCTGATGAGCGAGATCGAGAAAAAGGGCGTGTCCGGTCCGCGCCGCCTGAAGGTGATGCAGGACCTGTCCCGGATCGTCGGCGTCCCGCCGACGGCCGAGAAACTTGACGTCGACTATGGCCGCTTTCTGGTTGTGCGCGAGCAGCAGAAGGCCAAGGGCAAGGCAAAGGGGAAGGAAGACGTTCCTCCGCTCGACGAGAAAAAGCACCCGGACTTCTGTGGCTCGCGGTCACAGCTGATGTTCGGCAAGGTGCTCGGCGATGCCTTCGGTATCCACGAGGTCTTTGCCGCCCTGCTCAGCCCCACTGGCGGCCTGGTCGGGCCTGACAACTCGTCCGTGCAACTTGACCCGGACAACCCCGTCGCGCTGCACGGCACGGTTCATGATGCGGCGGGCTATCTGCAGTCGTACCACGACGAAGGGCCAGGCTACAATTACCGGGACGAGCCGATCGAGGATGTGATCGGCAAGGTATGGGCGCCGTTGGGGGGCCAGCTCAGCGGTGTCCAGTACTGGGTCGAAAAGGCCGGTGCCGACTACGCGATGAAGCGCATCGGGGCCGCGGTGGTCGAGGTCGAGAAGCAGCTGAAACCGATCCGCAAGGCGGTGGAGGCCGAGATCGACCGCGGCCTGGCAGAGGCCAAGAACGCGGCGAAGAAGATCGAGCAGGCGGCCCGCAAGCTGGAGGCGGAGGCGGAGAAGAAGGCCGACGAGATCGAGAAGGCAATCAGGGACGCCCCGGCCAAGCTGGAGAAAAGCGCCGTCGAGACGCTCCAGAAGGGCACCGCTGCGCTTGGCAAGGTGGCGGACGAGGCAAAGAAGTCGCTGGAGGCGGCGTGGGACTTCATCTGGGATTGAGTCATGACGACGATTGAACTTCACCCCTCGGAGCTTGCCTACGTGTTTTCCTATTCGCGGACCGAGGCCGTGATTGGCTGGGGCAGCGCGCCTTTCCTGCCTGCGGGCGAGGCTGACGGCGACCTGGCCGACTGGCTCGACCGGGGAGGGGCGCGGCTGGCCGCGGCCGGCCGGCTCACGGGTACGCCGGAGACCGGGCTGAATTTCACGGACGACATGGCGCAGGCCGTGCTGGCGCTGGCCGACCCGCGAATAGTGCTGATGGGCCAGCACAAGGCGGGTGAGGGGGTCCGAACGCTGACCGTGCATGTCAGGGGCGACGATGCCATCGGCCTGACGCGGCATCCCGACGGCATGTTCGAGATGACCCGCTATGCCGACCTGACCGCTGCTGCCGGGGCCTGCGCGGCCTTCGCGGGCGCCAGCCTGACGCCGCTTGACAGGGATGCCCGGGCCGAGACCGACCAGGACACGCTGACCGCACTGCGCCAGCTTGCCCGGGCGGGCGAAGCGGCTGAACTGGTCGCGGGGCTGGTCCGGCTGGGCCTTGAGGAGCCGGATGCGCGGTCGGTCGCGCTTGGCATGAGCGGGCCGGCGGCGGCCGGTGTGGTCAGTGTGCTCTATTGCCAGGCCAATGCCGTCAGCGATGCCGAAACCTTCAGCGTGATGACCAACGGCGAGGATCACACCTGGATCATGTTTGCGCCCGCAGGCCCGGACGGCCCGGTCATCCTGGAACGCAGTTCGGTCGCGGCCCTCACCGCGCGCATCGCCGTGGGGGTTCTCGCCCGCGTCGTGCCGGCCGGATAGAGTCCAGGCGGAGCGCGGCCATCCCGGCCCCGGCCCCGGCCCAAGCCGGCGACGGCGACGGCGCGTGGACTGCCCCCATCGAGTGGTCCGATTTGAATGTTGGTGCACGGTGGGCCTCGGGTCCATCGGGACGATGGTCTCTGGCGCTGGTGGGCGGTATCCCAAGGCGCTGTGCGGCCTGACCGTGTTGTAGTGGTGGCGCCATTTCTCGATCAGGATCTGGGCCTCGCGCAGGGTGTAGAAGACCTCGCCGTTGAGGAGTTCATCGCGAAACCTGGCGTTGAAACTCTCGCAACACCCATTCTCCCAAGGGGAACCCGGTTCGATGAAGGCGGTCTTTGCCCCGACGGCCGCGATCCAGACCCGGACCTTTTCGGCGATGAACTCCGCGCCATTGTCAGACCTTATGAATTTGGGGGGTCCGCGAAGGATGAAAAGATCGGTCAGGGCATCGACGACGTCGACGGAACTGAGCTTGCGTTTAACCCGGATCACGAGCGCCTCCTTGGTAAACTCGTCGATGATGTTGAGTGTGCGGAATATTCTGCCGTCGTGGGTCCGGTCCTGGACGAAATCATAGGACCAGACATGGTTGGGATGTTCGGGCCGCAGCCGAACGCAGGAGCCATCGTTCAGCCAAAGCCGGCCCTTCCTTGTCTGTTTCTGCGGGATCTTAAGCCCTTCCCGCCGCCAGATCCGCTCGACGCGCTTGTGATTTACGTGCCAGCCAGCATTGTTCAACGTATGCGCCGTCTCGACCCCATTGATTTCGCCGGTTCCCCAGCGCTGGCTTGGAGGCGAGTCTCGCTCTGAGGTTTCAGAAGGAGACGGCGATGGCGGACGGTGGGGATGGGTTCGAGGGCCGCATTGCGGTGGTCCAGCGGACGCGGGGCTATCGGAAATGGCCGGAGGAGGTGAAGGCCCGGATCGTGGCGGAGAGCTTCCGGGCTGGCGTTCGGGTTGTGGACGTCGCGCGGCGGCACGGGGTGCTTGCTCATCAGCTCTCGGATTGGCGGCGTCATGCGCGGCAGGGTCTGCTGGCTTTGCCCGAGGATGCCGCAGAGGGTCTGGAGGCCGCCTTCGTGCCGCTGGCGTTGGAACCCGAAGTCAGCACCGGGGCGAATGAACCGTCGGGCGTGGTGATCATCGAGATCGGTGATGTCGTGCTGCGGGTTCCGGGGGATGTTCCGGCCGAGCGGGCGGCGGCCTTGGTGCGGGCTCTGCGAGGGGTGGCGTGATCGTCGCTGGCCAGCGGCTGCCGATCGTGGTGGCGACCAGGCCCGTCGACTTCCGCTGCGGCCATCAGGCGCTGGCGCGGCATTGTCAGATTAAACCAGTCTGCTAACCTCCATCGTGCCCGGTTGGTCTCCCGCGAAGCGCGCTGCAAGGCTTTTCTCCTTACAGAATTTGTAGTTATGCCCATCCGATAGAGGATGGAGCGGGAAACGACGACTCAGTCTGATTGCTCTGACAGAGCCCGCCGCACCTCCCGTCCCTGACCGCACTGTGACCGAGCCCACCTTCGAGGGGCTGACGCGCAAGTTTGCCGAAGGCATGCCGTCGCTGGGGATATTCTCCGACGAAGGGGGCCAGTTCCTTGGCGGCTTCGCCATGTCCAAGGACCATCGCCAGAAGACCCTCACGGCACTCAACAAGCTCTGGCAGGGCGATCCGATAGACCGCACGCGGCAGGGCGAGGGATCGTTCAAGCTCTATGGCCGCCGCCTCGCCCTGCACCTCATGGTGCAGCCGGGCGTGGCGCGGACGTTCATGGCGGACCCCATGGCGGCCGATACCGGGTTTCTCGCCCGCTTCCTGATTTGCGAGCCGCCCAGCGCCATCGGCACGCGGCAACAGGCAAAGGTGCGGCCGGACAGGGCGGGCGCACTTCCCGACTTCGCCGCCCGCCTTCGCGCCATCCTCGCCCGCGCCCTTCCGATGGATGCAGAAACGCGTGAGCTCACGCCCCGGACTCTTTCCCTCTCGCCCATGGCGGAAGCTGCGCTGGCGCGCTTCTCCGACGAAATCGAGACGGGGCAGGCACCGGGGGGCGAGTTCGACGGCATCACGGCCTATGCGTCCAAGGCTGCAGAGCAGGCGGCGCGGATTGCGGGCTCGCTGACCGCCTGGGCCGATCTGAACGCGCCGGACGTGTCGGGCGCGACCATGGCCGATGCCATCTTGCTTGTCCGGTTCTACCTGTCCGAGGCGGCGCGGCTATTGGACACGGCAGTTGTGCCCGCCGAAATTGCCCGCGCGGAGGCGCTGCGGAAATGGCTGCTGACCCGCTGGCCGTATCCCGAAATCATCCTGCGCGAGGTGCTTCAGAAAGGGCCGCGCGGTCTGCGCGAAAGTGGCGCGGCGCGGGCCGCGCTCGCGACGCTCGAAAAGCACGGATGGGTCATTCGACTGCCGGACGGGACGGAGGTGCGGGGCGCCCCGCGCAAGGACGCGTTCCGGATCGTGAGGCCGCCGAGATGACCCCGGGGCCGTGCTACATGGCGACACGTGCTACACGTGCTACGCGGCGGGGGCCGCAGAGGCTGCATTCGTGTCGCACAAGTAGCACGTGTAGCCGCGTAGCAAGCAGGCGCCGCCTGTTGCCGAGAGGCGTAAACCGGGCGCCAGTGACCCGGAAGGCCTTGCTGTCCGGTGCGCCATTGCGCGCGACGTGCCATCAAACACTTAACCCGTCTCTGGCCCCCGATTTACAGGCGACCGTGGCTTGGCCGGAAAGGGGGTGGACCGATGCCCGAACCTGACCCGCACGGCATCGAGGAAGGCGACAACTGGCCCCGCAACGTCCTGTGCTACATCTGGCTCTGCGGGAACAAGCGCCACCGCAAGGCTCGTGCCCAGCGCATCCTGCGCAATGCGTTCTGGGGGGAATGGTCCTGCCGCGAGTGCGGCGAGCCGGTGCCGTTCAGCCGCCGCGCCGATGCGAAGTATTGCAGGGAAGCGTGCCGCAAGCGGGCGCAGAGGCGACGGCGCGCACAGAACACAGGGGCCAAGCCATGAACTGGCGCGCACGCGGGGAAGGCCCGTCCGGGAAGGAATTGCAGGCGGCCCGCAAGGCCGCCGGGCTGTCGCAGTCGGCGCTGGCCGCGAAAGCCGGGATCGGTCGGCACGCGGTGAGCTATTGGGAGTGCAAGGCCAGGATCGACCCGAGGGGCTGGGCGGTGCGGCGCATGGTCGAGGCAGAGCCGCGGATTCGGGCGCTCTTGCAGGATTGGGCACCCAATACGCACGCGCGCGGGATGGGTCCTACTCTGCCGGATTATTCCAGCCGACACGCAGGTGCGCGCGCAGGGGACGGGTCTTTCCCGCGCAACCGGATCGACGCCATAATTGAAGCGTCTATCAGTCATGCGCTTTTCCGTATGATGGAAAAGAAAATCCGGCAGCGCGCCCGGCGCCGTGTCACCTGCGGGGCGAAGACAACCCGGAAGGGCACGCCCTGCCGGAACAAGAGCGAGCCCGGGCGCAGGCGGTGCAAGTTTCACGGCGGCAAGAGCACCGGCCCGCGAACGCCAGAGGGGCGCGCGCGCATTGCCGAGGCACAGCGGCGGCGCTGGGCGCGGTGGCGGGAGGCTGGGCAGGCCCACGGCGCAGCGGCATCGGACGGGCCGCAGGCGGGCGGCTGAAAGGCCTGTCGGGAACGCGCCTTGCCGCAATCTGGCTCAATACGCACGCGCGCGGCATGGGTCTTTGCCCGCATCGCGGCGGCGCCTGTCGCAGCGACCCCCTTGCCTCCGCAATTGCGTGGCAGGGCGGAACCCGGCACAAGGGAAGCGCAGTCAGACGGGGCGGTGTGTATGGCAGGCGCGAACGGGAACGGGATGCAGGCGGCGAACGACCGTCGCCACGCGGCCTATGAGAGCGCCTTCAACGGCATCGAGCGCGCCCTGCGGGCCGAAGAGGGGATCATCAGAGCCGCGTGGGTCCCTGCAGGACCCCAAACGTGCTTTACCAGAGGTCACCGATTCATCGAAAGTTGCAGAGAAGGTAGTTTACGCGATGGCCCAAATGGACCGGTTCCCCAATGTCGAGGCAGGCGGCCACCGTTGGCTCCAGCACGACGACGTCGATCCGTGGAACGACGAGCAGAGCCAAGATGTGACGGGGAACGTCGCAAAGGACACCCCCAATGTCTGAGCAGTTCTTTGAAAAGCCAATCCTGAACTCACCCTACCAGTACCCTGGCCACCATTGGGAACTGGATGCAGACGGCCAGCCGACGAACCGCATCCTTGAAGTGCGACGTCGATCCGATCTGATCACGCCCGTGCCCAAGTCCAAGAAGCAGCGCCAGAACCACAAGCAAGGCGCTCTACTGCTTGGTGCCGATGACAACCTTTCAACCTCGGATCAGGAGTACAATCCCACCCCGATCATCAACGAAATCCGGGGTCATGTCGAAACCTGGCGTGGCCTTCCGAACCCCGACCAGTGGCTGGTGACGCCGGAGACGGCCCGACTGCTGCGGCACTGGCGGCATCACAAGTTCGAGGGCGTCCGGCCTTTCTTCTGTCAGATCGAAGCTGCTGAGACCGCGATCTGGCTGACCGAGGTCGCCCCGAAAATGGGGCCGCGTGTTGCGAAGTTCTGGGCACACGTCAAAGGAGCAAACGAGCAGGCAAACCCCGAACTGCTGCGCGTCGCGCTGAAGCTCGCAACCGGGGCGGGAAAGACCACCGTGATGGCGATGCTGATCGCCTGGCAGACCGTCAACGCCGTGCGTCACCCGAACAGCAAGCAGTTCTCCAGCCGGTTCCTGATCGTCGCGCCGGGCATCACGATCCGGGACAGGTTGCGCGTTCTGCTGCCCAATGACCCCGAGAGCTACTATCGAAGCCGCGAGATCACGCCGCCCGACATGCTGCGGGATGTCCAGGGCGCCAAAATCGTCATCACCAACTACCACGCGTTCAAGCTTCGCGAAAAACTGGTGATCGCCAAAGGCACCCGCGAGGCTCTTGAAGGCTGGCGCGGTGACAAGGTTCAGACGCAGGAAACCGAAGGCGAGATGATCCAGAGGGTCATGGGCGACCTGATGGGCCAGAAGAACATCGTGGTTCTGAACGACGAAGCGCATCATTGCTATCGCGAGCGGGTCAAGGACGCAGATGGCGAAACCGAAGACGACCTGAAGGGCGACGACAGGAGCGAGGCCAGGGAGAATAACGAAGCCGCCAGAATGTGGATTTCTGGCCTGGAAGCCGTCAAGCGCAAGCTGGGCATCAGCCTAGTCTACGACCTGTCAGCGACGCCCTTCTTTCTGCGTGGATCGGGCTATCACGAGGGCACGCTGTTTCCCTGGACGATGTCGGACTTCTCGCTGATGGACGCCATCGAATGCGGCATCGTGAAGCTGCCGCGAGTGCCGATCGCCGACAATGTCCCCGGCGGCGACACCCCGAAGTTTCGCAATCTCTGGGAATATATCGGCAAGAGGCTCCCCAAGAAGGGACGCGCCGCGGGTAAGGCACTTGATCCGTTCAGCCTCCCCGTCGAACTGCTCACCGCGCTAGAGGCGCTCTACGGCCACTACGAGAAGATCTTCCAACTCTGGCTGGATGAGGGGATCGGTGTCCCGCCGGTGTTCATCGTCGTCTGCAACAACACGGCAACGTCAGAGCTGATCTACAAGTACATCGCAGGCTTTGATCGGGTCAGCGAGGACGGCACCGAGACCACGCTGGAGAACGGCCGCCTCGCCCTGTTCCGCAACTACGACGACTTCGGCAACCGGATGCCGCGGCCGAACACGATCCTGATCGACAGCGCCCAACTCGAATCCGGCGAAGCGCTCGACAAGGATTTCCGCGAAATGGCCGCGGTGGAAATCGAGCAGTTCAAGCGCGAGATCGTCGAAAGGACCGGCGACATCCAAGCAGGCGACAGCATCGACGAATCCACCCTGCTGCGCGAGGTGATGAACACCGTCGGCAAGAAGGGCAAACTCGGCGAGCAAATCCGCTGCGTTGTCTCGGTCTCGATGCTGACCGAGGGCTGGGATGCCAACACCGTCACCCACGTTCTGGGCGTGCGGGCTTTCGGTACCCAGCTTCTGTGTGAACAGGTCGTCGGCCGCGCGCTGCGCCGTCAGTCCTATGAGCTGAACGACGAAGGTCTGTTCAACGTTGAATATGCCGACGTCCTTGGCATCCCCTTCGACTTCGCCGCCAAACCTGTCGTGTCGCCCCCGGCCAAGCCCCGCGAAACCGTCCGTGTGCATGCCGTCAAACCCGACCGTGACGCACTGGAGATCACCTTCCCGCGTGTCGAAGGCTACCGGGTTGAACTGCCCGATGAAAGGCTTGAGGCGAACTTTGGCCCCGATCATGTGCTGGAACTGACGCCGCAACTTCTCGGCCCGTCCAGCACCACCAATCAAGGCATCATCGGGGAAGGGATCGACCTGACGCTGGCGCATCTCGAAGACATGCGCTCGTCCACCATCCTGTTCCACCTGACCAAACACCTGCTCTACGCGAAATACCGCGATCCGGGCGACGAGCCCAAGATGCACCTGTTCGGCCAGCTTAAACGCGTGACCAAGCAATGGCTCGACGGCGGCTATCTGAAATGCACCGGCGGCACCTATCCCGCCCAGCTCGTCTACAAGGAAATCGCCGACATGGCGGCCGAGCGGATCAAGGCCGCGATCACCGAAACGCTGCAAGGCGAACGCCCCGTCAAGGCGATCCTTGATGCCTACAACCCCACCGGCTCCACCGCCTTCGTGAACTTCACCACCTCCAAGGAACTGCGCTGGCAGACCGCCCCCAACAAATCCCACGTCAACTGGGTGGTCTGCGACAGCGGCTGGGAGGCGGAGTTCGCTCGCGTCGCTGAAAGCCACCCCGGCGTGCTGTCTTACGTCAAGAACCAGGGGCTCGGGCTGGAAGTGCCCTACCTTTATGGCTCCACCCCGCGCAAATACCTCCCCGACTTCATCGTGCAGGTCGACGACGGCAAGGATGACCCGCTGAACCTGATCGTCGAGATCAAGGGCTACCGCGGCGAGGATGCGAAGGACAAGGCCAACACCATGCGCAGCTACTGGGTGCCGGGCGTGAACAACCTCGGCAAGTTCGGGCGCTGGGCCTTTGCGGAGTTCACGGCAGTCTACGAGATGGAGGAAGAATTCGACAAGCTCCTCGAAAGCTTCGGCGCTGGCCCGGCACGACAAGGATTGCTGATCGAATGAGACTGTCCAAAACGCTCGCTTTGCACCACAGGAAGGGCTGACCCCATGGCCAAGAAACCCATCGAGGTCGAAACCCTCACCCATGACGCCACGCGCAAGAACATTCCGACGGCGGAATTCGAATCCATCATGCGGGATCAGGGCAAGACCCCAATCCAACTTGCCTACGAACGCCGCAACCGCGATCTGGACCCGCAGTTGGTCTGGCGCGGTAAGGATGAGCAGGACTGGTCCGACCTGATCGTGCAGGCCCCGCCGCTCTATATTCAGGAAAAGGTCCACCCCAAGGTCATCATCGACGACCTGAAACGCGAAAGCGCCAATCGCGCCGAAGCGACCAAAGACGCCCCGCAGTTCGACCTCTTCGCCGATTTCAACGGCCTGCCCGACCCGCAAGCCGCGACCGAGTTCTATCAGCACGATCAGCACTGGTCGAACCGGATGATCTCGGGCGACAGCCTGTCGGTGATGGCCAGCCTCGCCGAGCGTGAGGGGCTGCGCGGTCAGGTGCAGTGCATCTATTTCGACCCGCCCTATGGCATCAAGTTCAACTCCAACTTCCAGTGGTCCACCACCTCGACCCAAGTGAAAGATGGCGACAAGACCCATGTGACGCGCGAACCCGAACAGGTCCGCGCCTTTCGCGACACCTGGAAGGACGGCATCCATTCCTACCTGACCTACCTGCGCGACCGGCTGACCGTGGCGCGCGATCTGCTGAGCGACAGCGGCAGCATCTTCGTGCAGATCGGGGACGAGAACGTCCATAGAGTGCGGGCACTGATGGATGAGGTTTTTGGAGAGCAGAACTTCGTGTCGCAAGTCTTGTTTCGCAAAACCGGCGGCTTAACCGCGAACTTCATGCCAACGATCGGGGACTATATCCTCTGGTTTGCTCGCGACATTGACAAAGTGAAATCCAGGCGCCTCTTCAAGGAAAAGAACCCCGGAGACGCTGGTGCAACACAATACCGGAACGTCTTGTTGGAGGATGGCTCGCTTCGGGGAGTTAAAGAGGAAGACGTTGGAAGCTACTCTTCCGGTCAACTGGTCGCCCATGCTGATCTGACTTCTCAAGGAAACCCCAGATATGATTTTGGCGCTTATGGTGCGGTGTTCTCGGGAGGCTTCAAGCCACCGGCTCACAACCTTCGGAGGCTGTGTGTGGCCGGTCGTACAATTCCCATGGGTAAAACCCTACGTTACGTTCGGAAGCTTTCTGATTACCCAGTCTTTGAAATAAATCACTTGTGGGAAGATGTCGGCATTAGCGGGTTCTCGGATGCAAAAGTGTATGTCGTCCAGACCTCGCCGAAGGTTGTCGAACGCTGCATCCTGATGACCACCGACCCCGGCGATCTGGTGCTCGATCCCACCTGCGGCTCTGGCACCACGGCCTATGTCGCCGAACAATGGGGGCGGCGCTGGATCACCATCGACACCTCTCGCGTCGCCATCGCCCTCGCCCGCTCGCGCCTGATGGGCGCGCGTTATCCTTATTACCTGCTGGCCGACAGTGTGGATGGCCAGCGCAAAGAGGGGGAGATCACCCGCACCCCGCCCAAATCCGCCGCCACCCACGGCAGCGTCCGCCAGGGCTTCGTCTACGACCGCGTGCCGCACATCACGCTGAAATCCATCGCCAACAACGCCGAAATCGACGTGATCTGGGACCGCCTGCATCCCGCCGTCGATGCCGCCGTTGAGGCCCTCAACGCCGCCCTGTCCGGCCACCCCACCCCCTTCAAGGTGGAAACCGGCGGCCGCACAGGTGCAAAGATCGACTTCAGCGCTACAGGCGAAGTGAAACTCCCTTCCGGCGAAGCCGCTCCCGAAGGCGGCCTGATGGAATGGGAAATCCCACGCGAGGCGCCCTCTGGCTGGCCCGCCGCCGCGCAATCAGCCCTCAAAACCTTCTGGATCGCCCGCATCGCCCGGCAACGCGACATCGACGCCAGCATCGCCGCCAAGGCCGAGTTCGAATACCTCTACGACAAACCGTTCGCCGATAGCGGCAAGACCCGCGTCGCAGGCCCCTTCACCGTCGAAAGCCTGTCGCCCCATCGCACCCTAGCTGTGAGCTTTCAGCAGGTTGTCCATTCGGGGCGGATCAGGGAGGCTGGAGTTACCACACTTCAAGCCTTCAGGAGCGCCCCGAATGAACATCCATCAGAATGCCCGGCTGACGCCCGTTCGTCGAGAGGAGATGGCCCGC
>JANOGU010000137.1:0-10169 GCA_031406135.1 Rhodobacterales bacterium
CGCTCCATCCCCTATCGGATGGGCATAACTATGCATCCTGTAAGGAGAAAAGCCTTGCAGCGCGCTTCACAGGAGACCAGCCGGACGTCGTTGAGCGTAGCAGACCAGTTTAATCTGACAATGCTAGGGGCGCGCAGCCAGGATAGCAGTCAGGGCGATGGTTATGGCTGGGAGATTTCAATAATTATGATTTTCTTGTCGGCCGCTTCGTTCGGCTATTCGTGCGTTGCGATGCCGACCCGGCCGCTTGAGCGGAACAGCGTGTAGCCGCTGCCGGAGGAGGTAATCAATACCCGGGGTGTGGGGACCCGGTGGGGTCGAGGAAAGCGTCGTTTCCGCGAAGGGGGGCTGGCCTCAGGCAGATCCAACCGCCAAGCTCGGCGAACGCGGCAACGAATGCGGCAATGCCTGAGCGCTACATACGAGAAAGCCTCCCGCAAGGGAGGCATAACTCGTTGATCTTGCTTGGATAAAGGATGGTTGCGTGCGTGTTCCACGGGATGATGGGCGCCCATTCCAGCTGATCATGGGCAGCGATTCCACGGGATGATGGGCAGCCGTTCCACGCGATCGTGGGCGGGTTTGGCCGACAGTCTGAAGCTACGGTGACCCTCGTTTGAGGGAGGGAGCCGAGATGCCAACGGGACGACTGTCGATGCGCCGGATACGGGATGTGCTGCGGTTGAAGTATGCGCAGGGGCTGAGCGAGAGGGCGATCGCCGTCTCGCTTGGGCTGGGGAAAGGAACTGTCGGGGCCTATCTCGGGCGGGCGCGGACGGCCGGTTTGGACTGGCCACTTCCCGATGCGCTGTCCGACGACGACCTCGAGTTGCTGTTGTTCCCGGCGACGCCGTCGGTGGCGGACGGGGAACGCCCCGTGCCCGATGGTCCCTCGTGGATCGGGAACTGCGGCGTCCAGGCGTCACGCGCGCCCTGCTCTGGGAAGAATATCGCGCGGCCAGCCCCTTTGGCTTCGGCTATGCTTGGTTCTGCGAGCATTACGAGGCCTGGAAGGGCCGGGTCCGACCGACGATGCGGCAGACGCATATCGGCGGCGAGAAGGTCTTCGTCGACTTCGCGGGCGACATGATCGACGTGATCAATCCTGCGACCGGAGAAGTCCGGGCCGTGAAGCTGTTCGTCGCGGCGATGGGGGCCTCGAACTATACCTACGCCGAGGCCGTGGGTTCCGAGGGTCTCGAGGACTGGATCGAGGCGCATGTCCGGATGTTCACGTTCCTCGGCGGCGTGCCGAAGGTCGTGGTGCCGGACAACCTGAAGTCAGCGGTGTTCAAGGCCGACCGCTTTGATCCGGGCCTGAACCGGACCTATGCCGAGATGGCCTGCCATTACGGCACGGCGATCCTGCCGGCGCGCCCCTACAAGCCGCGCGACAAGGCCAAGGTGGAAGTCGCCGTGCAGGTCGCGCAGCGCTGGATTCTGGCACGGCTGCGCAACCTGCGCTTCTTCTCACTGGCCGATTTGAACACCGCGATCCGACGGCTGCTGGACGAATTGAACGTGCGCGTGATGCGCGGCTATGGCGCCAGCCGCGCCGATCTCTTCGCCACGCTCGACCGGCCGAACCTCCAACCGCTGCCGCCGGAGACCTACACGTTCGCCCGCTGGAAGCGCGCCCGCGTCGCGCCCGACTATCACGTCGAGGTCGACAGCTCGTGGTATTCCGTGCCGTTCGGTCTGATCCGGCAAGAGGTTGATGTCCGCGTCTGCGGCGCTGTGATCGAGATTTTCCACAAGGGGCAACGGGTTGCCAGCCATCCGCGCTGCCCCGGCCGACGCAGCCACGTGACGGTCCCGGAGCACATGCCCTCATCCCACCGTCGCCATGCGGAGTGGACGCCAGCTCGGGTATTGGCGCAGGCCGAGAAGCTCGGCCCATCGGTGACGGCATTCTGCGAGGCCGTGATGGCCGACCGACCCCATCCAGAGCAGGGCTTTCGGAGCTGCCTTGGCGTTCTCGCACTGGCCAGAAGCTATGAGCCCCTCCGCCTCGATGCCGCCTGCCGACGCGGATTGTCCATCCGGGCACGCTCCGTGGCCTCCATCAGATCGATCCTGAAGAACGGGCTCGACAGCGCCTTCCTCGAAGAAGGCCCCGACCAGCGTCCGCTCCAGCACCCGAACATCCGCGGACAGGGCTACTACCATTGAAAGGAGAAACCACCTTGCTGATCAACCCCACCTCAGAGCGGCTCATCGCCCTCGGCCTCACCGGCATGGTCAAGGCCCTGGACGAGCAGCGCCAGACCCCGGCCACGTTCGACAGCCTCGGCTTTGAAGAGCGCCTGGGCCTTCTGGTCGATCGCGAAGCCGCTGAGCGGGACACCAAGCGATTGACCACCCGCCTCAAGTTCGCCGCTCTCCGACAGGCCGCCTGTGTGGAAGATCTCGACCTGCGCGCTCCACGAGGCATCGACCGTGCCGTGATGGCCCACCTCATCGATGGCGCCTGGATAGGCCGACACGAGAACTTGCTCATCACCGGGCCGACCGGCCTCGGCAAGAGCTGGATCGCCTGCGCTCTCGGCCACAAAGCCTGCCGTGATGGCCGACGTGTCTGTTACCACCGAGTGCCGAAGCTGTTCGAGGCGCTCGCCATCGCTCGCGGCGACGGCCGGCACGCGAGGATGTTGAAAGCCATCGAGCGGACCGAGTTGCTCATCCTCGACGACTTGGGGCTGTCGGTCCTGACGTCATCGGAACGGCGCGACCTGCTGGAAATCCTCGAAGACCGGCATGGCCGCGGCTCCACGATCGTCACCAGCCAACTCCCGATCGAGCACTGGCATGAAGCCATCGGCGATCCGACCCTTGCTGATGCCATCCTCGACCGGCTCGTCCATAACGCTCACCGATTGCCCCTTGCCGGCGAAAGTATGCGCAAGCGCGCGGTCACGACGAAACCGCTTGACCCAACGGGTCGAGCCTGACCCCATGCACCAGTCGGCCAGACTGCCCGAGGCGTGGAATGGCTGCCCACGATGCCGTGGAATCGATGCCCATCTTCCGTGGAATGCGCACTCGCTACCGCGCTATCGAAAAGCGCGCTTCGCGAGCGGCCCGCGAACCAACCCATCGGCCTGGTTTTACTCCGCCGCTCTGGCCTGGAATCCGACCGCCATTGACACCCGCCTGATCAGGAAATCGCCAGCGTCGCCGCCGATGGCGCCTACGACACGCGCAAGTGCCATGACGCCATAGCCGAACGGGGTGCCGCCGCCGTCATTCCGCCCCGCAGGAATGCCAAGCCGTGGAAGGCGGCCACCGCAGGCGCGGTCGCGCGCAACGAGGCGCTGCGGGCGTCGAAATACCTCGGCCGCGCACTCTGGCGACGATGGAGCGGCTACCACCGCCGAAGCCGTGCAGAGACGAAAATGCACGGTGTGAACCGAAGGTCCGCGAAGCGAAACTGCTGGGCCAGCGCCTCATGGCGCGGGACTTCGACCGTCAGGTCGCGGAGTTCCAGGTCCGTGTTGCCGTCCTGAACGGCTTCACCGCGCTCGGCATCCCTGTCACGAAGGTCGCAGGATAGGTCTGTCCGGGGGAAGGGGACGTCCGACCATCAGTTGATTTGTGCAACAGAGCCCGTAATGACCGCAAACAATGATCTCGCGCACTTTCAGGGCCTCGACCGAGAATTCCAGCGCCGACAAGAGGTTCATGTCAGACGAGTGGACAATATTGGCGACATTGCGATGGACGAAGACCTCACCCGGATCGAGGCCCGCGACCACGTTTGCCGGAACACGGCTGTCCGAGCAGCCGATCCAGAAATACTCCGGCGCCTGCAGGGTGGCGAGGCGCGTGAAGTAGTCGGGTTCCTGCGCTTGGCGGCTTGCCGACCAATCCCGATTTCGTGCCAGAAGGTCAGTCAGCATTCGGCGTCTCCGCAACAGGTGGCAAGCCCCGGCGCGTTCGCATCTGCCGAGAGAGCGTTTGAAGATCGCGTCGCGTCAGGCGGGCGCGGGCGATCGGCAGAAGGATTGCGTTTTCTGCGGCAAGGTGACGCCGCACATGGCCTGCAAACAGTGTCAACAACTGACGATCGTCAGTTGAAAGTTCGGACCCGGTGTCGAGGCACCGGGCAAGGGCCGTCCGCAGCCCTGGCAAGAGCCGAGTCGCTTCGTCAAGATCACGGCAGATACGGGCAATCGCAGGCCCAATTCCATCTTCAGCAGGGCAACGGCGTGCAAGCAGCGGAAACAGGTCTTCGGCCTCATCCCGCATGTGGAAGCTCAGTTCTTCGTTCACGAACCGCAGCACGGTTCTTGCGGCCGAATGGTCAAAGGAACCGGACGAGGCCAGTCGGTCGATCACGCAGCACACCTGACGTTCACGCAGGTGATCCTCGCTGAGGAAGTCGAGCGGCGTCGCAAGAAGCGAGGGATCGGTCGGCGACAAACCATCGCCGCGCGGCACCTGTTGCGTCCGCGAGAAATGCTGGCCCTTCATGGCCCCTCCTTTCGCACCACTCAGATCGGCGCCAGGCTTGTGCCCGTGATCCGCGCGCCCTTGGCCAAGGCCTCGATGAAGTCCCTTGAGGCGCGCGCCCACGCTGCCTTTTCCAGGGCCTGCGCGATCTTCGGGCGCACCGCATCAAATGGCAGCACCTGACCTGGTGCGATTGCGTTCAGCCGGATGATGTGCCAGCCGTGGCGCGACAGGACCGGCGCGGGGGTCGTTGCACCCTCGGACAGGATGCGCAGCGCCGCCTCGAACTCTGGCACGGTGTCGCCGGGGCCAAGCTGGCCCAGGTGGCCGCCCGCCGCCTTTGACCCGCAATCGCTTTCGCGCGCGGCGAGGGCAAAGCCTTTGGCATCGCCGTCCAGTCGCGCCAGCATGGCCTTGACGCGGGCTTCGGCCATCGCGCGTTCGGTATCGTCGCGCGGATCGCAGGCGCACAGGATATGCGACACATCCCAAAGGGGCGCCGACCGGAACCGGTCCGGGTCTTTGGCCCACTCCGCCCGCACGTCCGCATCCGTGACCGGCGCAATTGACAATGCCTCGTCCAGAAGCACGCGGATCAGCGCCTCGTCCTCGGTCTCGACCCGGCCGGGGGCCAGTTCTTCGGGCTCGGCCGTCAGCCCGCGGGCGCGGGCTTCCTGCAACAGCAGGGTGCGGATCGCCAAGGCCTGCGCCGCCTTGCGCCAGGCGATGCCGGGCTTGTCCTTGGGGGCGCCGTGGTTCTGGGCCTCGGCGGCGACGGCCGCAGAGGGGATGGGTTCACCGTTCACGACGACATCGGGGAAAAGGGCAATGTTCATCGTGCTCACTCCGCCGGTGCGGTGATGGTCGGGCCGGTTTTGCCTAGCCGGGCATCATGGGCACGGCGGCGTTCTTCCAGCGGGCGGCGGTGGCGTGACCGCACGATCTGATAGCCGGGCCGCGTCAGCAGATAGCGGAAGGGCGCGGCAAAACCGGACCAGATATGCACCAGCCGGGTGAACGGAAACAGCATGGTGATGATCAGCCCAAGAAAGATGTGCAGCTTGAACAGCCAGTGCACGTCAACCACCGTGACCCAGGCATTCACGTTCCAGGTCACCACGCTCTGCGACCATTCCATGAAGCGGATCATCTCGGCGCCGTCCATGTGCTGAAGCGACTGCGTGATCGTCAGCAGGCCTATGGCAAGCTGCAACCAGATCAGGAGCATGATCAGGATATCGAGCGTGGTGGAGGTGGCGCGAATACGCGGATCGGTCAGTCGCCGGTGGATCAGCATGGTGCCGCCGATCAGCGCGGCAAGCCCTGCCGGCCCGCCGATCAGGACCGCCATCCACTGCTTCAGTCCGTAGGGAACTCCAAGGGCATCCAGCACCCAGATCGGCGTGAACAGCCCGACAAGGTGGCCAAAGAACACCGTCAGGATGCCGACATGGAACAGGATCGACCCCCAGATCAGTTGCTTGCGGCGCAAGAGCTGGCTGGACGAGCTTTTCCAGGTGAAGGGATCGCGTTCATAACGCGCGATGGACCCCACCAGGAACACGGTCAGCGCGACATAGGGCATGACCCCGAAGATGACGAAGTTGATGTCGAAATCGCCGAACATGTCATGCGCTCCTGTTCAGGGGGATTGGGGCGGGCCTGTCCATGGTGGCCAGCATGTCGCGGACCTGCGGGCAGCCGGCGTTCGGGTCGGGGCCAAAGGTCACTTCGGTTTCCTCCCACACCGCGTCGAGCGCGGTGAGGTCGGTCGGGTCATCGTCGGGCTGTGCCAGCATGCCTGCCACGGCTTCGATATCGGCCCGCGCGCCTGCAAGTTGGGAAAGCGCGGCGAACGCGGCGTCATATCCACTTGTCCGCCGCGCCAGACGGGTGGCAAGCGCTTCGAAGATATGGGCCGCGTCCGCCAGAGTTTCCTGTGCCTCGAGCGAGGGACGCGTCGACAGGAATTCCAGCAACACCGGCAGGTGGTCGGGCAGTTCCGTGGTGGCGGGCTCAAAACCCGCCGCCCGGTAGGTCTCGATCAGGCTGACCATCGCGCCACCCCGGTCCCGGCTTTCGCCATGGACATGCTCGAACAGGTTCAGCGACAGCGTGCGCGAGCGGTCAAAGAGCATGACGTAGCTTTCCTGAACATCGAACAGGTCGCCCCGTGCCAGGTCGATGGTCAGCTGCTGCAGCGCCAGGCGTGTTGCCATTGGCAGCCGGGGGTCGGAGGACAGAACTGCCCCGATTTCGGGCATGGCATCCTGAAGCTCTTCTGTCGGGTAGCTGAGGGTCAGCGACAGCGCCTTGAGTGTGCGGTCCACCATCAGAATGACTCCAGCGGCAGGGCAAAGGATTTCTTCTTGCCGCCGAACATGGTGGTCTTGCCGGTCTCGCCGCCGGAACAGCCGTTGCCATCGGTGAAGCCGCAGCCGCCGCGGATGTCGGCTCCCGCCTCGTTCTGTTCGCGGTGCGCCGTGGGGATGGCGAAACGATCCTCGTAATCGGCAATCGCCATGATCTTGTACATGTCCTCGATCATCCGGCCCGACATGCCGACGCGAGCGGCGATGCCTTCGTCGCGCACGCCGTCCACCGTCAGCGCGCGCATATAGAGCCGCATCGCAGACATCCGCTCCAGCGCATGAACGATGGGTTCCTCGTCGCCCGCCGTCAGCATGTTGGCCAGATACTTCACAGGTATCCGCAAGCTGCGCACATCGGGCATCTGGTCGCTCATCGCAATCTGGCCGGCCTGGGCCGCGTTCTGGATCGGCGACAGCGGCGGGATGTACCAGACCATCGGCAGGGTGCGGTATTCGGGATGCAGCGGGAAGGCCACCTTCCACTCAATCGCCATCTTCCAGATCGGACTGATCTTGGCGGCCGTGATCCAGTCCTCGGGCACGCCGTCGCGGCGGGCGGCGGCGATCACCTCGGGGTCGTTCGGGTCTAGGAATACGTCAAGCTGCGCGCCGTAAAGATCCGTCTCGCGCTCGCTGCTGGCGGCCGCCTCGATCTTGTCGGCGTCATAAAGGATGACGCCCAGATAGCGGATGCGCCCGACGCAGGTTTCCGAACAGACCGTCGGCTGGCCGCTCTCGATCCGCGGATAGCAGAAGGTGCATTTCTCGGATTTGCCGGTATCCCAGTTGTAATAGACCTTCTTGTAGGGGCAGCCCGAGATGCACATCCGCCAGCCGCGGCACTTTTCCTGATCAATCAGGACGATGCCGTCTTCTTCACGCTTGTAGATCGCGCCGGATGGGCAAGAGGCGGAACAGGTCGGGTTCAGGCAATGCTCGCACAGGCGCGGCAGATACATCATGAAGGTATTTTCATACTCTCCGTAGATCTGCTTCTGGATGTTCTCGAAATTGTAGTCCTTGGAGCGCTTCGAGAACTCGCCGCCGAGGATTTCCTCCCAGTTCGGTCCTTTTTCGATCTTTTCCATCCGTTCGCCGGTGATCTTGGACCGGGGGCGAGCGGAGGGAAAGGCGTTCATGTCGGGCGCGGATTTCAGGTGGTCATGGTCGAAATCGAACGGCTCATAGTAATCGTCGATTTCCGGCATGTCGGGGTTGGCGAAGATGTTCGCCAGAATCCGCCACTTGGACCCCTGCTTGGGATGCAGCTTGCCCGATTTCGACCGCGCCCAGCCGCCGTTCCAGCGCTTCTGATTTTCCCAGTCGGTGGGATAGCCTGTGCCGGGTTTGGTTTCGACGTTATTGAACCAGGCGTATTCAACACCTTCGCGACTGGTCCAGACGTTCTTGCAGGTGACGGAACAGGTGTGACACCCGATGCACTTGTCGAGGTTCAGAACCTTGCCGATTTGCGCTCTCACTCTCATTCCGCGGCCTCCGCTTTGCGGGTTGCGGGCGTGTCCAGCCAGTCAACCTTCTTCATTTTCCGCACGATAACGAATTCGTCGCGATTGCTGCCGACGGTGCCGTAATAGTTGAAGCCGTAGGACAGTTGCGCATAGCCGCCGATCATGTGCGTGGGTTTCAGCGTGGCGCGGGTGACCGAGTTGTGGATGCCGCCGCGGTTGCCGGTCTTTTCCGATCCGGGCGTGTTCACGATCTTTTCCTGCGCGTGATACATGAACAGCGTGCCCTGCTTGATCCGCTGGCTCACCACCACCCGCGCCGTCAGCGCGCCGTTGATGTTGTAGGCCTCGACCCAGTCGTTATCGACGAGCCCGGCCTTCCTGGCGTCCACTTCGGACATCCAGACGACCGGCCCGCCCCGGTTCAGCGTCAGCATCAGGAGATTGTCGGTGTAGGTGCTGTGGATGCCCCATTTCTGGTGCGGCGTGATGAAGTTCAGCACCACATGCGGATTGCCCTCGGCCGCGTCATTGTTGACGGCCTTGGTGATGGTCTTGAGATCCACCGGGGGGCGGTAGCTGACGAAACCTTCGCCAAAGGCCCGCATCCACAGGTGATCCTGATAAAGCTGCTGGCGACCGGTCAGCGTCCGCCACGGGATCAGCTCGTGGACGTTGGTATAGCCCGCGTTGTAGCAGACCGATTCGCTTTCGATCCCCGACCAGGTGGGGCTGGAGATGATCTTGCGCGGCTGGGCTGCGATATCGCGGAAGCGGATTTTCGTATGGTGCGCGCCTTCGGCAAGGTGCGCATGGTGGCGCCCGGTAGGCTTTTCCAGTTCCTCCCAAGCCTTGACCGCCACTTCGCCGTTGGTTTCGGGGGCCAGCATCAGGATCATCTCGGCCGCGTCGATGGCGGTTTCGAGCTTTGCGTGCCCTTTCGAGACGCCCTCATCCAGCACGACCCCGTTCAGGTCGCGCAGATGTCCGACCTCGACCTTGGTATCCCAGTTTATGCCCTTGCCGCCGTTGCCGAGTTTTTCCAGGAGCGGCCCGACCGAGGTGAACTTCTTGTAGAGGTTCGGATAATCCCGTTCGACCGCGATGTAGTTCGGCGCGGTCTTGCCGGGGAGCAGGTCACATTCGCCCTTTTTCCAGTCGCGGACATGCGCCTGCGCCAGTTCGCCGGGGGTGTCATGCAGCAAGGGAAGCTGGACAATGTCGGTTTCCACGCCCAGCACTTCGGGTGCCACGTCGCTGAACTTCCGGGCAATCGACTTGAAGATTTCCCAGTCGGATTTGCTCTCATAGGCCGGATCCACCGCCGCCTGCAGCGGGTGGATGAACGGGTGCATGTCCGAGGTGTTGAGATCGTCCTTTTCGTACCAGCTGGCCGTCGGCAGCACGATGTCGGAATAGACGCAGGTGGTGGACATGCGGAAGTCGATGGTCACCAGCAGGTCAAGTTTGCCCTTCGGGGCCTCGTCGTGCCAGACGGCCTCTTTCGGCATGACGCCGCCTTCCTCGCCCAGATCCTTGCCCATCACGCCGTGATCGGTGCCCAGCAGGTGCTTGAGGAAGTATTCATGCCCCTTGCCCGAGGACCCGAGCAGGTTCGACCGCCAGACGAACAGGTTGCGCGGCCAGTTCTCCGGTGCGTCCGGGTCTTCGCAGGACATCTGCAGCGCGCCGGACTTCAGCTGTTCCGCGACATAGGCCGGAACGGCCTTGCCTGCGACCTTTGCCGCCTTGGACACTTCCAGCGGGTTGGTCTTGAGTTGCGGCGCCGACGGCAGCCAGCCCATCCGCTCGGCGCGGATGTTGTAGTCGATGAGGGAAATGTCCCAATCGCCCTTGGGCGCTGTGGGCGACAGGATCT
>JANOGU010000158.1:0-18676 GCA_031406135.1 Rhodobacterales bacterium
ACCACCGCCCACACTCCGGCCTCGGGAACATCCCGCCGGCCGAGCTCATCGCCATGAAGGGGCTGGAAATGCGCGCCGCGCAGCCCCGGAAATCAACCTGCGGACCCTTCGAAAGGCCGGAGGAGAGTCGGGCTCAGGTCAAGGGCCAGTGCAAGACCGGTCGCGATCAACAGGCCGCGCGCGGCGATTTCTGCACCTCCTGACAGGACCAGAATGCAGCGCCCGAAGCTCGACGCAGCCAGCCCAACCGCTCCCAGCACCAGCGCAACACCCAGCATCGACATGGCGGCAAAGCCGATGCCTGCTGGCGTTACGCCGCGCGCGGGTCGGATTAAACCAGTCTGCTAACCTCCATCTTGCCCGGTTGTTCTCCTGCGAAGCGCGCCGCAAGGCTTTTCTCCTTATGGAATTATTCTTGTGTCCATCCGTCAGGGGATGGACCAGGAAAGGACGATTTCGTCTGGTTGCTTTTGCAGAGCCGGACCGCGGCCAAGCGGCCTTCGGCAAGGATCAACCGGGGACCCCGCGGGTATTGGGAGATACCGGGAATCCACCGCCTGAGTTTCACAGAGCGCGGCCCAGGGCACCGGCGCCGGGCAAACGATCCGGACGCCATTTTGCCACAATTACGCCACCGTCTTGCCAACCTTACAACTTTGGCGGGCATTTTTCATCGGTTCCGCCGATGCGAACAAGGCGAACGCGCCTCTAGCCTAACTCCAATGGTGCGAGGTCCGCAAAGCTCCGACACCAGACCGTCGTGAAAACTTGGCTCAGACAATACTGGAGTTTGTGATGAAGAACCTGAAGAAATCCTTCGCGCGGCTGCTGCGGGACGAGAAGGGCGTGACGCTGGTCGAATACGCCATCGCCCTGACGCTGGCCGTCGTGGTCGGCGCCGGTGCGCTGACGGTGCTTGGCGGCGACGTCGACGCCGAAATGACCGAAGCGAGCGTCGTGCTGCAAGCCGACAACTGAGAAGCACTTGACCCGCCCGCCGCATCAAAGGTGCGGCGGGCGGCAGGTTGAGCGTCGTCCCAAGCATTACAGTTCAGGTTAGGTCCATGCGCATCACATCGCTTCTGACATTTGCCGCAGGACTGTCGGTCGCCGGAGGCTCGGCCTGGGTGGCCCGCGACTACCTGGAACAGCGCTACGCGACCGCGCAGGGAACCACCTGCGCCCAAGATTTCGTTCAGGTGGTTGTCGCGGCGCAGGACATTCCCTTTGGCAAGCCCGTCGATGCCACCAACCTCCGGGTGATGGACTGGCCGCGGTCGGCCCTGCCGCTGGGCGCCTTCACCGCGCAGGCCGACCTGATCCCGGCGTCGGGGATGGAGCCCCGGCGGGCGAAAACGGCGATGTCGCGCGGCGAGGTCGTGCTCGACTCGATGGTTTCGAACTTCGGCGAGAAGGTCACCATCGTGCAGTCCCTGGGTCCCAACACGCGGGCCATCGCGATCAGGGTCGAGGCCGCGACCAGCGTCGGCGGATTTGTCACCCCGGGCGACCGGGTCGACGTGCTGCTCACGCAGGGGCGGGGCGAAGCGCTGAAGACGGTGACGATCATCCAGAATGTCCGGGTGATCGGCGTCGACCAGCAGGCCGACGAGAACAAGGACGCCCCGTCCGTGGCTCGGACGGTCACGCTCGAGGTCAGCCCGGAAGACAGCCAGAAGCTCGCGCTCGCGCAGAAGGCCGGCACGCTGAGCCTGACGCTGCGGACGCTCGAGGACGAGGACCTGCAGGAGCTTGCGGTGATCAGCCTTCGCGACGTCCTGCAGGAGCCGCTGGCCGCCGACGAGGTCGTCGCGCCGATCCGCACCGTGATCGTGCGGCGCGGCACCGAGGCGACCGAGGCCGAGGTCCGGTGAAGTGCGCAAACGCCCGGACCAGAAGTATCGGCATGTCCGGCGCCTCGGACCGGACGAGCAGGGCACGATCCTGACGCTTTGGGCCGTCGTGCTCGGTGTGGTCCTGGGGATCGTTGCGCTGTCCTTTGACCTCGGCCGCGCATCGATCACCCGGTCGGAGCTGCAGTCCTTCGCCGACAACGTCGCGCTGGCCGCCGCGGGCGAACTGGACGGCAATCCCGATGCCATCACCCGGGCCGTCGCCGCCGCCGCGCTCATCGCCGACAGCCACAGCTACGGCAACACCGACCGCGGCCTTGCCGGACCTTCGGACTACGCGCTCAGCTATTTCGCGGCGCTGCCGGCGTCGGATTCGACGGCGCTGACCGGCGCGACGACCGATCCGGCCGAGGCCGCGTTCGTGCGGGTCACGGTCACGCCGACGACGGTGCAAAGCACCTTCGGAGCGGCCTTCGCGGCGCTGACCGGACATGCAAACCGGAACTACACCCTGTCGGCCACCGCGGTCGCGGGACTTGCCATCTATGCCTGCGACGTCACGCCCCTGATGTTCTGCCTGCCCGCTCCGGACTACCGCGCCGAAGATCACGTTGGCGATATGATCCAGCTTCGCTCGGGCGGCAACGGTGCGGCCTGGGGGCCGGGGGACTTCGGCTTCCTCGATCCGAGCCGGCTCCTGGTCGACACCGAAGGGCCCTGTGCGGGGCTAAATGGATCGAACCTAGTCGGTTGCCTGCTGGGCGCCGTCGGCAGCATCACGCAATGCTTCAACCAGCGCGGCGTGGACATGGAGCCCGGCCAGAAGGTCGGGATCGAGGACGCGATCTTCAACGTGCGCTTCGACATCTACCGCGCGACCATGAACGGCAAGAAGAACGACCCCGACTACGCGCCGGCGCCCAATGTCATCAAGGGCATCCTGCCGAAAGGCAACGGGTCCTGCATCGGCGGCAACGTGAACATCTCGCCCGATACGCTGGGGATGCCGCGCGACGACTGCATTGCCAGCGGCACCTGCGGACGCTTCGGCAACGGCATCTGGGCTGAGGGCCGCGAGGACTACGTGGCGATGAACTACGGCGGCAACGATCCCCATCCGTTTGCCCTGACGCGATACGAATATTACCTGGAGGAGCTCGAAGCCGCGGGTCCGATCCTGACCGGACGGTCGGAAACCGGGCGGCCGGTCTGCTCGGCCAGCCCTCCGGCAGGACCCGAGCGCCGGGTCGTCATAGCAGCCGGAATCGACTGCGCGGCCAATGCCATCGGCGGCGCGGCGACCGATGTTCCGGTGGAGGAATTCTTCAAGATTTTCCTCACCGAGCCGGTCGGCCAGGACGGCAGCACGCCAAGGCGGCTGGACATCTGGGGCGAAGTCATCGGCAGCGCCAGCGATACCGGAACCGGGGCCGAGGGCACCGGCGGGATCGTCCGCGACGTGGTCCAGTTGTACAGGTGATGCATGGGTAACGCGACCAGCCTTCTCGGCCGCCGCCGCCCAAGCCGCCTTCGCGACTTCGCCGGCGATGAAAGTGGCGCCCAGCTCGTCGAGTTCGCGATCGTGCTGCCGCTGATGCTGCTGATCTTTGGCCTGATCGTGGAAACCGGCCGGCTGATGTGGTCCTATCAGGCTGTCGTCTCCGGTGTGCGGGACGCGTCCCGCTACCTGGCCCGCGTCGCACCCCGGGACGTCTGCTCCACCGGGGGAAGCGTCGTCGGCTACACTTCGGTCATCACCACCATCGTCGCCAAGGCCTCGGACGGAACCGAGATCCTGCCATCCGGGGTCCTGGTGACAGCGGTCACGCCAAGCCTTTCCTGCCCGTCGGGAACCTTCCGCTCCGACGAGGCCCCCCTCGTGACCGTCACGGCGGACGTCGAGGTGACCTTTCCCTTTTCAGGGCTGTTCGTCTTCGTCGGGGGATCGCGACCGACCCTCAACACCTCGGTCAGCGACCAGAGCCGGGTTTACGGATCATGACCGTGTCTGGCTCTGCCCATCGACTGGCGCGGCGCCTCTGGCGGTCGGAAGACGGCTCGACGATGGTCGAATTTTCCATCGTCGTCAGCCTGTTCCTGCTGATCCTGTTCGGCCTTATCGACTTTGGCCGGCTTGCCTTTCACCTCGTCGTGTCGGAACGCGCGATGCATGCGGCGGCGCGGGTCGCGTCGGTCCGGCCACCGGCCTGTACCGGAGTGCCCGCCACCCTGACGCGCGCCGCGGACGCCGACGGCACCGTGGCCTATGGCACGAGCTGCAATGCAGGCGGCCCGGTCTGCGAGGACCCCGGCACCATCACTTGCGCGGGGAGCGTGGCGAACCCGACGGCCGCGGAGATCTGGACCCTCGTGAACTCGACGCTGCCGCCGGATGCCGGGATCGGAGACCTGCGCTTCACCTACGCGTTCGACCCCAACCTCGGATTTCTGGGCGGCCCCTACGTGCCGGTCGTGACTGTCGAGCTGCAGGACGTCGGGTTCGATTTCGTCACGCCCCTGTCCTCGCTCGCGGTCGCCGCGGGTGCGCTGCCCGGGGGCGACGCCTGGGACGAGGGGCTGATGCTTCCGTCGCAGAGCGTCTCGATGCCGGGAGAGGATCTTGCGCAGGGCGAAGATGGGTAACCCGGACAGCCAGAGGAAATGAGCATGGCACGGAACGATAGGTCCGTCGTTGTCGTTTCGGAGGATGCCGCATTCTCCGACCGCATCGGCGCATTGCTTCGGGCGACGCCGGGGATCGCGTTGACGCAGTGCAACACGTCGCTCCTGGGCCTGAACGGCAAGACCAGCGACCTGGCACAGCAGTCCGAACTGATCATCTTCAAGGCCCAGGCCGAGCCGGCGGACGATCTAACGGCGCTGCGCGAGATTGTCGGGCGCGGCGCCGCGGCCAGGCTGCTTGCCGTCAGCGACAGCACGACCCCGTTCGGCGCCGCGCACAGCCTGCTGCGCGCCGGGGTTTCGGAGGTGGTTCCCGACACGCTCGACGACGCAGAGCTGGAAAAGATCGTCGCGCGCCTGTCCGCGAGCCGGCGGCTGACGCTCAGCGCAACGGAGCAGAAGGACGGAAGACTGATTGTCGTGTCGCATGCGCGCGGCGGGGTCGGCGCCACCACTTTCGCAGTGAACCTGGCGAACGAACTCGGCCGGCAGCGTCGCCGGTTCGGACGGCTGGTCGGGCCTGCCCGGAAAGTGGTCCTTGTCGACCTCGACCTGCAGTTTGGCACCATCGCGAGTTTTCTCGACCTTTCGGCAAACGACGCGCTCTACACGCTGGTCAGGGATCACCTCGACCCCGACAGCGTGTTCGTCGACCAATCGATCGACGTCACCCCCGCGGGCTTTGCCGTGCTGGCCGGCCCGTCCCGTTACCTGCCGCTGACGGCCGTCACCCCCGACCAGATCCGCGCCCTGCTCCGCGTGCTGCGGCAGCGGTTCGACTTCGTGGTGGTCGACATGCCGCAGGTGATCGTGGACTGGGTCTCTCCGGTTCTCGATGCCGTGGACCGGGTGCAGATGGTGACGGGAACGAGCGTCCCGTCGATCCAGCAGTCGCGACGGCTGATCGATTTCTACCGGGAACAGAATCCCGCAGTCGAAATCGACATCGTCGTCAGCAAAGAGAAGAAGCCCCTGCTTCGGTCCCGCCGGCAAGTCGAGGCGGAGAAGGCCCTTGGCCTGCCGTTCCGCCACTGGCTCCCGCTCGACCCGCGGGCGGCCGATGCGGCGATGGACCAGGGGCGGCCGCTGTCCCGGGTCGCGCCGGGCAGCGTTCTGACCAAGGCGGTCCGCGGCATCGCGGCAGAGATGCTGAGACTGGCCGACGCCAGCACAGCCAAAGCCGAACGGCAATTGTAAGACGAGGGAGGCCAAGTCAATGTTCAAGGATTTTGCAGGCATCGGCAAGCGGAACCAGGCTCCCGACAAGGTCCTGTCCTTCGCGCGCGGCCCTCGCGGCGCCCAGCCGCCCACGGTCGAGGCCCTGCCGCTGCTCGTGCCGGACGACCCTGCGCTGCAGGCCTATCTCGAGCTGAAGAGCCGCATGCACGAGGTGCTGCTCGAGCGGCTGAACCTGGCAGCGATCGAAAAGGTCGATCTGGACGAGCTGCGGCGCGAAGTCTCCACGCTGGTCAACGACGCGCTGCGCGAAAGCAGCACGCCGATGCGCGCCGAGGAGTTCAAGCAGCTGGTCACAGAACTGATGGACGAGGTGTTGGGCCTCGGCCCGCTCGAACCCCTGATGGCCGATCCGACGGTGAACGACGTCCTCGTGAACGGCCACCGCAACGTCTATGTGGAACGCAACGGCATCCTGGAACGGTCCCGGGCGCGGTTCCGCGACGAGCGCCACCTGCTGCGGATCATCGAAAAGATCGTCTCGCGCGTGGGCCGCAGGGTGGACGAAAGCAATCCGCTGGTCGATGCGCGCCTTGAGGACGGCAGCCGCGTGAACGCCATCATCAGGCCCTGCGCGATCGACGGTCCGAGCCTGTCGATCCGCAAGTTCTCGCGCAAGCCGCTGACGCTCGAGCGGCTCGTGGAGATCGGCACGATGTCGTCGGAAGCCGCACGCTTCCTGCGCGCCCTGGTCGAGGCGCGGATGAACATCCTGATCTCGGGCGGGACCGGCTCGGGGAAGACCACGTTGCTCAACGCCATCTCGGCCGCGATCGACGACCGCGCGCGCATCGTCACCATCGAGGACGCGGCCGAGCTGCAGTTGCAGCAGACGCATGTCGTGCGGCTGGAAACGCGGCCGTCCAACCCCAATGGCCAGGGCGCCATCGCCCAGCGCGACCTGGTGCGCAACGCGCTGCGGATGCGGCCGGACCGGATCATCGTGGGTGAAGTGCGCGGGGCCGAAGCCTTCGACATGCTGCAGGCGATGAACACCGGCCACGACGGCAGCATGACGACGGTGCACGCCAACTCGGCCCGCGACGCGATCAGCCGGGTCGAGCAGATGGTGACGATGGTCGGCATGGACCTGCCGCTGGCCGCGATCCGCGCTCAGATCGCCTCCGGCGTGCAGATCGTGGTTCAGGCGGCCCGGCTTGCGGACGGGCGCCGGCGTCTGATCTCCATCAGCGAGATCACCGGCATCGAGGGCAACGTCATCACGATGCAGGAGATTTTCGTCTTCCGCAAACTCGGCAAGGACGCCGACGGGCATGTGATCGGCGAGTTCCTGGCAACGGGAATCCGGCCGCAGTGCACCGAGGCCCTGCAGTTGGCCGGCGTGCAGATTGATCCGTCCGACTTCCTCGTGCGGAGGTCGTGATGGACACATCGTTCCTCACCGAAGAGACCCTTCTCTACCTGATCTGCCTCGGCGTCGGTGTGGGGGTGCTGGTCTCGCTGTCAGCGCTTCGCAACGTTCTCAGCCGCAGAGAGACGGCAACGGAGGTAACCTCGCGCCGGATGCGGATGATCCAGGACGGGCGCAGCATCGAGGAGCGGCTTGCCCTGCTTAGGCCGACCGCGCGCGCGGGGTCGTTGGCATGGCTCCCGCTGTTCGGGGGCCTGCCGCTGAAACTTCGCCGCGCCCGGGTTTCAATGGCGCCGGCGCGGTTCGCGGGGCTCTGCCTCGTTGCGACCGTGTTGGTGTTCGCGGTCCTCGCCTTGCGATTTCCGGTATGGATGGCCATCGCCGCGGCGCTGGTCGCCGGCATCGGCCTTCCCCTGGCCGCACTGCGCATCCGCATCAGCGCGCAGCGGAAGACGCTTATCGCGCAGCTTCCCGATGCGCTGGACCTCCTGGCCCGCGGGCTACGGGTCGGCCACCCGCTGAATGCCTCGATCGGCGCGGTGGCGCAGCAGATGCCAGATCCCGTCGGCAGCGAATTCGGCCTGGTCTTCGACCAGGTCAACTATGGCGAGAACCTTCCGGATGCCTTCCAGGACTTTGCCGAGCGCGTCGACATCGAGGACGTCCATTACCTGTCGTCGTCCATCGGCATTCAGCACGGCACCGGCAGCGACCTGGCGCGGATGATCGACGTGCTGTCCAAGGTGATTCGCAACCGCATCATGCTGCGCCGGAAAGTCCATGCGATCTCGGCCGAAGGCAGGCTCACCGCCGTCTTCCTGTCCGTCGTGCCGGTGATGATGTTCGGCTTCACCACGCTGACCGCGCCAGAATATTTCGGCGGCGTCATGGACGACCCTCTGTTCATCCCGATGGCGGTAACCGTTGTCTTCCTGACCGTCCTGAATGCCGTGGTGATGAACCGCCTGGTGAACTTTCACGTCTGACACTGCGGAGACCGATGTGCTCGGATTTTTGGAAACCTTGTCGATTCGCCTGGGCGTGACCGTTGACAGCCTCGTGGCCGCCGGGATCGGACTGAGCGTCCTGCTGGTGCTGCTGGCGCTGCAATCCGCGCTGCGTCGTCCCGACCGTGCGATCATGCGGCTGAGCGCGCTGTCCGACAGCCGGTCCCGGGATCGCCTCGACCGGGCGCTGCTGATCCCGGCCTCGCGGGAGCCCGGGCGCCTCATGAAGGCCTTCGTGCCCGGCGAGAAGAAAAAACGGACCGCGCTGGAAAGGAAGTTGAGGCAGGCAGGGGCTGTGCGTGCCGACGCCGTCCTGGTCTACACGCTGGTCCGGATCGCGCTCGCGCTCGGCCTTCCCGGTCTGTATCTGCTGGCGCTGACGGTGGCGCGTCTTCCCGCGTCGCCGCTGCCCGAGGCGGTCGCCGGCTGGATCGTGGGCCGCAGCGCGTTGGGGAATGTGCAGGTTCTCTCGTTCCTGCTGGCCATCGGCTATTACGTGCCGCACCGGTGGCTGGAGGACAAGGCAAGGGCACGCCAGCTCCGCATCGAGGAAAGCTTCCCCAATGCGTTGGATCTGCTTCAGATTTCCGTCGAGGCCGGGCTTGGTTTCGATGCCGCGATGGTCCGGGTCTCGAACGAGATTCGTCGCTCCGCCCCCGAAATCGCCGCCGAATTTCTCCGGGTCCAGTTGCAGGTGCAGGCCGGGCGTCCGCGGGAAGAGGCCATGCGGGACATGTCGGAGCTCGTCGGGCTGGAGACATTCCGGTCCTTCGCCAATGTAGTGCATCAGTCGCTGCTGTTCGGCACGAGCATGTCGCAGGCCATGACCACCTACTCGGAGGAGCTTCGGCAGACTCGCGAACTGCGCGCGCAGGAAATGGCCAACAAGCTGCCGGTGAAAATGTCCGGCGTGATGGCTTCGCTGATGCTTCCTGCCCTTGTGCTTCTGACCATCGGCCCCGTTATCATCCGCTACATGCGGCAGTTCTGACCATCCGGCTCTCGGCCGGCGAGTAGGCCGGACCGATGCGCAAGCGCTCCCAGACCCCCGCGGCGCGCAACTTAGGATAGAGATTTCAGTTGAGTTCGATGACAGACTGATCGCGCAATCGATGATGGCTTTAATCTATTATTCAGCTAGACTTGACCCGGGTGTGCAAAGGCTAGTTCCGGCAGTTTGATAGCATGTCGTTAACCGACCATGGATCTTCTGGCTCCGCAGAGGTTCTGCTCGCTGAATGCGGCTTGATTGGCGCTGTAGCGCAGTGGTGCCAGTGCCTGCACGGTAGAGCCCCCCTTCTGAGGGGCCTGGAAGCGTTGGGCCTTGGCGCCGGCGTCGAAGCCCTGGCCCTCGTCCGCTATGCAAAGGGTGACCGGGCCGACGGTCAGCCGATCATCTGGGACCGCGCCCATGCGGACGTTCGCGGCGGCCGTCTTTATCGCGGATTTGCCCGGGCGATGCTGGGGCCGGTTCTCGATGCGTCGCGGCCGGGGAGCATCTGGTTCCGGTCGATGGTCGACGAGTTTTCGAGCGATCTGTCCGACTTCCACGCGATGCGCTCGATGCGTGAGCTTGCCGTGGTGCCTCTCGACGCCAACGACCGGTTCGCCGACACGATGGAGTTTCATTTCACCGACAAGCTCCGCAACTATCACCATCTTCTGCTCAACAGCCTCGCGCCGGTCGTATCTTCGACGTGGCGCGGGCGAAGCAAGGGGCTGTTTACCGAATCGATTCTGCAGAAATCCGCGACGCGGCGCGAGGCCGAAATCCAGGCGCCGATCCTGAGCCCGGAGAACCCGGCGCGGCTGAGCCGGTCCGAGTATCGGGTCGGCCTGATGCTCAGCCACGGCCTGCAGATCGGTGAAGTGAAGTCATCCCTGAAGATTCAGGAGTCTACGCTGCGCACGCATCTGAGCAGTCTTTACGCTAAGACGCATTCGTCCAGCCTCAGCGAACTCGTGTATCTTCTGGTTTCGTCTCGAAACGCGGCCGGCTCGATGCCGCGGGACCGGGTCCGCGTGAGATGAACGGCGGGGATCAGATTGCGCTGGTCCTGGCCTGCGGGATACTGGCCGCAAGCGCGATGAGCGATCTCCACCGGCTCAGAATTCCGAATGCCCACGTGATTCTGATGATCCTCCTGTTCCTGGCCGCCGCACCGCTGCTCCTTTCCATGCAGGAGCTTCAGGCGCGACTGGCCGTGGCGGCGATTGCGTTCGGCATCGGGTTCAGCCTGTTTTCGTTCGGCTTCCTGGGCGGTGGCGACGTCAAACTGATGGCCGCCACGCTGCTGTTTGTTCCCTCCGCCGAGGTGCCGGCCTTTCTCCTGATATTTTCGGCCGCGCTCCTGGCCAGCAGCCTGACAATGCTCGTCCTGCAACGCTCTCGGCTGGCGGCGCTTCAGGCGTGGGAGAGCTTTCGCACGGTCGGTCACGTGCCAATGGCGGTTTCGATCTTTCTGGCGGCGGCGGGCGTTCTCGGCATCAGTGGCTTCGCCGCGTAGGCCTTTGCTCTGGGGACCGCTGTGCACCTTCGGCGGGAGCAGAGCAGGCGGACTTGTGTTGAGGGTGGTGTCATGTGTGGGCGGCTCCGTTTGCGCAAGGGTTGATTTGAACTGAGAATGATCGTTGCGGGATGCGGTCATGTGTCCCGCCTTTGTGCGCGGTGGGTCTGACCGCTTGCCCTGATGAAGTCCGCATTCCGGGTCCAGATCAGATGATCGAGCTTTGACGCCCTGGCAGCACCTCGGGGTGTCCCGGCAGCGGTTCCGTACGATCATCATCAATCTCTTCTGCCCTTGCATCTCGTCGCGGTGCCGTTGGAGCGCCGCCATGTCGTCCTTCGTTCAGATTGCCGGTGCGGCCCTGTAGCGCTCTCCTTTCACGAGCAGCACCCGTGCCGTGCAGGCGGTTCTTGTTGGCGATGGCCACGGTTACCAGCCGCGTTGGTTTGCGTTCAAGCTGGGCTCTGACCCAGGCCCCGATGCGGGTGTGGCTGGTCTCCGCGCGCCGTGTCACCGAAGTCGCGCCAACGACGAGCAATCGGCGCAGATAGCCGTTTCCCATTTTCGACACTCGCCGCAACTGCTCCTTGCCGCCCGACGAGTTCTGTCGCGGCACGAGCCCGAACCGGGCCGCGAACTGACGGCCAGGCCCGAAGACGGAGGGATCGGGAACGCTGGCGGCGAGGGCCGCGTCACCGCCTCGCGAGACACGCCTCGGCATCGTTCGTCGGCTTGCGCGGCCGCACTGCAGCCACGGTCCTCCTCACCGTCATTCTATTGACGCTTCACGTGAGGCTTCACCCAAGCGGGCGGGATCAGCCGCACGTCAAGTCTTGCGCTCCCCCAGTCCGTCTTCGGCTCATTTGGCTCGGATTGGATCGCGGATCAGCGGCGTGTGTGGCTCGTCTTTGGGTTGATGTCAGGCGGCGGGTTTGCGGTGCTGCGGGCGGCGATGCCCGATGGTCGGTCGCTTGATCCCTTCACGCTGTCTGATGATGGCCTCGGCGCGGCCGGAGGAGCCCTCGGCCGGGGTGACGTTGTCGCGGCTCTGCTGGTCGCGGCGGTGATTGCAGGGCTCGGCGAAGGCCTCGATCCGGCGTTCGGGATCGCCGGGCAGGACGTGGTTTGCGAGCGGAATGCGGGTCTTCGGGGTCTGGGGCCAAGGCCCGGTCTTGCCCCCGGGTCCGAGGATGCGGCGGGGCGCCGCGCAGATGGCGCATGCCTTGGGTCCCGATCCACTGCGCCAGCCCGGCCGCGGTGTAGCCGGGGGGCCAGTGTCGCTGCGCAGCCCGGGGCCTGTCCCGGACGCGGGCCGGAAACCTGGGCCTGATCGCAGCCAGTGGCCGCCAGTGGCCTGCTCCCGCGGGCCCGGCCCGGACCGCTCCCGCGCCATCCCGACGATCTGGTCCCGGATGGCATCGGCGATGCGGTTGCACAGCCGGCCTGGCGGTGATGGCCGGTCAGCCAGGGCGTCCGGACCACCGTCAGGGTCGCGGTCATCCCAGCGGCAGAAGGCCCGGCGCGCGATGCCTCGACATCCAGTTCCACGTCGGCCTTGGCTCCGGCATTGAGGCCGGAGTGGCCGTCACGCCGCAGGGCGGTGCCACGCTGAAAGAGGTGGCTGGAAATGGGCGGCCAGCCGGCTCCGGCCCTGCGCAGGCCGGTGTCGCTGTCGGTGCGCCCCCCGTCTCTGTCGTGAACAGGCGTCCGGCGCGGACCGCGCAGGGCCCGGCGGCGGACGCCGACGCGGGGAGCGGACAACCCCCTTGCCACAACCCCGGCCTGGCGGCAGCATGGCTTTGGGACGAACCCCCTGCGGAGCGGAAGCAATGGCCAAGGACGATGACGACGGCGGTGACCTGAAGTCCCTGATCATGAAGGCTCGGCAGGGTCCGATCAACTTCGGGGTCTGTCTGGGAAGCAAGCCCGAGGATACCGTCTTCAATGCCCATCGGAAAAAGTCTCCGGATGTCCTGGAGCGGGAGGCCAAGAAGGAGGGCGGGACGACCAAGACGGTCGGCGGCAGCCTGGTTATCGAAGGCACCGAGGCCAAGCTGACCTGCCTGGGAGACGCGCCAGCGGGCACCGCGAAGAAGCTCAGCGTCTTCTTCAAGAAGGTGGTCGGGATCAAGCTCAAGGTCATCCTGCTGGACCCGGCCGGACTGATGCTCGAATCCGGCGATGCCGACGAAGACGGTCCGGACGGCGGGTCCGAGGTTGTGCCCGAGGCGCCGCCCGTCCCGCCGGAGGCCGAGAATGCGGCGGTGATCGCGCGCTTCGACGCGGCGCTGAAAAAGCTCCTCCCCGCGGTTCAGGCCGCCATCGCGGCCAGCCCCTCGGCGCGCGAGATCCTGCTTCAGCTTGTGACCGCCGTGCGCAAGGGCGCCGCCGATGGCAACGAGGCCGAGGCGAAGACCCGGATCGAGCAGATCGTGGCGGTGCTCGGAAAGCTGGGCGCCTCGGGCGCGGGCCAGCCGCAGGGCGGATCGGGCGGCGTCTCGGTGGTCAAGCTGGGCAAGGCGCGGCTCGAATGGGCCAACACGCGGCTGCAGGGCATTTCGGGCATCGAGCGGCTCAAGACGGCCATTGCCGATGACTACGCCGACATGCCCGAAGCCGGCGACGCCGTCCGGGCGGCCCTCGGCCGGCTGGACCGGCTTGTCGCCCAGATCGATGCGCGCCTGCAGGACGAGCTTGACGCGGTGCTGAACGCCCCGGCAGAGGCGCGCGGGCCGTTGGCCGAGAGGGTCAGGGGCACGATCTCCGGCTTCTCCGCAATGGTGGACAAGGACCCGATCCTTGCGGCGCTGGACGGCAATGAGTTCGTGCCCGAGCTTTCGGTGGCCGCCCCCCTGCGCGCCAAGCTGGCAGAAATCAGCGCGGCCCTGGGGTGAGCGCCGCACTGCGGACCGTGCCGCGGGATCAGCTGTCCTCGACCCCCGAACCGGCGGGCAGCGGCTCCAGGTCGAAAGCCCCGTCATTCGCGGCGCCGGCGAATTGCGCGGGCGGCGCGGCGGCGATGCCGCCGCCGAGTTCAGCCCGGTCGAAGCGCAGTTCCACGCCATAAAACCGCCGCGCCGTCTCGACCAGCGCATCGATGAAGCCCGGCATGCCGCGCAGGACCGCGGTCTTCTTCATCGTTCCGGGCACCGCGTCGGGATTGTCGGAACCACTGCGCACGAACACGGTCTCGGAGGCGTTCAACTCCTCCACCAGCATGGCGACGCGGTCCTCCTGGCCATCGGCAACCTTCCCCACCGCGATGATGCCATTGGCGTCGATGGTGCCGAGCGCAAGATCGCTCGTGTCGCCATCGTCGAAGTGGAAGACGAGCCGGAGGGCGGCGGTCGGTGTCATCGGTCATCCTTCCATGATCAGAGCGAAACGCCCTTCTTGGGCTTTTCGCCCAAGGCGATAATGCCCTTCGAGACGCCGTCGCCGGTGTCCCAGGCGTGCATCTCGACCGGCTGCTTCTCGTAGGAATCCTTCAAGGGCTCGTCGGCCTCGACCTTCTTGTTCTCGGCCGGCGGCACATAGCCGAAGGGCGCGAAGTTCGCCGCGAAAATCACCGCCTGCATGAAGTCGGCATCGCCGGGCACGATGATCCCCTCCTCCAGCCGGATCGTCATCACGTGCTGCAGGTTGTGCATGTTTTCGTGCAGCACCGTGTCCAACGCTTCCTTGAAATCCGAGAACCCGCTTTCGGGATGGGTATTGAGGTTCAGCGTGCCGTTGCTGTTGCTGAAAAAGCCCTCGTCCCCGGGCGGGACGTTGAACAGGCGCACTTCCGGGGCCGGCACGTTGTAGATCCGGCACTCGGCCGTCAGCACCTTCATCAGTACCTTCATCCGGTCGTCGACCGATTTGCCGGCCCAGCCCTTGCGCGCGGCGCGGACCTCGTCGTCGTCGCCCATCTCCTCGATCAGCAGCCCCCGACGGGATTCGTCCTGCTTCTTGAAGTCGGGGTCGTAGTCGAGCGAGGCATAGAGCTGGCGCTGCGCCTTGCGCTCCTCGTCGGTCAGTTGCCGGCCCTCGCCGCGCAGCTGGTCGAGCAGCTCCAGCCGCTCCTTCATCGGCTTCTTCTTCAGGTCGTCCACGCTGGTCTTCTTCAACTCGTCCAGCGCATCGGCGGCAGGACCCTGCGCCGCAAGGCGCGCGTTGTCGTTCTCGTCCTTGTGCGGCGCCAGCGCCGCCACCGCCGCCTCGAGCTTGCCGATCAGATCGAGGGCGGCCGTCCAGTCGCGCGCATTGTACGCTGCGAAGAAGGCGCTGTTGGCCTTGCGCAGCGCGCCGATCGGCGGCGCCAGCGTCTTCGGCACCGCCGTGATCGAATAGGCGATGTCGTAATCGGGCTTCAACTTGCCCCAGCGCTTGTTGATCTCGTTGATTTCCGGCGGGGCGGCGGCCTGGTCGCCGGGAAGCGCGGCGTCCCAGAGCGTCAGCAGGCGCTCCGCCTCGGTCCAGGCGGCCCGCGCCGTCTTGAAGTCAAAGGCCGGCATGGTGCGGGTGTAGATCGCCTGCTGGGTCTTCAGGCGGCCCTGGATGTCCTGCGTGGCCAGCAGCGTCACCGCGATGGTCACCGCAGTCGCGACCTTGGCCTTGGACCGCGTCTCCGCCTGCTTGCAGGCGTCAAGGTCGGCCTTCTGCGTATTGTAGGCCCCCTCCTGCGCCTTGAGACCTGCAACCGCCTGTTCCAGACCGCCGATCAGCTTGGCTGCGTCGGGCCACTTGCTGGCCTTGAAGGGCACGCCGAAAGCCTTTTCGGCATTGACCATCGCCTCGATCAGCGTGGTGAATTGCGGCGTGATCTTCTCCAGCGCAGCCAGGCGCTTGAAGTCCGCGTCGATTGCATTGCGCCGTGACGTGACGTCGTCGCGGCTCTCGTCGGCGGCCTTCTGCCAGCCGGCCTCGCCTTCCTTCGCCTCCTTCAGCCGGCCCTTGAGAATTGCAAAGGCCTCCAGCGCTTCATCGTACTGGCCCTTCTTGAACAGCTCGTTGATGCGGTCCTTCTCGGTGCCGAGCTGGTCCGACAGGGCCTTGGAATACGGCAGGAACGGCACCATGCCGCTGATCGCCTTGGTAACCTCGGTGAACCCGGGACGCAGGATGTCGAGCGTTTCCTGCCGCTTCGTGTCGACCTTGCCGTCGTTCGCGCCCTTCAGCTTCTCCGCCGCCTCGACGGCCTTCTCAAGCTCCGCCACCTTGTCCTTGCCGCCCGGCGAACAGGATTCGCCGAGGGTCCGCACCTCGGCCATAAGCTTGTCGACCTCGCCGCGCTCGGTCCGGAACTCGGGCGTCGCGATCTTGGCGCCCTGGATCGCGATGACCCGCGACTTGATGGCGTTGAACGCGTCAAGCGCCTCCTTGCGGTCTTTGACCATCTGGTCGTCGAGCTTTGCCAGGCGATCCACCTCGTCGAGCGCCTGCACCAGCCGCTTCAGCACCTCCGCCGCCTTGTCGAAATCCTTGGCGGTGAAGAGGTTGGCAAATTCGTTGCGCACGTCATTCGCCTTGTCGACCGCGTCCTTGAACGGCTTCGCCTTCGGCGCCAGCGACGACAGCGCGTCGGCACGGGCCTTGACGGACTTGTTCCATGCGTCCAGCGCCTCGGTGCGCTTCTGCAGCGGGCCGGCGGCTTCGCCGGCTGCCTTGAAGTAGTCCTTGAACAGCGATTTCAGGAGGTTGCCCTTCGCCATCGCAGTCTCGTGCTCGGCCGCGCCCATCGCCTTGTCGAACAGGGCGACCTCGGTGTTCAGCTTGGTCTCGATCTCGACCATCGCCTGGGTCACGGCCGGCGTCGCATTCTTCTGTCCGAACAGCCCGCGCAACTCCTTGCGCAGGGCGTTGCGCTCCTCGCGCTTGCGGACGTCCTCGTCGCACAGCGCCTTGAGCTCGATCACCCGGTCGGCGGCAGGGCCGAGGCGTTTCACCTCCATCGCGGCGCGCTCGTAGTCCTTCTGCTTGATTGCCTGATAATAGCCGTCGTCCACCGCCTTGAAGGCCGCGACGACGGCCTCGGATTCCGGCGTCGGTCCGTAGATGACCCGCGCCGCGTTGACCTTGGCGTCAAGCTTCGCGCGTGCCTTCACCACCTCGTCGCGCAGCTTGACAGCCTCGGCGATGGCCTTGGCCTCGATCGCAAGCTCGGCGATCGCCTTGCGGCAGATCTCCATCTGCTTGACTGCCCCGATGTAGTCGAGCCTGCCGGTGCAGGCCCCGATCAGGCCGGCGGCGTTGGCCAACTGGCGCAGGGCGCGCGCCGCCACCTCGGTTTCCGGCGGCGTCGTCAGCGCCGCCTCGATTTCCTTCTCCAGTCCCGGACGCTCGGACAGGACCTTGTCGCGCGCCGCCTTGGCAGCGATGACCTGCGGATCGGTCCGCAGCTTTTCGGCAAAGGCCGCCATCGCCTCGGCAGCGGCGATGATGTCGGTCTTCTCGTCCTGCTTCGCGGTCGCAAACTCGCCGCGCATCGCCTTGACGTGGTCGGCCGGCACGCCCAGAAGCGCCATGGCATCGAGCAGTCCGGACGCCCGCTTCGCCGCCTCGGCGAACACCTGCGGCGCCTTGGCTCCGGCGACCGCGCTGTTGGCGGCGATCCCCAGCGCCGGCTGCAACACCTCCTTCGCCTCGTTGAATTTGCCGTGCAACGCCAGCATGCTGGCGTTGGTCCAGGCGACGCCCAGGGGCTTTTTCAGGCGCTCCGGCAGGCCGGAATAGCGCGGATCCTTGATCAGTGTCTGGTACTGCTGCTCGACCTTGGTCCAGGCGCCCTTGTCCTCGACCGGAGCCTGCGGCGCCACCGGCTTCTTGTTTTTCGGCGGCAGGCCGAGCAGTTGGCGCAAACCCATGTCCGCCTCCTCCGAGGTCCGATACGGCCGACATTGCAGGCGGGCAGGAGCGTCGTCAATGAACCCGTCGGCCCCGCTCCGGAGTCCACGTCAAAGGCTCTCCGCTGCATCCACCACCAGCGCGTGGCCGGTCATGAAGGCCGAGCGGTCCGAGGCGAGGAACAGGATGCTCTCGGCAATCTCCTCCGCTCTGCCCCGCCGCCCCATCGGAATCGACTCGCGCAACTGGCGATCCAGCGGCGCCCGCTCTCCCTCATCCAGATCGCCGCCGCTGCAGCAGGGCCTGAGCCGTGACCAGCAGGGTCAGCGACACCGCCAGCACCATCGTGCCGATCGCATTGATCTCCGGCGTAACCCCACGGCGAATCGACGAAAAGACGTAAATCGGCAGAGTTGTCTGCGAGCCCGCGACAAAGAAGGCGACGATGAAATCGTCGAAGCTGAAGGTGAACGACAGCAGGAACCCCGCAAGAATGCCGGGGAAGAGCTGGGGCAGCGTGACTTGCACGAAAGTGCCCCAGGGTGTGGCGCCGAGATCCGCGGACGCCTCAATCAGGCTGCGATCCATACCGGCGATGCGCGCTCGCAGGACGATGACGACCAGCGCCATGGCGAAAAGACCGTGCGCAAGCACCAGCGAGCCGGTGCCCAAACGGAACTGCGGGGCCTCGTTGCCCGGCCACAGCGCGACAAGCGCCGGGTTCAGGACACCGAAGAGGGTCACCAGCGCGATCAGCGTGGCGATCCCGATGACGATTCCGGGCACCATGACGGCCACGTAGATCGCGGCGTCGAAGGCGACGCGCAGCCGCCCGCGGAGGTTCTGCAGCGCCAGCGCCGCGAGCGTCCCGGCCAGGGTGGCGAGGATGGCGGACAGCAAAGCCACCGTCAGGCTGGTCCGCAGCGCGTCCATCACGAACGGGTTCGACAGCGCCTTGCCGTACCATTGCGCCGAGAACCCCTGCATCTGGCTCGCATGCCGGCCCGCATTGAACGAGAACACCGCGATGATCGCGATGGGCGTGTAAAGGAAGAGGTAGACGGCCAGGGCATAGAAGCGCATCGGTTCCGGCCCTACATCAGCGACAGGTCGTCGCGTGCCGGGCCCACGGGCCGGGGCCGACGCAGGGGTGACGCCGCCGGCGGCCGGAGAACCCGGACCCGCGGCCCC
>JANOGU010000160.1:0-3196 GCA_031406135.1 Rhodobacterales bacterium
CCTCGGATCAGCGCAAATCCCACCTCCCGGAATGGACCCACATGTACAATTGGCACCGCCCGCACGGCAGTCTAAACTCCAAGCCACCCATCAGCCGTCTCGCGTTACCGATGGACAACCTGTTGAGGTTCCACAGCTAGATCGCATTCCGGCCGTCGATCCGGGGCAAGACATCTGTCGGACATCCGTCGGGCATCCGTCGGGCATCCGTCCCGACAAACGCTGCCCCGGCAATCGGGGCTCAGCCTTGGCACATCGTGAGGTCGAACTTCATCGCCGCCGGCATCATCCCGGGCATGACCGGGCGGTCCGCGGCGAGCACGGGCCATGGCCGAGGCGCCGGTTGCGGCGCTGCCGCCCGACGCCGGCGCCTTGTTGTGCCGGGCGGCGGATTTCTCTGCTAGCATCGCGTCATGCGGGGGGAAGCAGAGCACAAGGGACTGGTGCGCTACGCCACGAGCGGAGACGCCGCGATCGCCTATCACATCGTCGGGCAGGGCGCGCTCGACCTGGTCCTGATCTCCGCCTTCCCCTCGAACCTCGAGATCCTGTGGGAGGATCCCGGCTATCGGCATCTGGTGAAGCGGCTGGCTGGCTTTGCCAGGCTGATCCTGTTTGACCGGCGCGGCATGGGTCTGAGCGACCGCGCCATTGCGCCAGCCCCGGACGACCTGACCAGCCGGGTCGATGACCTGCGCGCCGTCCTGGACGCGGCCGGGTGCGGACGCGCGGCGCTGCTCGCGCTTTCGGACGGGGTGCCTGAAGCGGTCCGCTTCGCCGCCGCCGCGCCGGCGCGGGTGCGCGCGCTGATCCTTTGCGGCGGCAGCGCCGCCCCGCCGGATGCCAAGCGGCGGCACGGCTTCATCGACGCGGTCGGTTCCGCCTGGGGTCGCGGCGCGACGCTGTCCAGAATGGCCGCGGGCCGTGCGGAGGAGCGCGGCTTTGCCGAATGGTGGGGCCGTCTGGAACGGCACTCGGCCACTCCGCCGTCTGCCGTCTCGCTGGCGCGCCGTCTCACCGAACGCGACGCTGGCGACGCCCTGCGCGGGCTTGCCGTCCCGACGCTGGTGTTGCACCGCGCCGCCGACGGGCATGTCGATCCGTCCTGCGGCAGGCAGCTGGCCCGGGCCATCGCCAATGCCAGCTTCGCGCTGCTGTCCGGCCGCGATCACCTGCTCTGGGCCGGCGACGTGGACGAGGCGGCAGACCTGATCGAGGAATTCCTCACCGGCCAGAGACCCGCGGCGTCGACGGGACGCGCGCTTGCCGCTGCCCTGACGGTGCGGATCATGGGTCTGCCCCCGGGCAGCGGCGCACGAACCGATCGACGGCACATCGACGAGCGCATCGATATCTTCAGGGAGGCGGCGGGGAAGCTGGTTGACCGCCATGAGGCGCGCGCACGCTGGGCGACAGCGGACCGGCTCGATGTCAGTTTCAGCGGCGTATCGCGCGCCGTCCGTGCGGCGCTCGGACTGGCGGACAGCGCCGCATCGCTGGGCCTGGCGCTGGCCCAGGGCATCCACGCCGGGGAAGTCGATCTGTCCCACGGGTCGCTGCCGGGTCCGGTCCACGAGACGGCGGCCCGGATCGCGCTTTCCGCGCGCCAGCCGGCAATCCTCTTGTCCGATCTTGCCTGCGAGCTTGCCACCGGGTCCGGTCTGCAGGTCGCGCCCCACGGGGTGCTGCCGCGCGAGGACCGGGGCCAGCCGCTGGCGGTTTTCGCGCTGACGGGAGAGCGGCACCTGGAGCCGGTGACGCGGACCGGCGGCCGCGCCCCGGACCTTGATGTCCTCAGCCCGCGGGAAGCGGAAGTGCTGGCGCTGCTCGCGGACGGGCTGAGCAATGCCGGCATTGCCGTGCAACTCGGGCTCAGCGAGCATACCGTGAAGCGGCATGTGGCCAACATCCTGCTGAAGCTCGGCCTGCCCGGCCGGGCCGCGGTCGCGGCGCTCGCCGCGCGGCAGACCCGGCCGTGACGGTCTGGCCCGTTCGGGCCATGCGCCGGATGGCGCTTCCGGGCGAAGCGGAGCCGGCGGCGGCGCGGTAAGGTTGGCGCAATCGACCAGCCCAGGATGCGGCCGGCTGACGCCAGGGAGGACAGAATGCCCACAACCATCAACCCGGTGACCGGCGAGGCGATCAAGCGCGCCATCGAGGGCAGGGACGGGCGCATGCTCGCCAGCTTCTATGCCGATGGTGCCGTCACCCGCATCATTGACAGCAACAACCCCCCGAGCAAACCGCGGGAGGTCAAGGGGCGCGGAGCGATCGGTTCTTTCTGGGACGACATCTGCAGCCGGACGATGACCCATCGCGTGGACGTGACGATGGTCGACGGCGACCGGATGGCCTTCACCCAGGCCTGCACCTACCCCAACGGCGCAAAGGTTTTTTGCATCTCGCTCATCCGTCTGGAGGCCGGCCTGATCGTCGAGCAGACCGTCGTGCAGGCCTGGGACGAGTGACGTCGCGCCGGCCGGGCCGGCTTGCGGAAACCGACAGAACAAGGGCGCCGCGTGGCGGTGCCCCGGAGGGTCGCGGCCTTCCTCCACTGGCCAGAGGCCGTATCATCAGGAAAGGACGACAGAGATGCAGAGCGAGATCATCGAACGGGCGGAAGTGAAGGGTTTCGGGGTGCCGCACGAAGTGCGCGAATTCCCGAAAGGCCGGCTGGAGCTGATCCAGGTCGGCGGTGCGACCGTCGGGCGGGGGGTGTTCGAGCCGGGCTGGCGCTGGGCCACGTCGGTGCAGCCGCTGGTCAAGACCAGCAGCTGCGAGGCGCCGCATTTTCAGTACCATGTGTCCGGGGTGTTGCGGGTGAAGATGGACGACGGGTCGGAATTCGACTGCAAGCCCGGCGACGTCTCGTTTTTGCCCAGTGGCCACGATGCCTGGACTGTCGGCGACGAGCCGGCCGTGGTCATCGATTTCCAAGGCATGATCGACTACGCCAAGGCCGGCCACGGCCACAGCCACGGCTGACCGGCGTCCCCGGGCCTTGCAGGTCCGGCGCGGGGCTGCTGTCACGCGCCGGGCCGGCTGGCATTCCGCGACGCGCCGGTCAGAACTTGTCGGCGTTCAGCAGCAGATGCACGCCGATGGCGGCCAGATAGCCCGCCGCGATGGCCCAGGTCCATTTCAGATGCGCGGTGAACGTGTAGGAACCCCGCGCCAGCCCCATCAGCGCCACCCC
>JANOGU010000198.1:0-4016 GCA_031406135.1 Rhodobacterales bacterium
TCCACCCCACGCTGAGCGCCCACCTTCCTTGCCCCTCTCCCCCACCCACTGCTACCCTCCCGCAATGAACGCCCGCCTCCACACCCTCCTGACCGACGCCGAGTCCCGCCTCGCCCCCGAGGACCAGGACGCGCTGGCCGACCTGATCGAGGCCTTCGTCGAGAACCGCGACGACGACCCCCACTTCACGGCGGAGGAACTGGCCCACATCCGGCGGCTGGACGCGGAGCCCTTCGTCGAAGCCGACCCCGCGCGCGTCGCGGCCCTGTTCCGCCGTGCCTGACTGGCGCCTGTCCGACGTCGCGCTTGACAGCCTCGAAGACCAGATCGTCTTCCTGCGTCCGCGCAATCCGGCTGCGGCGGAACGCGTTCTGGCGGAAATCGAACGGACCTGCACCTTGCTTGCCGAGGCGCCGGGCACCGGTCGCCGCATCGCGGGCACCGCCTCCCGCGTCCACATCACGCGGCGCTACCGATATCGCATCATCTACCACGTCACCCAGGACGGCATCGAAGTCCGCGACATCCTGCATCCTTCGCGGCGCTGACGGGTCGGCCTGCCGCAACAGAAAGGCCGCCCCGTCGCCGGGGCGGCCGCCGCAGAACCAGCGCTGCAGGCCTACCTAAGCCCGCTTCACCACCTTGATCAGCGCCAGCAGCACCACCGCGCCGATGGTGGCGTGGATGATCGCGGCCAGCCAGCCGCCGCCGAGCGACAGCCCGACGCGTGGCAGCAGGAAGCCGGCGATGAAGGCGCCGACGACCCCCACCGCGATGTTGCCGACCAGCCCATAGCCGTAGCCCGACACGATCTGCCCCGCCAGCCAGCCGGCCACGGCGCCGACGATCAGAATGACCAGGATGCTCTCGATCCCCATGATGCTGTCTCCCCAAACGGCGGTCTCCGCCGCCCGGTGAGCCTGTTCCAATCCTCCCGGCCCGTCAACCTGCGCGGCGACCGGCGCTTCATGCGACGCGCCGCCGGCAACGAGGCTAGCGGCGCAGCACCGCAGCGCTGCGTGCAAGCACGCGCCCTGTTTGCCGCCCCACCACCCTGCTCCTTACCCCACCGCCCGCCCCGTCAACTTCGCCACATTCCCTAACAAACCCCTACCGAATCATGGCAACCCATTGATCCAGAATACTTAAAGAAATGTACCACCGTGTGACGCTCGCCCGGAAGGCCGCCAAACCAGCCCCTCTCCGCCGCCCCGTTCACACTTGCCATCCCCGTTGCACCCCCCCGCCCCCCGGGACTATGCTTCCCCCGACCGCCCCGCGTTGCGGCCAGAAATGGAGGCCCCTCATGGTGCTGCGTGTCCTGCTCGCGATCCTGCTCGCCCTCCCCCTTGCCGCCGCCGCCCAGGACAATCCCCTCGCCCCGGGCTGGACGCTCGACCCCGCGGCCTCGGCCCTGCGGTTCCAGTCGGTCAAGAACGAGACCAAGGCGGAGCAGTCCGGCTTTGCCACGCTCACCGGCAGCATCGGCGCCGACGGTGCGGTCGAGGTGCGGGTGGCGCTCGACTCGGTGGACACCAAGATCGACCTGCGCAACGTGCGGATGCGGTTCCTGTTCTTCGAGACCTTCAAGTTCCCCGAGGCGGTGATCACCGCGAACCTCGCTGCGGCCGACCTCGCCGACCTGGACGAAGTGCGCCGCAAGACCCTGCCGATGACGGTCACGCTGAGCCTGCACGGGGTGTCGAAGGACATCCAGGCCGACGTCGTGGTCACGCTCCTGACCGACGACCGCGTCTCGGTCGCCTCCAGCGCGGTGATCAACGTCGGCACCGCCGACTTCGCGCTGGACGAGGGCATCCGCAAGCTGGAAGAGGCGGCCAGCGTCAAGATCATCCCCTCCGGCGGGGTGACCTTCGACTTCGTCTTCGCCCGCAACGGCGCGACGACCGGGACCCCGGACACCACGACGACCGAGGACCCCGCCACCACCGCGCTCGAGGCCGAGGGCAACTTCGACGAGGAGGCGTGCAAGGGCCGCTTCGAGATTCTCTCCCGCACCGGCAACATCTACTTCGCCAGCGGCAGCGCCCGGCTGACCGAGGACAGCACACCGCTGCTGGTCGCGCTGACCGACATCGTGCAGCGCTGTCCCCTCCTGACGGTGGTGGTCGCGGGCCACACCGACGCGCGGGGGTCCGACGTCGCGAACGAGCGGCTGTCGCGGGCAAGGGCCGAAGCGGTCGCGATGTATCTGACCGGACAGGGCATCCCGCCCGACCGCTTCCGCACCGAGGGCTACGGCGAAAGCCGTCCCGTGGCCGACAACGACACGGACGAGGGGCGGGCGCGCAACCGGCGCATCGAGTTCGCCGCGGCGGGGGAATAGCCAGCGTGCGGCACGCCTTGTGGAGCCTGCTGACCGCCGCCCTGCTGGCCACGGCAGCGTTCGCGCAGGAGCCCAGCGCGACGGAGATCGCGCTTTACGAGGCGGCGCAGAAATCGGGCCGGGTCGAGGACTACCAGACCTACCTGAAGAACTACCCGCACGGAACCTTCGCCGAGGCGGCGCGGTTCGAGCTGGAATTCGCCGGGGCCGAGGTACCGGAGCTGGCCGTGCCGCCCGCCGACATCACCTACACGACCCCGCTCCCCTCGGGACCCGAGGGCGTGGCCGGGCGCAGCATCGCCGAGTTGCTGGCCAAGGGTTCGCCGCTGTTCCCGCCGATCGAGGGGCTGCCGGATGAAGTGTGGAAGGACAAGCCCTGCGCCACCTGCCACAAGTGGACGATGGACGACCTCTGCACGCAGGCCAAGACCTACACCAACCCCGACGCCGCCGAACGGCTGGCCAAGCCGCACCCGCTTGGCCTGGAGTTCAAGCAGGCGTTGAAGGCCTTTGGCGCGGGCGGCTGCCGCGCGGAGTAGGCGTCGCGGCCCTGGCCGGCCGGCGAGAGCGCCGTCATTGCGCGCCCACGTGCCCCGTCATCGCGCCCCCCTGTGGGTCCGCCTCCCCTTTGTCCTCCATCCACACCTCCCCTTCCCGGAATCCCCCGCGCACCAGAAACCCCGCCTCTGCGATCTCCGGATAGCTCTCCGCCCAGTCGCGGTAGCGGTCGTTGGTGACCACCGGGGCCTGCAGGTCGCGGGCGGTTTCAAGGAGATAGACGTCGGCCGGAGTGCCCTTCGGCGCCACCAGGACCCGCGCCGCCGGAATGCCCAGCGCCCGGGCCAGCGCGCGGTCGTTCATGTAGGCGCCGGTCAGCTTGTAGCCCGCATTGGCGTCGAACACGACGCCGGGAGTGAAGCCGCGGCCACCGAGCTGGCCCACCACCTGCCGCAACGGCAGCCAGTCCGGCCGGTTGTCCTTCCAGTACATCACGTTCGATCCGTCCACGAGAATCCAGCGCGGTGGCGCGACGGGGGCGGCTGCCGCGGCAGGACGGCGCAACGCCGCGATTCCAAGGACGACGAGCGAGAAAAAGGAGATGACAGCGACTGCCAGCACGGCGGGCAGAAACCAGTCCGGTAGCGGCGGTCCCTCTCCGGCCAGAAGCCTACCCAGGCCCTGCGCCGCGTCCGGCACCCCGTCGCGCTTCGGCGGCGTGAGGAAGACGACCTCGGCGAGGGGGAAGACCAGGGTCAGAGAATGCACGACGCGCGCCTATGCCGTCCCGCTCACGCATTGGCGGGTAGCCGTCAGCCCCGCCCAGAGCGCTGCCAACCTCGCCGCACTTCCAGAATTGCGTCGCAACATCATGATTTCATTTCGATAAAGGAATGCCCTACCATGTGACGCCTTACCCCACCACCTCCGTCACCTCATACATCACCGGCTCGAAGCGCGAGCACAGCGCCGCGAAGCCGCGGTTGCGCTCGCGCATCTCGGGTGATCGCAACAGCGCCAGGAAGTCCTCCCGCCTGGTCCAGCGGGAGTAGTTGGCGATCCGCGTCTGGCGTCGTTCATGTGCAGCGCCGCCCCCAGAAACCCGGGGTGATGGCGGATCACCTCATGGTAGCAGGCCTGCAGCGCCTCCATCAGGTCGGCGCACTGGCCG
>JANOGU010000231.1:0-11186 GCA_031406135.1 Rhodobacterales bacterium
CCGCACGCGCGGCCGACGCTTCACGCGCCTGCCGTTTGGCGCGCAGCCGGTCCGGGATGTTGTGGCTGCCCGACGGCTTGCTCAGCATCCCGGCCACCGCGGTCAGTCGGCGCGGGCCAGCAGGCCACCGGCGCGGCGCTCGATGCGGCCGTCCATCTCCAGCGACACAAGTTCGGGCGCGACGTCCGCGGCCGGCAGGCCGAGGTCGCGGATCAGCTGGTCCTCGGCCAGCGGGCTGGGGCCGAGGCGGTCGAGAATCCGCCCGTGCAGCGCCGCGGCCGCGCCCAGGGTCAGGCGGGCGGGCGGGCCCGGAGGCACCACCGTGACCGCCCGGACGGGGACCGCCGTCTTGGGCAGGTCGGGCGCGGCGAGGCCTGCGCGCAGCGCCTCAACCACGTCCTCCGGCCCGCGGACCAGGGTGGCGCCATCGCGCAGGAGCATGTTGCAGCCCCCCGCGCGGGCGTCGAACGGGTGGCCGGGCACCGCCATGACCTCGCGCCCCTGGTCAAGCGCCGACCGCGCGGTGATGAGCGAGCCGGAACGCGACGCGGCCTCGACCACCACCACGGCGCGGGCGAGACCCGAGACGATGCGGTTGCGCTGCGGGAAGTGGCGGGCCTGGGGCTCGAGGCCCGGCGGCTGTTCGGACAGCAGCGCGCCGTCGGCGATCAGGGCCGCAGCCAGGGCCGCGTTCTCCGGCGGGTAGATCACGTCGACCCCGCCGGCCAAGACCGCGACCGTGGCCGGCAGCGCCGCTCGGTGCGCCTCGGCGTCGATGCCGCGGGCGAGGCCGGAGACGACGGTGAAGCCGGCGGCGGCCAGCCCCTCGGCCAGGCGGCGGGCCATGCGCAGGCCGAGGGAGGAGGCGTTGCGCGCGCCGACCAGCGCGACCATGGGCCGCGACAGGTGGGCCGCATCGCCGCGCAGCCACAGCACCGGGGGGGCATCTGCGATCTCGGCCAGCGCGGCGGGATAGGCAGCTTCGCCCCGGCAGAGCATGCGGGCGCCGGCCTTGCGGGCCGCGGTGATCTCGGCCTCGACCACCGCTTCCGGGCAGGGAGCGTAGTTTTCCGCGCCCGCCGCGGCGGCGATACCCGGCAGGGCCGCGAGGGCGGCCGCGGCGCTTCCATGGGTACCCATCAGGCGGTGGAAAGTCTGCGGCCCGACCCGGCGCGAGCGGATCAGGCGCAGCCAGTCGAACCGGTCGCGGTCGGCCAGGGGTGGCGCGTAGGCGGCGGGCGCCTCATCAAACTGCGCGTCGAAGTCCATCCCGCCCCCCAGAACCCGGCGCAGCGTGGCGGCACAAGGTTAACGGGCGGTAAACGCTGGACGGGCGCCTGCAATCTGCGCACCGCTCGCGTCCCTTGCGGCCGGCCCCCCCTCGCCATCCCTCCTCCCCATCCCTCCCCCACGGGGGGAGGGAAGCGCCTCGGACGTGGTCGTGCGCCGGTGATTGGCGCTGCACGCGAAACCCATTATGCCGGGTGCATGTTCGACGCCCTCCTGCGCCGCCTGGCCGGCCCCCCCGCTCCTTTGCCCGGCCCGGAGGCGCGGCTGGCGCTGGCCGCGCTGCTGGTCCGGTTGGGCCGGGCGGACGGCAGCTACGGCCACGAGGAGGCGGCGCGCATCGACCGGGTGCTGGCGGCCCGATACCCACTGTCGCCGTTTGCGGCGGCCTCGCTGCGCGTGGAGGCGGAGCAGCTGGAAAACGAGGCTCCCGATACGGTGCGGTTCACCCGGGCGCTGAAGGACGCGGTGCCGCTGGAGGACCGGGCGGGGCTGCTGGAGGCGCTGTGGTCGGTGGCGCTGGCCGACGGGGTGCGGGATGCCGACGAGGAGCAGGTGATCCGCATGGTGGCGCCGCTGCTCGGCCTGAACGACCGCGAGTCGGCGCTGGCGCGGCAGCGGGCGGAGAAGGCGGGATGATCGCGTCGCTGGGCATGTACGACTTGCCGCCGCTGCAGGCGGCGAACGACCGGCTCTGGGCCGGCATCCGCGACCGGCTGCGCGCCCGCGGCATCGCCGCGCCGGAGGCGCTGACCCGCGGCGAAGGGGCCTACTGGAAGGCCTGGGAAGCCCCCGACCTGGTGTTCAGCCAGGCCTGCGGCCTGCCCTACCGGACGCGGCTGCACGGACGGGTGACGCTGGTCGCCAGCCCCGACTACGGGCTGGAGGGCTGCCCGCCGGGGCACTACCGCAGCCTTTACATGGTGCGCCGCGACGACCCGCGGCGGCGGCTGGAGGAGTTCGACGGCGCGGTGCTGGCGTTCAACGAGGGCCTCTCCCAGTCCGGCTGGGGGGCGCCGGTGAACGACGCCCGCGCCCGCGGCATCCGCTTTACCACCGGGCCGCGGACCGGCGCGCACCGGCTGTCGGTGCGGGCGGTGGCGTCGGGCGCGGCGGACCTGGCAGCGGTGGACGCGGCGACCTTCGCGCTGCTGCAGGTCCACGAGGCCGAGGCCGTAGCCCCCCTTAGGGTGATCGGCGCCACGCCGCCATCGCCCGCCCTCCCCTATGTCGCCGGGATCGGGATCGACTCGGAGTCCGCCTTCGCCGCGCTGTCCGACGCGGTGGCGGCGCTGGCACCCGCGGACCGGCAGCTCCTGCGCCTGCGGGCGGTGGCGCGCATCCCGGCGGCCGATTACCTGGCCGTGCCCAACCCGCCCGCGCCCGTCCAAGGTGCGCTCCAGCCCTGACCGGACTGCGCGATCCGGAGGCCGGTTCGGCCGATTCGGCGTTGCAATGTGACCGGGCTTCCGCCCTACTGCCGGATCAGGTTCATCCCCGAGGGGCATCTTGAGCGCCGACGCCACGCCGGTCATCGCCATCCGCAACCTGCACAAGAGCTATGGCCAGCTCGAGGTGCTCAAGGGCATCGACCTTGTCGCGCACAAGGGCCGGGTGGTGTCGCTGATCGGTTCCTCCGGTTCGGGGAAATCCACGCTGCTGCGCTGCTGCAACCTGCTGGAGGACAGCCAGCAGGGCGAGGTCGTCTTCGAGGGCGAGGCGGTGCGCTGGAAGGGCGAAGGCCACCGCCGCCACCCCGCCGACCGGGCGCAGGTGACGCGGATCCGCACCAACCTGTCGATGGTGTTCCAGCAGTTCAATCTCTGGGCGCATCTGACGGTGCTGCAGAACGTGATGGAGGCGCCGGTGACGGTGCTGCGGCGACATCCGAAAGAGGTGGAGGAGCGGGCACGTTTCTACCTGGCAAAGGTCGGCATTGCCGAGAAGGCGGATGCCTGGCCGGCCATGCTTTCGGGCGGCCAGCAGCAGCGCGCGGCGATTGCCCGGGCGCTGTGCATGGAGCCCCGCGCGCTGTTGTTCGACGAGCCGACCTCGGCCCTGGACCCCGAGTTGCAGCAGGAGGTGGTCAAGGTCATCAAGGACCTCGCCGCCGAGCACCGCACGATGCTGCTCGTGACACACGACATGAAGCTGGCGGCCGATGTCTCTGATCGGGTGATGTTCCTGCATCAGGGCCGCTGCGAGGAGGAGGGCCCGCCGCACGAGGTCTTCGGCCGGCCGAAAAGCGAGCGGCTGAGGGGCTTCCTCTCCGCCGGCGCGTAAGACAGAATAGGCAAAAGCAAAACCAACCGGGAGACGGCAATGAAGAAATTCCTGATGGCCGCCGCGATGCTCGCGGCGCTGGCCGGGGCGGCGGCGGCGCAGACCGTGCGGCTGGGTACCGAGGGCGCCTATCCGCCCTACAACTTCCTCAACGATGCGGGCGAGGTCGACGGCTTCGAGCGCGAGGTCGGCGACGAGCTGTGCAAGCGCGCCGGGCTGACCTGCGAGTGGGTGGTCAACGACTGGGATTCGATCATCCCGAACCTGCAGTCGGGCAACTACGACGCGATCATCGCGGGCATGTCGATCACCGAGGAGCGGGGCAAGGTGATTTCGTTCACGCAGAACTACATCCCGCCAGAATCGTCGGCCTACCTGGCGCTGTCGGCGGATGCCAACATCGCCACCGGGGTGATCGCGGCGCAGACCGGGACGATCCAGTCGGCCTATGTCGCCACCACCGGCGCGACGCTGGTGGAATTCGCCACGCCGGACGAGACGGTGGCGGCGGTCAAGAACGGCGAGGCGGACGCGGTCTTGGCCGACAAGTCCTACCTCGAGCCCTTCATGAACGAGAGCGGCGGCGCGCTGGTCTTCGCCGGCGAGGACATCCAGCTGGGCGGCGGCGTCGGCATGGGGCTGCGGCAGTCCGACACCGAACTGCTCGGCAAGATGGACGCGGCAATCGCCTCGATGAAGGCCGACGGCACTCTGAACGCGGCGATCCTGAAGTGGTTCGGCGAGGGGGCAAAGACCTTCTGATCCGACCGGAGTCCGGGGGGCGGCTTCCGCCCCCCCCCGCGCACCATGTTCGCGGCTTGCGCCGACCCCAAGGCCATCGAAGGGCTGACCTGGCTCACGTGCTACCTGACCACGGGCAAGCACCTCGATTTCTATTGGTCCTTCGTCACCGTCCTGGTGCTGCTGGCGGTCACCGCGCCGGCGGCGCTGGCGCTGGGTTTCGGCGGCGCGATGGCGGCGCGGTCGCCGCTCTTGCCGCTGCGGGTTCTGGGCAAGGGCTATACCGCGATGGTCCGCGGCGTGCCGGACATCGTGTTCTTCCTGTTCTTCGTGATCGCGCTCGACCAGGGCATCGAATGGCTGGTGCATCACGCGCGCTGTCCGGAATGGACCGAACCGATCCGCAACGGGCTCGAATTCCGCGTCTGCCCCGAGGCCAAGGTGCCGACGGGCAACGCAGCGCAGGTCTGGCACAAGCTCTACGGCTTCACCCTGGCCGTCGCCACCTTCGCCATCGTCTTCGGCGCCTTTGCCGCCAATTGCCTCTACGGGGCGATGCAGGCGGTGCCCCGGGCGCAGATGGAGACGGCGGAAGCCTATGGCATGACCGCGCGACAGGCATTCAGGCGGGTGATGGTGCCGCAGATGTGGGGCTATGCGCTGCCCGGCCTCGGCAACCTGTGGATGATCCTGATCAAGGCCACGCCGCTATTGTTCCTGCTCGGGGTGCAGGACATCGTCTACTGGGCGCGGGAACTGGGCGGGTCCAAGACCCAGGCCTTCGAATATCCGCATCCGGACTGGCGGCTCACCTACTTCCTCGGTCTCCTTGTCTTCTACCTGTGCTTCACCGCCGCCTCCGAGCGGATCATCGCCCGGCTGTCGGCGCGGCTGTCGCGCGGACAGGCCACGGCGGGCGGCGAAGCCTTGCGGAGGGCAGGGGCGTGAGGCGGGCACAAATTTCTTCAAGAAAGAAATTTGCAAATTCCTTGCTTCAAGGAATTTGCCCAGGGAAACCCGGGGGCATGCAGCGCCCATGACCTGCGCCGAGACCATCGCCGCCTATGCCTTCCGCTCGCTGGGCTATGGCGAACGCCTCCTGCCAAGCACGGATTTCACGCTCTGCCAGCAGGTCACCCTGATCGGCTCGGGCCTGATCTGGAACCTCTACTTCGGCATCCTGGCGCTCGCTGCCGGGTTCTTTCTCGCCAATGCCCTTGCCCTTGCCAAGTCCTCGCCCAACCGGGCCTTGCGCAAGCCGGCCGAATGGTTCGTCTTCGTCTTCCGCGGCTCGCCACTCTTCATCCAGTTCTTCCTGGCCTACGAGGCGCTGGTCCTGTTGCCGCGGGCCGGGATCGACATCCTTGGCATCACGGTGGCCACCGACTGGGTGACCAAGGCCTGGGCCGGGGCGCTGTTCGTGCTGTTCCTGAACACCGCCGCCTATTCGGCGGAGATTTTCCATGGCGCGCTGAAGTCGATCCCGAGGGGCGACCTGGAGGCGGCCGAGGCGTACGGCCTGACCGGCTGGGCGAAGTTCCGGCGGATCGAATGGCCGACGATGCTGCGGCTCGCCTGGCCGGCCTACACCAACGAGGCGATCTTCCTGTTCCACGCCACGACGCTGGTCTTCTTCTCCGGCTTCCCCGCCTTCCAGCAGCGGGGCGACGCGCTCTACTACGCCAACTATTTTGCCGACAAGACGTTCAACCCCTTTGTCCCCTACCCGATCGTGGCCGTCTGCTTCATCGGCCTGACGCTTCTGCTGATCGGGATCTTCGGGGCGGCCGGCCGGTGGCTGAACCGCCACGTGCCGGCCAATACCCGCATCGCGCGACCGCGGATGCAGCTCATCAGGTGAACCCGATCATGACAACGACGACGATGAAAGACTGGCTCCGCAAACACCCCCAGGTGCGCACGATCCGCGTGGCCGCGGCCGACCTCAACGGTCAGGCGCGCGGCAAGCGCATCCCGGCGCGATTCGCCGAAAAGGCGCTGAAGGACGGCACCCGGTTTCCCTACTCGATCCTGAACCTCGACATCTGGGGCGAGGACATCGACGACAGCCCGCTGGTGTTCGAGCAGGGCGATGCCGACGGCGTCCTGAAGCCCACCGAGCGGGGCTTCATGCCGATGCCGTGGCTGGAAGCACCGACCGCGCTGTTGCCGATCTGGATGTTCCGCGACAACGGCCAGCCCTACGAGGGCTGCCCGCGCCAGGCCCTGAAGACGGTGGTCGACCGCTTCAAGTCGCGCGGGCTCACCCCGGTGGTGGCGGTGGAGCTTGAGTTCTTCCTCATCGACGACAGCGGCAAAACGCTGCAGGTGCCGCCCTCGCCCCGGTCGGGCAAGCGGCGCAAGGCGGCCGAGACGCTGTCGATCCGCGCGCTGGACGCCTTCGACACCTTCTTCACCGACCTCTACGACGCCTGCGAAGCGATGGACATTCCCGCCGACACCACGACCTCGGAAACCGGCCTCGGCCAGTTCGAGGTGAACCTGATGCATTGCGACGACGCGATGCGCGCGGCCGACGACGCCTGGCTGTTCAAGATGCTGGTCAAGGGGCTGGCCCGACGGCACGGATTCGCGGCCTCGTTCATGGCCAAGCCTTATCCGGAGTATTCCGGGTCCGGCCTGCACACGCATTTCTCGGTGCTGGACGAGGATGGCGGGAACGTCTTCGACAGTGGCGGCCCCAAGGGCACGGTGATGATGAAGCAGGCGGTGGCCGGCTGCCTTGCGGCGATGAAGGACTCGACGCTGATCTTCGCGCCGCACGCCAACAGCTACCAGCGCCTGGTGCCCGACGCGCATGCACCGACCTGCATCTGCTGGGGCTACGAAAACCGCACCGCCGCGATCCGCATCCCCGCCGGCAATCCCACCGCGCGGCGGATCGAGCACCGGGTCGCGGGCGGCGACGTCAACCCGTACCTGATGCTGGCGGTGATCCTGGGCGCGGCGCTGGACGGCATCGAGGCGGCGATGGAGCCGCCCGCGCCGATCGTCGGCAACGCCTATGCGAACAGCGGCATTCCGCAGATCCCGACGACCTGGGCGGGGGCGATCGACGCCTTCGAGCAGAGCGCGACGATGCGGCGGATCCTGTCCGCGGACCTGATCCGCAACCTGGTGCAGACCAAGCGGCAGGAGCTGCACTATGTGGCCGAGCTGACGGCCGAGGAGCAGGTGGAGCTGTACCTGGACACGGTGTGACCGCGGCCGAGGCGGCCGCCGTCTTCCGGCGCTTGGCCGGCCAGGGCTGGGAGGGCGACGCGCCGGTCCCGGTGGCGGCGCCGCGCCAGGACTGGGGCGGGATGTCGAACGGCATGGTCGACCCGCGCTGGTGACGGCGGACCGGCCTGCCGCTGCTCATGGCGCGGTGGCAGACGGCCACGGCCGGCTGAAGTCCGCCCTATCCCGCCTTCGCTTTCGCTGCTCTGGCCTTCTGTGCCGCGACATAGGCCTTCAGCACGTTCTGCATCCGCGTGATGTGGCCCTTGCCGCCGGTCTCCTGCAGGAAATGGTGGAATACCTCGGGGTCGAGCTTCAAATGCACCGAGCGGATTTTGGGCGGATCGACCCAAACCGCGTTGTCCCAGAAGGAATCCGGAAGGTCAGGGCCATCCTTGCCGTCTGGATTGACGTAAAGTTCACCGCTCGCCTTCAACACCAGAACTTCTTCCAGCGAAACCCGCCGCATACTTTTTCCGGTCCCGGATTCCGCCTTTCCGCGCGCTGATGATCCGGACCGCGCTGCGTCTGCGGGTGAAGACAACGACGAAGCACTGAGCTTCGACAAATCCGACCGCGACACGACGTTCTTCCCCATAGTCACGCCTCCCATCCACTTGCTCGACCACCGGGCCGTCGAAAATTGCCGCCGCATAGAGCATGTCCACATCATGCTTGCGCAAATTGATGCGGTACTTTTCCGGATCGATCAGGAAGTCCATCGGACGAGTTCTCCAACGAGTCCGCTTCAATGGAAGCGGCATGGAGGGACAACTACCTGTCGTTCCCGACCAGATGTTTCTAGCGAATTCCGCGTGTACACGTCAAGTGTCCACGATTAATCCCGCCCGAGGAAGCTTTCCTCCACCGCGGTGACATCCACCCCCATGGCATCGAGCCCCGCCTCGAGGTTCTCCGGCAGATGCGGCATGCCCATCAGGTAGTCGGCGGTGGGCACAGTGGCCCCGGTATGGGCGTTCTCGACCGCCTTGAGGTAGTCCTCGGGCTCGAAGGCGCCGCGGCCAACCCAGGCGAGCGCGGTGAGGTGCGCCTTCTCGTCGTCGTTGAGCGCCTCGATGAAGGGCACGAGCTCGCGCTCGCCGCGACGTTCCTCGCGCGCGAGGAAGATGACCTGCACCACCTTTTCCGGACTGATTTCCAGCATCGAGGCGACCCCCTCCCGGCGAAGTCTCCGCCCGAAGCCGGGCCGGATGCAAGGGGGAAACCGGCCCCCCTTGCCCGCCCCCCGTCCGCGGGCCTATCTTGGGCGGACCGAAACCCTGGACCCATTCCATGCTGATCGGCATCCTGCAGACGGGCCAGTCGCCCGACGCCCTCAAAGCCGAGGCGGGCGATTACCCAGACATGTTCCGCCGTCTTCTCGACGGCCACGGCTTCAGCTTTCGCACCTGGCATGTGGAGGCGATGGAGTTCCCCGACGGCCCGGCCGAGGCCGACGGTTGGCTGATCACCGGCTCGCGCCACGGCGCCTACGAAGACCATCCGTTCATCAAGCCGCTGGAGCGGCTGATCCGCGACATCCATGCGGCCGGCGTGCCGCTGGTCGGCATCTGCTTCGGCCACCAGATCATCGCCCAGGCGCTGGGCGGAAAGGTCGAGCGCTACGGTGGCGGGTGGTCGGTCGGGCCCACGGACTACGACTTCGGCGGCGAGGCGCTGACGCTGAATGCCTGGCACCGCGACCAGGTGGTGGAAGCGCCGAAGGGCGCGACGGTTCTCGCCTCGAATGCGTTCTGCACCAACGCGGCGCTGGCCTATGGCGACGACATCTTCACCGTGCAGGCGCACCCGGAGTTCAGGACCGACTTTGTCGAAGGCCTGATGCGCACACGCGGGCCGGGTCTGGTGCCGGACGAGAAGATGGCGGCGGCGCGCGGACGGGCGGGGGACGTGATCGATTCCCCCGACATCGCCGACCGTATCGCCGCCTTCTACAAGGCGCCCCGCGCGGCGCGGCGCCCGGCGGCCTGACGGCCGCCCGCGGCCCCGGGGCCGCGTTCAATCACATCCCAGCCCGCGGGGACCGGCCCCGTCGGCCAAGACCCGAGACCCGCCATGTCGAAATGGACCGAAAAGCTGCCCGAGGCCGCGCGCGACTTCATCGGCGCCCGGCGCGTGGACGAGGTGGAATGCATCATCGGCGACATCGCGGGCCTGGCCCGCGGCAAGGTCATGCCGGCCTTCAAGTTCGCCAAGCAGACGAGCTACTTCCTGCCCTCGTCGATCTTTCTGCAGACGATCACCGGCGAATGGTCGGAAGACCCGCACGGCGCCTTCACCGAGCCGGACATGATCCTGGTGCCGGATTTCTCCACCGCCACGGTGGCGCCCTGGACGGCGGGCGTGACGCTGCAGGTGATCCACGACGCCGAGGACCCCAGCGGCCAGCCAGTGCCCTACTCTCCCCGCAACGTGCTGAAGCGGGTGGTGGAGCTGTACCGCGAGAACGGCTGGCAGCCGATCGTGGCGCCGGAGATGGAGTTCTACCTGGTGGACCGCAACCCTGACCCCAACATGCCGGTCACCGCCCCGGTCGGGCGTTCGGGCCGGCGTTCGGCGGTGAAGCAGCCCTACTCGGTCTCGGCCATCGACGAGCACGGCAAGGTGATCGACGACATCTACGCCTTTGCCGAGGCGCAGGGCTTCGAGATCGACGGCATCCTGCAAGAGGGCGGCACCGGGCAGTTGGAGATCAACCTCGCCCATGGCGACCCGGTGCGGCTGGCCGACGAGATCTTCTACTTCAAGCGGCTGATCCGCGAGGCGGCGATGCGGAACGGCTGCTTTGCCACCTTCATGGCCAAGCCGATCGAGGGCGAGCCGGGCAGTGCCATGCACATCCACCAGTCCATCGTCGACCTGAAGTCCGGCAAGAACCTGTTCTCCGAACGCAAGGGCGGCGAGACCGCGGCATTCGGCCATTTCATCGCCGGGATGCAGAAGCACCTGCCCGGCGCGCTGGCGCTGATGGCGCCCTACGTCAACAGCTACCGCCGCTATGTGCCCGGCCAGTCGGCGCCGATCAACCTGGAATGGGCGCGCGACAACCGCACCACCGGGCTGCGCGTGCCGGTTTCCGGGCCCGAGGCGCGGCGGGTGGAGAACCGGCTCGCCGGGATGGACTGCAACCCCTACCTCGGCATCGCCGCCTCGCTGGCCTGCGGCTATCTCGGCCTGAAGGGGGCGCTGGAGCCGCGGCCGGAATATTCGGGCGATGCCTACACCAGCGAGAGCGAGCTGCCCAACAACCTGCAGGACGCGCTGGCCCAGCTCGACGAGGACGCCGACCTGCGCGGCGTGCTGGGCCAGCCCTTCTGCACCGTGTTCAAGGCGGTGAAGGAAGACGAATACCGCCGCTACCTCCAGGTCATCAGCCCCTGGGAACGCGAGCACCTGCTTCTGAACGTATGAACCTCTTGCACGCCAACGACCGGGCGGGGGAATACCCCGCGTCCTGGTATGCCGCGACGGCCACGGCCCTGCCGCCGTTTCCGCCCCTGCGCGGCGCGGCCCGGGCGGATGTCTGCGTGGTGGGCGGCGGCTACCTGGGGCTGTCGGCAGCCCTGCACCTGGCGCAGCGTGGCTACGACGTGATGCTCTTGGAAGCCCAGCGC
>JANOGU010000123.1:0-2830 GCA_031406135.1 Rhodobacterales bacterium
CGCAGCGGCCGATCAGCTATTCCGACTTCATCGCGCGCGTGGAGGCCGGGCAGGTCGCCTCGGTCACACTTGACGGCGAGCGGGTGGAAGTGCGGGCCAAGGACGGCGCCCAATATGTCGCGATCAAGCCTGACGGCGAGGAGATTGCCCAGGCGCTGATTTCCAAGGGCATCGAGGTGAAGGCCAAGGCGCAGCAGGAGTCGGGCTTCTTCTCGCTGATCTCGCTCTGGTTGCCCTTCCTGTTGCTGATCGGCATCTGGATTTTCTTCATGAACCGGATGCAGGGCGGCGGGCGCGGCGGGGCGATGGGCTTCGGCAAGTCGCGCGCCAAGCTGCTGACCGAAAAACAGGGCCGGGTGACCTTCGACGACGTGGCCGGTATCGACGAAGCCAAGGAGGAGCTGGAGGAAATCGTCGAGTTCCTGCGCAACCCGCAGAAGTTCTCCCGCCTCGGTGGCAGGATTCCGAAGGGCGCGCTGCTGGTCGGCGCTCCGGGCACCGGCAAGACGCTGCTGGCGCGCGCCATTGCGGGCGAGGCCGGGGTGCCGTTCTTCACCATCTCGGGCTCCGACTTCGTGGAAATGTTTGTCGGCGTGGGCGCCAGCCGTGTGCGCGACATGTTCGAGCAGGCCAAGAAGAACGCGCCCTGCATCGTCTTCATCGACGAAATCGACGCCGTGGGCCGCGCCCGCGGCATCGGCATCGGCGGCGGCAACGACGAGCGCGAGCAGACGCTGAACCAGCTGCTGGTCGAGATGGACGGGTTCGAGGCCAACGAGGGCGTGATCATCGTCGCCGCCACCAACCGCAAGGATGTGCTCGACCCCGCCCTTCTGCGCCCGGGCCGGTTCGACCGGCAGATTCACGTCCCCAACCCCGACATCAAGGGCCGCGAGAAGATCCTCACCGTCCATGCCCGCAAGGTGCCGATCGGCCCGGACGTGGACCTGCGCATCATCGCGCGGGGCTGCCCCGGGTTTTCCGGCGCCGACCTTGCCAATCTGGTGAACGAGGCCGCTCTCACTGCCGCGCGCGTCGGTCGCCGCTTTGTCGCGATGGACGATTTCGAGCACGCCAAGGACAAGGTGATGATGGGGGCCGAGCGGCGGTCCATGGTCATCACGCCCGAGCAGAAGGAAAAGACCGCCTACCACGAGGCCGGGCACGCCATCGTCGGCATGAACATGCCGAAGTGCGACCCGGTCTACAAGGCCACGATCATCCCGCGCGGCGGGGCGCTCGGCATGGTGGTCAGCCTGCCCGAGATGGACCGGCTGAACATGCACAAGGACGAGGCCAAGCAGAAGATCGCCATGACCATGGCGGGCAAGGCGGCCGAGATCATCAAATATGGCGAGGAGGGCGTGTCCTCGGGCCCGACCGGCGACATCATGCAGGCGAGCCAGCTCGCCCGCGCCATGGTGATGCGCTGGGGCATGTCGGACGCGGTCGGCAACATCGACTATGCCGAGGCGCACGAGGGCTATCAGGGCAACACCGGCGGCTTCTCGGTCTCGGCCGAGACAAAGAAGCTGATCGAGGCCGAGGTGAAGGTCCTGATCGACGAGGGCTACGAGATCGCGCGCCGCATCCTGATCGAGAAGTCGGAAGACTTCGAGCGGCTGGCCAAGGGCCTCCTGGAATACGAGACGCTGACCGGCGACGAGATTCGCAGGGTCATCGCCGGCGAGAAGATCGGCGACGACGACGAGCCTTCCAAGCCTGCCTCCGGCGGCACCCCGTCGGTCGCGGCGATCCCCAAGGCCAAGGCCCGCCTGGCCAAGGCCGCCGGGCCGGAGCCCGAGCCGATCGCCTGACCGGCTTCCCGCGCCGCCGGGGCCCCGCTCATTGCGGCGGCGCCTTGGCTTGTCTTCGGGCGACGGCGGCGCCACAACCCAAGGCACGCCCGGTCCGGCATGAGGTGCCCCGATGCCCGCCCTGCTTGCCACCGGATTCACCGCCCGTGTCGCCTGGCTTGGCGTCCAGCGCCGCCCGGTCGGGCAGGATCTGGTGATCCACGGCGAAGCCGTGGCCGAGATGGCGCTGACCTTCGCGGGCTTCGCCGGGGAAAGCCACGCCGGGCTGACCCTGCCGTCCGGCTCGCGTGTGCGCGATCAGCACCCCAAGGGCACGACCATCCGCAACACGCGCCAGCTTTCCATCGTCTCGGCCGAAGAGATGGCCGCCGTCGCGGACGAACTTGGTTTGGAGGCGATGCACTATGCCTGGGTCGGCGCGTCGCTGGTGATCGAGGGCATTCCGGATTTCTCCCGCGTGCCACCGTCCTCGCGCCTGCAGGGGCCGGACGGGGCGACGCTGGTGATCGACATGGAAAACCGCCCCTGCCGGGAACCCGCCGTCACCATCGGCAAGGCGCTGCCCGGCCAGGGCAAGGCGTTCACGACCGCGGCGCAGGGCCGCCGCGGCGTCACCGCCTGGGTGGAGCGCGAAGGCACGCTGCGGATCGGCGACAGCCTGCGCCTGCACGTCCCCGACCAGCCCGCCTGGCCGCATCTGGCGCTTGCGCGGGGAGCGGGCTGAGCATTCTGCCCTGATCTCCTCCGGCATTTCCGTGCCGCATTGCCATCGCCCCGCCGGAAAGGCGGTTTCCGCGCCCGAATGTCGCAATTCCGGCTTTCCGCCGCGCCAGAGGCCGCTATCACGGCACCACATCCCGGGGAGTTGCCGCCATGGCCGTGAAGACCGACATTGAGATTGCCCGCGCGGCGAAGAAGCGTCCGATCATGGAGATCGGCGACCGGCTTGGCATCCCGTCCGAGCACCTGCTGCCCTACGGGCATGACAAGGCCAAGGTCGGGCAGGATTTCAT
>JANOGU010000252.1:0-4868 GCA_031406135.1 Rhodobacterales bacterium
CGAGGATGTAAACACCATCGACGTGACCACGGGGCTCTTATACAGCGCCGCGCCTCCCGCGGCCCCAGGGCTCTGACCTGGGGCCGCGGCGTTTCTTTCAACCGGCTCCGCGAGGGGCCACACAAGCAGACGGAAGACAGAAAGCATGGCACTCAAGTCGTACAAGCCGACGACGCCTGGCCAGCGCGGGCTGGTTCTGATCGACCGTTCGGAGCTGTGGAAAGGCCGTCCCGTCAAGGCGCTTGTCGAAAGCAAGCACTCCAACGGCGGCCGGAACAACCTCGGACGGGTCACGATGCGGCACCAGGGCGGCGGGGCGAAGAAGCTCTACCGCATCGTCGATTTCCGCCGCACCAAGCACGACATCGCGGCCGTGGTGGAGCGGATCGAATACGATCCCAACCGCACCGCGTTCATCGCCTTGGTCCGCTACGCGGACGGCGAGCAGGCCTACATCCTCGCCCCGCAGCGCCTTGCGGTCGGCGACAGCGTGATCTCGGGCGCCAAGGTGGACGTGAAGCCGGGCAACGCCATGCCGTTCTCCGGCATGCCGATCGGCACCATCGTGCACAACGTGGAACTCAAGCAGGGCAAGGGCGGCCAGATCGCGCGCGCCGCCGGCACCTATGTCCAGTTCGTCGGCCGTGACGGCGGCTACGCCCAGCTGCGCCTCGCCTCGGGCGAGGTGCGTCTGGTGCGGCAGGAGTGCATGGCGACCATCGGCGCGGTGTCGAACCCCGACAACTCGAACCAGAACCTCGGCAAGGCGGGACGCCGGCGGCACATGGGCATCCGGCCCACGGTGCGCGGCGTCGCGATGAACCCGATTGACCACCCGCACGGCGGCGGCGAAGGCCGCACCTCGGGCGGCCGGCATCCGGTCACGCCCTGGGGCAAGGGCACCAAGGGCACCAAGACCCGCAAGAAGAAGGCGTCGGATCGTCTGATCGTCCGGTCGCGCAACGCGAAGAAGGGGCGCTGATCGATGTCTCGTTCAATCTGGAAAGGCCCGTTCGTCGATGCCTACCTGCTGGCCAAGGCCGAAAAGGTCCGCGGCTCCGGCAAGTCGGAAGTCATCAAGATCTGGTCGCGCCGCTCGACGATCCTGCCGCAGTTCGTCGGCCTGACCTTTGCCGTCTACAACGGCCGCAAACACATCCCGGTGTCGGTCAGCGAAGAGATGATCGGTCAGAAGTTCGGGGAATACTCGCCGACGCGGACCTACTACGGCCACGCCTCCGACAAGAAAGCGAAGAGGAAGTAAGCCATGGGCAAGGACAAGAACCCGCGCCGCGTGGACGATGCCTCGGCCATTGCCAAGGCCAAGATGCTGCGCGTCAGCCCGCAGAAGCTGAACCTCGTCGCCGGCCTGATCCGCGGGAAGAAGGTGGACAAGGCCATGGCCGACCTCACCTTCTCGAAGAAGCGCATCTCCGACGACGTGCTGAAATGCCTGCAGTCGGCGGTGGCCAATGCCGAGAACAACCACGGGCTCGACGTCGATGAGCTGGTGGTCTCCGAGGCCTATTGCGGCAAGAACCTGGTCCTCAAGCGCGGCCGTCCCCGGGCGCGCGGCCGGTTCGGCAAGATCATGAAACCTTTCAGCGAACTGACCATCATCGTGCGTCAGAAGGGGGAGACGGCGTAATGGGTCAGAAGGTCAACCCCATCGGGATGCGCCTGCAGGTCAACCGCACCTGGGACAGCCGCTGGTTCGCGGAATCCAAGGATTACGGCAACCTGCTGCTGGAAGACCTGCGGATGCGCGAGTACATCCACAAGGAAGCCAAGCAGGCGGGCGTCTCCAAGGTCATCATCGAGCGGCCGCACAAGAAGTGCCGCGTCACCATCTATGCCGCCCGCCCCGGTGTCATCATCGGCAAGAAGGGCGCCGACATCGAGACCCTGCGCAAGAAGCTGATGGCCTTCACCAAGTCGGAGCTGCACCTCAGCATCGTCGAGGTGCGCAAGCCCGAACTCGACGCGCAACTGGTGGCCGAGAGCATTGCCCAGCAGTTGGAACGCCGCGTCTCGTTCCGCCGCGCCATGAAGCGGGCGGTGCAGAACGCCATGCGCATGGGTGCCCTTGGCATCCGCGTCAACGTCGCGGGTCGCCTCGGCGGGGCCGAGATCGCGCGGGTGGAATGGTACCGCGAGGGCCGGGTGCCGCTGCACACGCTGCGCGCCGACATCGACTATGCGCTGGACGAGGCGGTGACGCCCTACGGCATCATCGGGGTCAAGGTCTGGATCTTCAAAGGCGAGATTCTGGAACACGACCCCCAGGCCCATGACCGTCGGCAGGCGGAAGCCGCCGAGGGTCCGTCCGGCCGTGGCCCGCGCCGTGAGCGCGAGCGCGCCTGAGGAGTGAGATAAGATGCTGCAACCAAAGCGCACCACCTACCGCAAGAAGTTCAAGGGCCGCATCCATGGCGAGGCCAAGGGCGGGTTCGAGCTGAACTTCGGCGGCTTCGGGCTCAAGGCGACCGAGCCGGAGCGCGTCACCGCGCGCCAGATCGAGGCCGCCCGCCGCGCCATCACCCGCCACATGAAGCGCCAGGGCCGGGTCTGGATCCGCATCTTCCCGGACGTGCCGGTCACCAAGAAGCCGACCGAGGTGCGCATGGGCAAGGGCAAGGGCTCGGTCGAGTTCTGGGCCGCCAAGGTCCACCCCGGCCGGATCATGTTCGAGATCGACGGCGTGTCCGAGGAACTCGCCCGCGAGGCCCTGCGCCTCGGCGCGATGAAGCTGCCGGTCACGTCGCGGGTCGTGGTGCGCGAGGATTGGTAAGCGGCGGGGTGAACCCCGCCCTACGGACCCAAGGCCCCTGCCGGCAACGGCGGGGGCCTTTTCGTTTCGGGCTACCGCTCGAGGTCGTCGTGGTAGGAGAGCGCTGCGAGGTCCCTGCGCTGGTGAACGATCCGCAGAATCACAACCTCTCCTCCGGCATGCGCGATGGGCTCGAAGAAGATCAGGTGTTTCTGGTATGCGAAAGAGCGCATCCTGGCCCGAAGGGTGTCGCGCGGACGTCCGCACAGGCTGTCCGCGGTCACGCGCTCGAAAACTGCGGCCAGTCCGGCGAAGTAGCGATGCCACTGGTCCTGTCCCCACAAGCTGATCGTGTAGCGCCTGATGTCTTCAAGGTCTCCGCGCGCTTGCCGCGTGAGACGGACGTCCATCAGCGAAAGGCGTCTGGCTCAAACGCGCGCGGGTCGAAGATTTCGTACTCGCCGCGCTCTGCCGCCTCGGCGGCCTCGTTCAGTTCGGCCTTCAGCAGCAGGTACGCCCGCGCGCGATCCCTCTCCATCAGAGTCCGCATGCCCGCTCGCACGACCTCGGACAGGTTCGCGTAGGCGCCCGATTCGATCTGGGCCTGCGCAAACTCCTGCATCGGCTTGGTCAGGTGGACGTTGGGCATGGGCACCTCCGGTATGTCGGATCGTATCAGACACGGACAAGGGGGCAAGCTAGCGGTGACTTCCGACCGCCCTACGAATATACTTCAAGGGGTTCGGTGGAGGCTATGATCCAATGAGATTTTTCAATTGCGCGGGCGCTCTACTGCTGGCCTGCTCGTCTGCGTCCGCTGAGCAGGTGCAATTCGGGATTGTCGATCTGCTCTGGCTTCAGCATGAGACGCGGGGTGAAGGTGTCGAAATCATTTACCAATTCGCAAGCAAGCCCAACGATGGCGACGATGTCCTTGAAGCCTTCGCGTTGTCCGAATGCAACCGCGTGGCTCCGAAGTATGTCCCGATGGTCCTGGAAAAAGTCGGACGGGCCGAACCGGACTTCGTGGCAATGACGTTCCGCTTCGGCGGCGCCGTTGGAACCTACATCAAGTGGTTTGCGGACTACAAAGACGGTGTCTGCTCGAATATTGAGTAGCCTCAAGGGGCGGACTGGACCGAGGCTCCAAGCCCCTTGCCCCCACCCCCTACCTCCTGTATCGGACCGCATCCGCGATTCCGGAGCCTCCGGACTCGTCGGCCCGTGTTTGACCCACCAGGCCAAGGGTGACCCTCCAGGGGCCCTCTGGTGCGAAGGAGAGACAGGCGATGGACGCCACGGAACTGCGGGGCAAGACCCCCGACCAGCTGCGCGACAGCTTGGGGGCGCTGAAGAAGGAGGCCTTCAACCTCCGCTTCCAGCAGGCCACCAACCAGCTCGAGAACACCGCCCGCATGCGCGCCGTCCGCAAGGATGCCGCCCGGGTGAAGACCGTGCTGACCGAAAAGGCGGCCGCGGCCGCCGCGACGAAGTAAGGGGGGAGAAGATGCCCAAGCGCATCCTGCAAGGCACCGTCACCTCCGACAAGAACGCGCAGACGATCACCGTGCTGGTCGAGCGCCGCTTCAAGCACCCGCTGTTGCAGAAGACGGTGCGCAAGTCGAAGAAATACCGGGCGCATGACCCGCTGAACACGTTCAAGGTGGGTGACGTGGTCCGCATCGAGGAATGCGCCCCCATCTCGAAAACCAAACGCTGGCATGTGGTGACGGAGACGGCGCAAGCCTGACACCACGGCCGGTCACACGAAACCCCAGGGCAAGCCCTGAAGGTCGGGAGATCGAAGAATGATCCAGATGCAGACCAATCTGGATGTCGCTGACAATTCCGGCGCGCGCCGGGTGCAGTGCATCAAGGTTCTGGGCGGCTCGCATCGCCGCTATGCCTCGGTCGGCGACGTCATCGTGGTGTCGGTCAAGGAGGCTATTCCGAAGGGCCGGGTGAAGAAGGGCGACGTGCACAAGGCCGTCGTCGTGCGCACCGCCAAGGAAGTCCGCCGCGAGGATGGCACCACCATCCGCTTCGACCGCAACGCCGCGGTGATCATCAACAAGCAGATGGAACCCGTCGGCACCCG
>JANOGU010000285.1:0-6777 GCA_031406135.1 Rhodobacterales bacterium
GCACGCCAAGGGCCGAGGTCGGTTCATCAAGGATGATGACCTTGGCACCAAAATGGATCGCCCGCGCGATGGCCACCGACTGGCGTTCGCCGCCCGACAGCGTGCCCACCGCCTGCGACGGGTCGCGGACCTGGATGCCCACGTCGATCAGCGCCTGCCGGGCGACGGCGTTGGCATGATCCTTGTCGAACCGGCGGAACGGGAAGATGCCCTTTTCCGGCTCGCGGCCGAGGAAGAAGTTGCGCGCGATGGACATCAGCGGGATCAGCCCGAGGTCCTGGAACACCGTCGCAACCCCCGCCTCCGTCGCGTCGCGGGGCGACCTGAATTCGACCGGACGGCCATCGACGCGTATGTCCCCCTCGGTCGGACGGTGGACACCCGAAAGTATCTTGATCAGCGTCGATTTTCCGGCACCGTTGTCACCCAGAAGGCAATGCACCTCGCCGGGGTTCACCGCGATCGATACATCGTTCAGCGCGATGACGGAGCCGAAGCGCTTGGACACGTGGCGGAGTTCAATGGCAGGCACGGTCACGATCCCGTCCTTTCACCCAGCGCGCGGGCACGGGCATAGTTGTTGACCAGCACCGCGACCAGGATGACGAGGCCGAGGAACACCTTGAACCAGTCGGTGTCGATCCCGGTGAAGAAGATCCCCATCTGCACCAGCCCGAAGATCAGCGCCCCGAAGGCCGCGCCCAGCACCGTGCCGTAGCCACCGGTCAGAAGGACGCCCCCGATCACGGCGGCAATGATCGCCTCGAATTCCTTCTGGGTTCCGCGCACGGTGTCGGCGCTGCCCGCCTCCATCACTTGGATCGTTGCCAGCAGGGTCGCGGCCACGGCGGTGGCGATGAAGAGCGTGATCTTCACCCGCGCCACGGGCACGCCGACGTTGCGGGCCACCACGGGGTCGCCGCCCGCGGCGTAGATCCAGTTGCCGAACTTCGTCTGCGTCAGCAACCAGCCCGCCAGCGCGGTCACCGCGATCCACCAGACGATGGACATCGGGATGCCGGGGACAAAGGGCGTGCCGTCACCCTTCACCCCGATCCAGCCTTGCGTGCCCATCCACTGAAAGAGGCCGGTCAGCACATGGCCGTTGAAGATCGCCGCCGTCCACGGGTCCGGCGGGTTGTCGAGGATGTAGGGTATCTGCGTGCGCCCCGTCACGGCGCGGGTGATCCCGATGGACAGGCCGCGCAGGATGAACAGCGAGGCGAGCGTGACGATGAACGACGGCAGCCGCGTCTTGACGGTGATCAGGCCGTTCAGATAGCCGACCAGCAGCGCGACCAGAAAGGCCGACCCGATCGCGGCCCAGAGCGGCCAGCCGAGAATGGTGACAAGAAGCCCGATCACGATCCCCGCAAAACCGATCATCGACCCGATCGACAGGTCGAATTCCCCGGCGATGATCAGCAGCGCCACGGCGGCGGCAAGGATGCCCAGTTCCGCCGAAAGGGTCAGGAATGTCATCGCGCCCTGCAGGGAGTAAAGCGATTCCGCCCCCGGCAGCAGCGCGAAGATGACAATGGTGGCGAACAGCCCGACGACGACCCCTGCTTCCGGCCGCCGCATGAGCGTGGTGAACCTACTGGTGCGGGCAATCCGTTCGTCCGTCCCGGCCAGTGATTTCTGCAAGACGTCCGGTGACGGGGCGGCTTCGGTCCGTGAAGGTCTGTCGTCCGTCATCCGTCCACCCCGAGTCAGAGCGCCGGCCCGGAAACGGGGTGGAGAACCCGCCCCCGGGCCGCGCGGTCGCGCCGTCAGCGCGTGCCTTCCTTCGCAAGTTGCTGCACCGCCGCCGCTTTTTCGGGCGTGTCAACGAACAGCGGCCCGGTGTAGGTGTCGTTCTGCACCCAAAGCCCATGTGTCGCGTTCTGCACGAGGTAGATCACCGGCAGGTAGCCCATCAGGTACTGCTGACCGTCGATGCCGAAGCCCATCTTGCCGTCGGCGACCGACTGCAGGATCTCGGGCCCGAGATCATAGGTGTAAAGCTTGTACTTCGACCACAGATCCTGGTCGTCGAAATACTTGATCAGCGGGTTTGCGGAAGCCGTGCCGGTGGCGAACACGGCCTGGGTGTCGGCGTGCGAGGCAAGAAAGGCCTCGACCCGCCGCGTCACGTCGGCGGGGTCCTGCGACACCGCGACAACATCGGCCGCACCCCCCGTTTTGGCGAGACCGTCATTGATGCCCTGGCAGCGTTCATCGAGGCTGATGTTGCCGACCTCGTGGTTGATGCAGGCGACCTTCGCGATGCCGGCTGCACCCAGCCGTTCGCCTGCCTTGATCCCGGCCTGGTATTCCGACGTCGTGCCCACGTACATCGGAATGCCCAGTTCCTCGCCCGCGACTTCGCCCGAGTCGATGTTGATCACTGGTATGCCCGCGTCGATTGCCGACTTGACGGCCGTGGAAAGGGCGTCCTTGTCGGGCAGCGAAATGACGATCCCGTCCGGGTTTGTTGCCACGGCAGCCTCGATCAGGCGGGCATGTTCCACGCTGTCGAAGACCTGTGGTGCGATATACTGCACTTGCGCTCCGGTCGCCGCCGCCGCGTCATCGACGCCGCGCTTCACGACCGACCAGTAGGCATCCGACGAGTTGCCGTGAACGACGACCGCGATCTTCACATCGGCGGCGGCCATCAGCCCCTCTGCCCCGGCGGCCCCGGCCAGAAGGCCAAGCGCCGCGACGGCGGCGGGGGCGAATTTCAGACGTTCGAACATCTTGCTTCTCTCCCTGTGTTTGATGCGGCCCGATTTCGCGGGTCCGCGCTTGCGCCACAAAATCGGATACACCCGAACGGCACTTCAACTCGTGACCGTAAACCCTGACTCCTTCGCCATGCGCCCGAGGTTCCGATACCCCATCGTCGCATAGGTCAGCGGGTGGGCCGTCTTCGGGTCCTGTTCCGCCTCTACCACCAGCCAACCGGCATAGCCCGCACCCTGAAGCACATGCAGGATCGCAGGAAAGTCGATTGTTCCGTCGCCCGGCACGGTGAAGATACCCTCCATCACCGCGCCCATGAAGCTCATGTCCGCAGTCCGCGCCTTTTCCACCATGCCGGGCCGCGTATCCTTGCAGTGGACGTGAACCACGCGGGCGACATGCGCCGTCAGCAGCGCCAGCGGGTCGCCGCCCGAAAAGGCGGAATGCCCGGTATCGTACAACAGGCTGACCGCCTCGCCGGTATGGCGCATCAGCAGGCCCACTTCGGCGTCCGTCTCGACGATGCTGCCCATATGGTGATGGAACGCCATCCGCACCCCGAAACCGGCCATCTGTTCCGCCAGATCGGTAAGTTTCCGGCCATAGACCGGCCATTCGTCGTCTGGCAGCTTCGGGCGGTGCGAAATCGACTCCCAGATCGCGCCGTGCCGCCCGTGCGAGGTGTCGGCATAGACCACATGTCTGCAGCCCATGTCCTTCAGAAGCTGAAGATGCGGGCCGATCGCCGCCATTTCGCCGGCGACATCCTTTTCGGCGCAGCGCCCGTCATACCAGCCCGAGACGAGCGCCAGGCCATGCGTTTCCAGCAAAGGTCGCAGGATGGCTGCATCGCGCGGGAACTTGCCGCCAAGCTCGGTTCCGGCATAACCGGCCGCGGCTGTTTCCGTCAGGCAGGTTTCAAGCGGCGTGTCCCCGCCAAGTTCCGGCACGTCATCATTGGTCCAGGTGATCGGGTTGATCCCGATGCGCACGCTCATGCGGCGAACTCCCTGCGACTGGCATTGTGGGCCGCGTGCCAGGCGGCCATTCCGGCCAGGAGCTGCATGTCGCGCGCGGCCGCTTCGGCTGTGTTGCGCACTGGCGCGCCATCGGTGATCGCGCGGTGAAAGCCCTTGAGCTCTTCGACAAATGCTTCGGCATACCCCGTGCGGATGTCGCGGGTCTCCAGCATGTCGCCACGCCCGCGTCGTTCGGTCAGCCGGGTCGGCGCGTGGTTGAGCCAGGGCGACGGAAATTCCAGCTCCAGCGACGACCCCTCGAAGGTCAGCGTGATCCGCTCGCTGTAGTGCGGCAGACCGGGGACGGTAAGGTGCGACATCGTCCACAGCGCCGCACCGTCCGAAAGGCTGACGGCGCCCTGACCACCCAGGCCGCCGGCAAAAAGCGCCGCCCCCACGATCGGCCCGTCGCCAAGCCCCAGCGCATCGAGAATGCCGTGCACGGCATTCACGTCGTGTACGATCGATGACGCGTAGGCGGCGCAGAATCCGCGATAGGTTGCGTCATCCAGCACGGCAGGCACGGCGCGCGCGACCTGCTCGGCCTGAAGTGCGCGCAGCCGCTCGCCTGCCTCGGTGCCAAGATCGGTTGCAGCCCGCCAGTCGTGGTGGCGGACAAAGGGGCCGGCGTCCGGGTCGGTCACTTCGACCGAAATCTGCCGCAGCGCGCCGGCCTGCAGCGGCAGCATGGTGAGAAGCGTTTCGTAACTCGGATCGAAACGCTTCATGTAACCGGTCTGAAGCACCCTGCCAGCCTTGTCGCGCAGGCCGGCAAGGCGGCTTATGTCGGACACCGCATAGCAAAGCGGCTTTTCGCAGAACACATGCAGACCGGCCGCGAAGGCCGCCGCCACCTGTTCGGGATGCAGGGCGTCGGGCGAAGCGACGACCACGGCATCAAGCGGCTCCGAAAGCAGCGCCCCGGCATCGGGAAAGACCGATACGCCGTAACGATCCACGACGAAGTTGCGCACGGTCGCCGAGGGGTCTGCGACGCCGCGCAGCTCAAAAAGACCGGGCAGACGCAGCAGGTTCGGAATATGCTCGACCTGCGCGACCCCGCCCGCGCCGATCACCCCGATCCGCACCCGCTGAACCATCTGGTGTTTCCCGATCTGGTGCGCCATCGCGTCACAGCGTCCGCTGGCTGGGGTGTCCGCCGCGGGCTTCGGCCCTGTCGCGGCTGATCGAATCAAATTTCTGCACGTCTACGGGAAGCAGGTTGCGCAAGTCCGCCTTCTCGGGCGGCAGCTCGGCAAGCGCCACCCGGCTCGCCACGCCGATGTTGTGGATCATGTCGTCGATCTGCGCATCCGTGTGATCGGGATTCGTCGGGACCATTACCGTGCGGTCGAGGATTTCAAGAGAACGCGCGCACTGGTCCTTGCTGTAGGTCAGGCGGCACCCGGCATTGGCGGCCATGAGATAGGGGTTCATTGCCGGATGCGCCGCGCCCGCACCGATCAGCACCTGATCCCATTCGGTATAGGTGTGACGCCCGGTCTTTCCGGCGATGACGCTGGGGAACACGGCGACGAAACGCTGCGCCGCCTCGGCGGAAGGCAGGCTGTACATCACATGTGTCGCGCAGTCGTGGCCTGCGCTGTTCATCGGCGTGGGCTTCAGCCCGAGGTTGCCGAAAGCCGCGGTTGCGGCAAGGATCCTCCGCTTTTCGGCACGCATCGCGCCGATCATGCCGTCGATCCGGTCAAGCTGCACGTTCAGCATCGCGCCCATCAGTTCGGACGCGCGGGCACCGTTGCCCGCAAAGGGCTTTTCATCGTCGTCCCGGCCATTCCAGTAGAAATGGCAGGGGTCGATGGCACCGCGCACCCGTTTTGCCAGCCGGTCGTCGTTGACGGCGACGCCGCCACCCTCGCCGCAGGTCATGTTCTTGTAAAAGTTGAACGAAAATGCCCCAATGTGGCCGATGGACCCGAACTTGCGGCCTTCATAGCCGCCTCCGACGCCTTGGCAAGAATCCTCGATCACGATCAGGTGGCGCCGTCTGGCGATCTTCATGATCGCATCCATGTCACATGCCGCGCCCCACATGTGAACGGAGATCACCGCGCGGGTGCTGGGGCCTATGGCCGCCTCGATCGCGGCGGGGTCGATCGTTATGCTTTCGTCCACATCGACGATCACCGGAATGGCGCCACAGGCCAGAACCGACGTGGCGCTTGCCATGTAGGTGTGGGCCGGGATCAGCACTTCGTCGCCCGGACCGATCCCCACCGCCGTCATTGCGGCGGCTAGCGCATTGCTGCCGCTGGCGGCAAGCGCGAAATGCTTCACACCAAGATAGGCAGCGTAGCGCTGTTCGAAGCGGTCGCACTCCGCGCCGACGCCATAGCGGAACAGGGCCTTGCTCCGGATCACCTTGGATACCGCTGCAACCTCTTCCTCGCCTATTGTGTACATGCGCGACCCTCCGGGTTCGACGTTGCCCAACTTGATTGTTAGAGGCAAAGTGGTCTTGACAAAAGAACCAGATCGGAACGGTTTTCAGGAACCACTCATGGGCACCCGCTTTCCGATCGACGCCATTGTTCTCGACCGCACCGGCGGCATGAACCTGCATCGCCAGATCTACAGCCAGTTGCGGGGCCGGCTCCTTCAGAGCAATCAGACTGAGTCGTCGTTTCCCGCTCCATCCTCTATCGTACGGGCACAACTATATAATCTGTAAGGAGAAAAGCCTTGCAGCGCGCTTCGCGGGAGACCAACCGGGCACGATGCAGGTTAGCAGACTGGTTTAATCTGACAATGCCCTCGGGAGAGGTCTTGAAGTAGCGGAAGGGGGAGCGCTTGGTCATGCCCGGACGCTACCCGGCCCCCTGCCCGGTCTCAAGCCTGGTTGCTCTGACAGAGCCTACCGGGGAGCAGTCGCGCGCGCGAGGCCGAGGGCAGCCAGGGTCATCGCGACGCCGCAAACGGCATAGGCCGCAAAGCCGACGCGAATGCCCCAGCCGTCCGCTATGGCTGACATCAGGAAGGGAAAAACAAAGACTCCAATCCCGCCGCCAGT
>JANOGU010000132.1:0-11533 GCA_031406135.1 Rhodobacterales bacterium
CCCGCGTAGCTGTTCGGCGAGGGCGGTGACCACGTGACGTTCCATCGGACGCTCCTTTGGCGAGGAAGAGTCCGACAGAAAACAACCTACCACCGCCCTCGCCAACCCCCAGCGTCGTGTAGTGTGAACAAACCCTGAATCTGACCATGCAAGATGCTGGTTTTGCTAGAGAAAATAAATGTCCCACCGTGGGACGCGTTCGTTCAGGTGCGGATCACATAGTCCTTCAGGATCGGCTCCACCGTCTCCCACACCCCGCTGAACCCCGGGCGAAGCAGCAGGCTGTCGCCGGGGCCGAGATGATGCACCGGCCCCTCGTCATCCGTCACGATGGCCCGGCCTTCGAGGACGCGGAAATACTCCCACTCGGTGTAGGCCATCCGCCAGGCGCCCGGAGTGGAGGCCCAGAGCCCGCAGTAAAGCCCGTCCACCTCCTCGACGTTCCAGGTGGTCAGCACCGGGTCGCCCTTGATGACTTTGGCCGGGTCGGGACGCGAGACCTCGGGCGCGACCCCCTCGCGGGTCAGGCGCAGGCTGTGCGGCATCGCGGCATTCCTTCTGGCGGGGGTGGACCGGCCCCGGTATAGCTGGCGCGCAGAACCCCCGGCAAGCCGAGGAGCCGATGAGCGCCACCGCCCCCGTCCGCCCGGTCATGCCCGCCGACATTCAGGCCCGCAAGGGCGGCGACCCTCTGGTCGTGCTGACCGCCTATACCACGCCCGTGGCCCGTCTGGTCGACGCCCACTGCGACATCGCCCTGGTCGGCGATTCGGTCGGCATGGTGCTGCACGGCCTGCCATCGACGCTGGGCGTGACGCTGGAGATGATGATCCTGCACGGACGCGCCGTGGTGCGCGGCCTGCAAAAGGCGATGCCGGTGATCGACATGCCCTTCGGCAGCTACGAGGAAGGCCCGGTGCAGGCGTTCCGAAACGCCGCCCGGCTGATGGCCGAGACCGGCGCGCCGGCGGTGAAGCTGGAGGGCGGGCAGCGCATGGCCGAGACCATCGCCTACCTCACCACGCGCGGCATCCCGGTCATGGCCCATGTCGGGCTGACACCGCAATCGGTCAACACCTTCGGCGGCTACCGCGTCGTCGGCCGGGCCGATGAGGCGGAGAAGGTGGTGGCGGACGCCCGGGCGGTCGAGGCGGCAGGGGCGTTCTCGGTGGTGCTGGAGAAGGTGCCGGAGGGGCTGGCCGCACGGATCACGCAGACGCTTGGCATCCCGACGATCGGGATCGGCGCGGGGGTGCAGTGCGACGGGCAGGTCCTGGTCGTGGACGACATGCTGGGCATGTTCACCGAGTTCAGGCCGAAGTTCGTGAAACGCTACGCCAACCTCGCCCAGAGCGCTTCGGACGCCATCGCCGCCTATGCGGCGGACGTCCGCGCCCGGACCTTCCCCGGACCGGAGCACAGCTTCGGCGACGACACGCCAAAGGCGAAATGACCGACATCGTCCGCACCGTCGCCGACCTGCGCGCCCGCGTTGCCCCCTGGAAATCGGCAGGCGAGGCCGTCGGCGTGGTCCCCACGATGGGCGCCCTGCACGACGGGCACCTGTCGCTGGCGCGCCGGGCGCGGGCGGAATGCGGGCGGGTCGTCGCCACGATCTTCGTCAACCCGATGCAGTTCAACAACCCCGAGGACCTCGCGAAATATCCCCGCAGCGAGGCCGGCGATGCGGCGTTGCTGGCGACCGTCCCGGTCGACCTGATCTTCGCACCGGCGGTCGAGGAGGTCTTTCCCGAAGGCTTCGGCACCACGGTCACGGTGGCGGGCGTGGCCGACCCGCTGGAAGGGCGCCTGCGGCCGGGGCATTTCGAGGGCGTCGCCACGGTGGTGACCAAGCTCTTCGGCATGTCGCGGGCCGACCGGGGATATTTCGGCCAGAAGGACTGGCAGCAGCTTCAGGTGGTGCAGAAGCTGGTGCGCGACCTCAACGTGCCGATCCGGATCGTCGGCTGCGAGACGATCCGCGACCCCGACGGGCTGGCCCTGTCGTCCCGCAATGTTCGCCTTACCCCCAAGGGGCGCCGGAAGGCGCCTGTCCTCTATGCCGCGTTGACCGCGGCCGTCGCCGACATCCGCGCCGGCCAGCCCGACCGCATGGCGATCCGCGAGGCGGCGCAGGCGATGCGGGCGGCGGGCTTCGAGCGGGTGGAATACATCGAGCTTCGCGATGCCGAGACGCTGATGCCGTCCGACAACCCCGGCAAGCCCCGCCGCATGCTGGCCGCCGCCTGGATCGACGGCGTGCGGCTGATCGACAACATCCCGGTCTGAGGGCCGCGCCGCCGATGACCGATTTTCCGTTGGCAGGGGGGTGCTGTTCCCGCTAGCGTCCCCATGTGATTTCGAGAACCGACGGAGGGACCCGATGGCCGATTTGGAAGCGCAGATTCGTGACAGCCAGGCGAAGGTGGCCGAAGCCCAGGCCAAGATCAGTGCCATCACCACGGTGATCGACAAGGGCCGCGAGCAGATCGCCACGGGCGAGGCTGCCATCGACGTGGAAAACGCCACTCTGGCCGACGTGCACGCGCACACCGACCTGATGAACGCGAACATCGCGGAGCTCATCATGGGGCTCGACAGCGTCACCGCCGGGTTCTCCAAGGACTTCGACGTGATGCGGACCAAGACCGGGTGGGAGAGCTTCGTCGGCATCTTTTCCGATGCCAAGGCCGACGCGATGCGGCAGGAACGGATGCGCGCGGCCACCATCGACCACAAGTTGCAGGACCTGATCGGCAAGTCGGACGTGATCGTGAAGCTGTTGCAGGGGCAGCTGGATTTGCTCAACGGCCAGAAGACGACAGTGGAGAAGAACCTGTCCGCGACCCTGGTGGACCGCGAGGACACCGTGGCCGCGCTGACCGCGGTGCGCAACGAGATCGCCGGCATGGACCCGGCGATCATCGAGCTGGAGAACAAGATTTCGGTCGAGCAGGACGCCGCCGCGCGGACCCGGCTGGAGACGCAGCTGGCCGAGATGAACGCCAGGCACAATGGGCTGGTGCAGGACGAGCAGGTCAAACTCGCCAAGTCGCAGACGCTGGAGCGCTATATCGAGAAGGGCAAGACCTGGGTCGATTCGCTGCAAAACCAGGCGGCGACGCAGATGGTGCTGATCAACAAGCTGCAGACCGACACCAAGCAGCGGGTCGTCCTTTATGATGCGCTGTCGGCGTCGTTGAAGACCGCGCAGCAGCAGGACGTGGCGCACCGGATCAACGAGATCGGGGTCAAGACCGACCAGGAGGCGCAGGCGGCGATGGCGGCCATCGGCTCGGCGACCAACGACCGCATGGCCGAGATGCTGGAAAAGCACGAGGACCACATGGTCTTTGCCCGCGACATCCTGGAGGCCAAGGCCAAGGCGGACGAACGCTTTGCCCGCCGCTTCGCAACGATTGTCGAGAAGCACGACAAGAATGCGTATGGGGAGTGAGGGAAGTCCTCAGAACAATTGCAATCGGCGTTAGGGTTGAAACGAAGGGCCGGCCCAGTATACTTGTTTTCGCTGTCGGTGTTGCGGTTGTGCTCGCGGGAGTTGGTATTGCCTTCCCGACCACCGGCGTTCTCGAATCCGGCAAGGGTCTCTGGCTTCTGATGATGGTCATTTCGATGCCAATTTGGCTGCCAGTCGCACTCTGGTTTGCGGGCAGAGCGGAGATACGCAGAATGACGGTCTGTCAGGCGCAAGAAAGATGCAAGACTTCGGCGGACGCATCGGCAACCCGCCAAGAATAGCTCAATGCCTGAAACCACCCTCACCCAGGACCACGCCGAGCTGCACGACACCCTCGTCGCGCGCCGCTACTTCGCCAAGTTCGACCGCATCACCCGGCACCTCGCCCGGGTGATCGTGGAGTTCGAGCGGTCCGGGGAACTGACCCGGCTGGAGGCGCGGATCGTCGCCGGGCATCTCGGCAATCTTGCCGCCACCTTCCGGGCGCTGTCGCTGAAATACCTGATGCTGGGGCGGGTCGAGGGGCCCTTGCCGGGGCGGCTGAGCTTTGACCGGCACGACAGCGGGTTCCCGGTCGCGCAGGAACTGATGGTCATGGCCAACGACGCGCAGCAGGCGGCGCGCAACCTGGCTGCGATGCCCGCCGCCGCCGAGATCAAGGACCGCATGGTCCGCCAGATCGTGGGCGAGTTGACGATCCCCACCAAACTCCAGTTCACATTGTCGCAGCGGCTCTACTACGAGGCCTTGCAGGCGGGTGGCCTGTTCTGGGCGCGCAACGATCCGGCGGTGCAGTGGCTGGCCGAAGCGCAGGGGCGGCGGGAATGGCTGGTCACCTGGTCGATCTACGACAGCCAGCAGAACCTGCCCGTCGTCTATCTGATGAACCTGGAGGATTCGGGGCGCGAGCCGCTCGGCACCGACGCCGACCGCTGGCCGGCGGCGCAGGCGCATCTGATGGCGCAGGCGGTGACGGGCCTCAAGCTTCTGACCATCGCCACCGGCTTCGACAAGGATTTCGGCGACCTGCACCCCAAGCGCCTGCGCCGGCTGATCCTGGGGCCGATGCATTCGCAGTCCTTCACATTGCAGACCGGCCCCCTGGCGCAGGTTCTGGCCGACGCCAAGTCGCCCGCCGGCGAGGATTGGGCGCTGGTCTGGACCACCGAGGACCTGGTCTCGGAGCGGGAGGAGGAGGTCAAGACCGGGTGGTTCTCCTCCGCGCCGCAGCAGGTGTTCCGGCTCGATCCCGGCTCGGACAGTGGCGCGACGCGGATGGAGCGGATGCTGGTCCTTCCCGAACGCCCGTTCCAGGTGCTGGCCGAGCGCGACCCGCCGGGGCTTCGGCCCTACCGCAAGTTCGTCGTGGCCGCGAACGGCCACCTGATGCCACAGAGGTGAGCGATGACCACGCGCGACACGATGGAGTTGAAGGAAGAGACGATCCGCGCGCATTACGACGCGGCGCTGGGTCTGCTCACCGGCTTCGACCATGCCCCGCGGCTGGCCAGGGCCTCGGCCGAGCCGGTGGCGGAACGCTCGCCGGGGATCGGCGCGCGACCCCGGTTCCGCTCCACCGTGCCGGGAATGGCGGCGCGGTCCACCGCCCGGCCCGGCGGCGTGCGGATCGTGGATCGGGTGGAAGGGGCGGGCGACGGGCTGGTAAGCCCGGTGCAGGCGGCGGTGCTGGGGGCGCTGCGCCGCGCGCTGGCGGTGGCGCTGGCGATGGGCGAGACCTTCGCCCAGGGCACCGCGCTGGCGGAGCTCAAGAAAGCCAATCTGGAAGCCCGCCTGCCGGAAGCGCGCAAGGCGGAGTTCTCCGAGCTGCTGGCGGCCGAGGCGCTGGTGACCCTGCATGCGTTCGGGAATGCCGCGGCTTTCCTTCTCGCCCCGCACCAGACCGAGGTGACGGTCGAGATCGGCGCGGTCGAGGAGGTGCTGACGGACAACGCGCCTTTGGCTTTGCAGGGCGCGCTGTGGGAGCTGGATCAGGACATCGCCGCGCTCGCGGGTGACGAGCCGCGGCTGGTGGCGGTGGTTGCGGCCTTTGCCGAGGCGCTGATGGCGAAGGTGGCGACACGGGCGGAAACGGCCGCGAAGACCGGGCCCTATGCCACCGGGTCGTGGCGGGTGGAGGCGGACGGGCTGACCCTCGCCGGGTTCACCCCGGCGCGCAAGGCCAAGGGCACCGCGCTGACCATGACCTTCAAGAAGCCCACCGAGGTGGTCGGCAACCACATCGCCAAATACCAGAGCCTGCGGCTGGCCAAGATGCTGATGGCCTATGACTTCGAGCGCAAGCTGAACCCGTTCGCCGAACTTGGCGGCTTCATCTTCACCTTCATGGGCGACGGCAAGCCCGGCACCGGCAAGACCACGCTGATCCAGATGATGGCCGGGTTACTGAACGACTATTGCAAAACCGCCGGCTACCCGTTTCGCTACCAGAACTTCTCCATCGACCAGATCGACAGCTACCAGGGCAAGTCGGGCCAGAACGCCAAGGCCTTCATCGACCAGGTGCTCGACCCCGCCGTCATCGCCTTCGGCACCATCGATGACATCGACCAGGTGGCGGGCAAGCGCGGCGACCGGCAGTCCAGTGCCGGCCAGCAGGAGGTGACGGCAGTGTTCATGGGCGCCTTTGCCGGGGCGAACACGGTGGTGCGCGGGAACTGCACCTTCGGGATGTTCAGTAACTACCCCGAAAACGTGGACGACGCGCTGCGCCAAAGGGCAGGCGCCCGGTTCCTGGTCGACGGCCCGCAGTCGCGCGAGGACTATATCGACATCCTGACGCTGCTCCTTGGCCGCAACCACGCGATCCCGGTTGGCGACCACGATCTGTACGCCAGCCAGGAGATCAAGCGGGCGGTGGCCGCGAGTTTCGAAAGCCACGGCCGGCCGAAGGAAGCAGGGCTGGTGGCGGTCTGGGAGAAGGTGGCGGGCGACCTCGGGCCCTTGGACTCGCTGGCCAAGCTCGGCGCCTATCTCAAGGCGATTCAGCAGGCCGACGACCGTTTCACCGGCCGGGCGGTGAAGAACATCACCGACGCGGTGAAGGTGCGGGCGATGGATTTCGAACTGCCCGACGAATGGATGGAGGCCCCCGACCTGTTCCTGCGCAAGCCCTACGACGAGAAGGCGGCGATGATCCGCGACCTGGCCAGGCCGATCACGGTCGAGATGGTGATCCAGGAGATCAACCGCTACGCCGACAGCGAGTTCCGCTATGCCGACAAGTCGGACGAGGTGGCCATCGAAGGGATGGTGCGGGACATGCGGCGGGCGGAGGAGGCGAAGAAGCGGTGGATGGAGGGGCGGGGGTGATGAAGTATTGGGCCGATGGTTCTTGGCTTGCACTTACAGCGACATTAGCCCTTTCTGCATCTGGGCTCTACGCACAGTCAATTGACTTTGCTAAGTCAGGAACAAAGGTCTATGGCGCGTGGCGCTGTGCGGCTTGGGCTTCAATAATCCCAGATCAAAAGGTCGAATATGAGCGATTGTTTGATCTAGGCTTCAAACTAGTGGTCCCAATAATTGATGCTGCGAGAAGCACAGAATCCCCAGCGGATGATCTAGATAAGATGCCAATCGGTCTGCTGCTTGCACTTTCCGGTGGGCCCACATCTGATTTTATTGCAGGGGCTGCATGGAATCAGATTTCTGGAGATGCCCTGTCTGAGCATGAAGTGCCAGCTGCTGGTGCAATGACCTCTGAAGAACGCTTAGAGCTACAAAGACTTTCAGTCGAAATTGCCTTCCGCAATGGAAACTGCCGGTTGTTGGAATAGTGACATGAATCGACCAAGGAAGAGAGTATGAACTCCCGCCCTACAATAAGCTTAACCTTCGCCAGCTTCTGGATGGTCCCCGACGCCCCCCACCCCCATTCCCTCCCCACGAGGGGGAGGGGAGGCGCGGGTGTCGGCGGTTGGGCCCGCGGCGGACGCCGGTGTAAGGCGGCCCCCTCCCCCTGGTGGGGAGGGAGGGGGTGGGGGGTGCGCGGCCGGGGGTGGGGGCGATGACGGAGATCGCGCCGGAGACGCGGGCCTTTGCACGGGCGCTGCGGAACGACATGACCCGAGCGGAGCGGCGGTTGTGGGGGCGGCTGCGGGAGCTGAACCGGATGCTGGGGACGCACTTCCGGCGGCAGGCGCCGGTCGGCCCCTACATCGCGGATTTTGCCGAACTGGGGCGGCGGCTGGTGATCGAGGTGGATGGGGCCGGGCATGGCGGCGCGCGCGACGCGGCGCGGGATGCGTGGTTCGCGAGGCAGGGGTTTGCGGTGGTGCGGTTCTGGAATCCGGAGGTCGAGGGGAACCTTGACGGCGTTGTGCAGGCGGTACTGGATGCGCTGGAGGGGACGCTTGATCCTTTGGCGGGGAGCCCCCCCACCCCATCCCTCCCCCACGAGGGGGGAGGGAGGCGCCTGCGGCCCAATGTCGCGCGTGGCTCGGAGGGCAGTGGCACCCGATGATCCGCCTCATCCAGCACGGCCTGATGTTCGGCGGCCTGATCGAGGTTGCCTCGCCCGCCCTTGTGGACCGCTACCGCAGGGCGATGAAGGATCTGACCGGCAAGGAGACCCAACTCACCGAGTTCCACATCGACCTCTCCGGCTACTCACCCGAGATCGGCTACGAACTTTCCGACTCGCTCTACCTCAACCCCGACGGCTGCAACCGGCAGTTCATCCTCTTGACCACGGCGCAGAAGGACGCGCCGCTCTTGAACATCCGCTTCTCCACCTCGCGCGGCATCCTGCGGCAGTTCATCCAGCACAACGAGGCCGCATTGTTCGCGCTGACCGCAAGGGACGCTGTGGCCGGCGAATTGCAGAACTCGGTCTATGACGTGGCCAGCCCGCAGCGGCTGTTCGAGATCCGCACGGTGACGGTGGAGGCCGACACCATCGGCGGGCATGTGGCGGAAGCGGGCAAGCTCACGGCGCTCATCGAACGCTTCCGGGGGGAGCCCGACGGCTGGCACGATGACGTGCTGATCGCCGGGATGATCGGGCTGGCGAAGAAGACCGGCGACATCACCCGGGTTCCGGTTGACCTGCCGGCGATGAGCTTCGAGCAGCCGAACTTCTGGACCTCGCTGTTCGGCGGGCTCTACCTGTTTCGCGACCTGCAGGCGCCGGCGGCGATCACGGTGCGGCCGCGGCAGGAGATCGGGACGCTGCCGGTGGGCCAGGTCATGGACCTGTCGGACCGCAACCAGATTGCCGAATGGCTGGTCCGCAACAGCCTGGTGGAGCCCATCGTCGAGGCGCGGGGGGCGGATGCGGCGGCGATCCTGCGGCAGAAGATGGACTTCATCCTCGTCGATGCCGCCGACCTGCTGGGCATCGACCTGGGGGCGGCGACGCGGACCGACCTGCGCAAGATCGCGCATCGCCTTGGAGATGCGCTGCCGGACGAGTTCAAGGGGCTGGCGGCGGTGCTGCGCTGGGTCGAAGGCGGCGGCGACTGGCCGCGGATCACCTCGGAGCATCCGGCGTTCTTCTACACGCTGCGGGCGAAGGCCCACAAGGACCGCGACCTCGTCAACATGTTGCTGGCGGAGCTGTCGCCGCATGACGTGCGGCAGCTGTTCATCCTGCACAAGGAGAAGTTCTACGCCGCCTATGCAAGCTGGTCGGAGACCAAGCAGGCCTATGTGGCGGAGTTCCTCGCGAAGGAGTATGCGGTGGACAAGACGGGCGCACGGACGGCGCTGTTCGGGCCGGAACCGGGGATGGGCGAGCCCCTGAAGGCCGAGCCGGAGCCGCGGCCGCGGACGATGCTCGACAAGGTCGGGCCCTGGGGGGCGGTGTCGCGATGATCCTCGGCTGGCTCAGGCTTCTGGCGATCTCCTTGGTCATCCTGACGGTGGTCTATGTGCTGGTCTCGATCTACTCCCGCTCCGTCCGCCGCGAGCGGCTGGAGGAGACCTTCGACGCCGGGGGTGTGGCGGGCGACCGCGACACCTATATTGCCGAGGGCATGCAGGCCTATGACCAAGGGCTGCGCAAGAAACTGATCTGGCTCGTCTACGTCATCCCGCTGCTGGCGATGACGGCGACGGTCTGGTGGGTGAACTGGGACTGATGCGCATGTGGCGATGGATCAAGTGGGGCTTCCGGAACGCGGTCGTGGCACTCGTCGCGGCCTTCCTGCACTACACCCTGCCGCAGCGCGACGTGGTGCGGGTGATCGGCACCTTCAACCGGGTGACGCCGATCGGGTCGAACTGGATGTTCTATTCCTCGGAGGACACCGGCACCGGAGCGGAGACATCCACGTCCCGCGACATCCGCTTCATCGACGCGACGTTCCCGGACGGCACCACGACGATGACCTACCGCAACGAGGACACCGGCTGGTTCTGGCCGCCCTACTTCAAATGGGATTCCTCCACGCTTCAGGCCGAGGCGACCAACTATCTGTCGAGCGAGGCGAGCCCGAAGTGGGTGGCGGTGACGCATTATGGCTGGCGGATGCCGATCATCTCGATCTACCCCAACGCGGTGAAGGTCGTGCCGGTGGCGGGGCCGAACGTCAGCCTCTTCCCCTGGCTGAACATCGTCATCCTGACAGTGCTCGGGTTCCTGCTGTTCATGGCCTGGATGATGATCCGGCAGTTCCGCGAGCGGATGATCGACCCGGCGGTCGAGCGGGTGGCGCAGACGATGGACACGGTGGACCAGCGGGCGGATGCGGCGCGGGGGCGGTTCACGCGCTGGCTCGACACCTGGCGCGGCAAACCGCGCCGGTAGGCGCTCTCTGCGGCTGGCATCTCGCGGCGACAGGGATTCTGGTGGAGCAGATGTCCACCATACCGCGTTCTCAGAAAGTCCGAAGCGTTCCAAAAATCAGCTTTGAATCAATAGTATAGACCCTTTCATTTTCCGAACTGTTCCGGCATGATCCGCAAACTTCCCCCAATTATGCCAACGGCCCTTTCAATTGACCTGTGCCCATGAACGCGCGGTGACTGATGTGACGGTATCGGGGTCGTTGGCGAAGCGGTTCCATGCGGTGCAGCAGGCGTCGAGGATGGCGTCGTAGCTGGCGAAGACGCTGATCGCGAGCCAGTTGGCGCGCAGGTATTGCCAGACGTTCTCGGCCGGGTTCAGTTCCGGACTGTAGGCCGGCAGGGTCAGCAGGGAGAGGTTGCCGGGGATGGCGAGGGCGTTCGCGCCATGCCAGCCCGCCCCGTCGAGGACGAGCACGGCATGCGCTCCGCGCGCGACGCTGCGGGAGATTTCCGCGAGGCGGGCGTTCATGGCTTCGGTGTTCACGGCCGGCAGGACCAGTCCTGTCGCCGCCCCGCGCGCCGGGCAGACGGCGCCGAACAGACAGGCCCATTGATCGCGGGTGTCGCGCGGCGCCCGAGGGCGGCTGCCGCGCCGGGCCCAGATGCGGGTGAGGGTTCCTTGCTGGCCGACCCTTGCTTCATCTTGAAACCAGATTTCGAGGGGCCTGCCCTGCGCGGCGTCGGGGATCGCTTCCGCACCCGCTTCGGGGAAGTTTTTTTGAACGCTGTCTGCACTTCCGGATCGGTGCGGGGATGCTGCGGGCGCACCGAGAGCCTGCGATAGCCGAGCGCCGCCAGATACTTGCCGACCGTGCGCTCATGCACCTCGACCCCGAAAACGGCGGCAATCCGGCGCTGCAGGTCCTGCCTGCGCCAGCGCACCACTCCGTCCCGCGCGGGGTCCGGCCCGGCCTCGACCCAAGTGCCGAGCTCCGTCATCTGCGCAGGCGACAGGTGCGGAACCCGCACCCCCTTCCAGCGGTCCGACAGCCCGGCCAACCCCTCGGCAGTGTAGCGGTGCACCCTGTCACGCAAGGTCTGATACCAACGGTTGCTTGGTCTGACTCTGGGGGATTCCCTCGGGGGTATTTCTCTGATTCACTGACCTTTGATGGGGAGGGTGGTGATGGCAGGGATCGAGATCACGCGGGTGGAACTGACGGCATCGGACTTGCGCAAGGCTGCGGGGAAGTGCCGGGATGCCAAGGCTTCGCGGCGGATGCTTGCCCTGGCGCTTGTGCTTGA
>JANOGU010000321.1:0-11825 GCA_031406135.1 Rhodobacterales bacterium
CGGCCAGACCGAGGTAATTGTTGGCGCAGAGGTTCAGCACCGGGCGCCCGTCCATCGTCACATGCGCACCCTGCGGACCGGACAGCGCGCGCTCGCGCTTGGTCAACCCCTCGGCGTCGATGCCGTCGAGGGTGGCGCGGAGGTGATCGAGAAAGGCGTTACGTCCGGACATGCGGCGAGACTACCCCGCCCACGGCTGGCGCGAAAGCCGCTCTCACGTGCCGCAATAGGTCCGGTAGTGGCCAAAGCCTTCGGGCGCCGGCAAGGTGAAGCCTTCGCGCCCGGCTTCGGGGCCGAACGGGTCGGACACGGCGGCGACCAGCGCGTCGAAGGGGCCGAGGTCGCCCGCCTCCGCCGCGTCCAGCGCCTCCTCCACCTTGTGGTTGCGCGGGATGACGGCCGGGTTCGCCGCACGCATCGCCGTGCCTGCCTGCGGCGCCAGCCGTGCCCGCCAGCGCGGCAGCCAGGCCTCGAAGACCGCAGGCGCCGGCAGCAGCGACCGGATCGCTCCCTCCTGCCCCTCCGCCGCGTCCGCCAGCGCGCGGAAGGCCAGCGTCCAATCCGCCTGGCCCTCGATGGCGGCCAGGAAGCCATCGGCAAGGTCGCCGTCGTCCGGCTGCTCGCCATCAAGCCCCAACTTGCCCCGCAGCAGCGCCACCCATGCCTCCCTGTACCGCGGCGCGATGCGCTCCAGCACCGCCGTCGCCGCCGCGACGGCGCGCTCCGCCACCGGGTCGATCAGCGGCAGCAGCGCCTCGGCCAGCCGCGCCATGTTCCAGCCCAGGATCAGCGGCTGGTTGGCATAGGCGTAGCGCCCGCCCTGGTCGATCGAGGAGAACACCGTCCCCGGCCGGTAGACCTCCATGAAGGCGCAGGGCCCGTAGTCGATGGTCTCCCCGCTCGCGGCCATGTTGTCGGTGTTCATCACCCCGTGGATGAAGCCCACGCCCATCCACTGCGCGATCAGCCGCGCCTGCCGGCCCGCCATGGCGCCGAGGAAGGCGAGCGCGGGATTGCCGGCGCCTTCAAGCTCCGGGTAGTGGCGGCGCAACGTGTAGGTGAGAAGCCGCTGCACCTGCGCAAAGTCCTGCCGCGCGGCAAAGAACTGGAAGGTGCCGATGCGGATGTGACTTTCCGCCACCCGGGTCAGGACGGCGCCCTGAAGCGCGGTTTCGCGCCAGACCGTCTCGCCCGTGGCCACCGCCGCCAGCGCCCGTGTGGTCGGAATGCCGAGCGCGTGCATCGCATCCCCCATCACGTATTCCCGCAGCACCGGCCCGAGCGCCGCCTTGCCGTCGCCGCGACGGGAAAAGGGGGTCTGGCCGGAGCCCTTCAACGCGATGTCGCGTCGCACTCCGTCGCGGCCCAGAACCTCGCCCAGCAGCAGCGCCCGGCCGTCGCCCAGCTGCGGCGAGAAGCCGCCGAACTGGTGGCCGGCATAGGCCTGCGCAATCGGCTCCGCCCCCGGCGGCAGCGCGGCGCCGGACAGCCACCCCGCGGCGCCCTGTTCGAAGGGCTCCGGGTCCAGGCCCAACTCCTTCGCAAGCCGCCGGTTCAGCCGGACCAGCCGCGGCGCGGGCGGCAGGTCGGGGGCTTGCCGCACATAGGTGCCGGGCAGATCGCGGGCGTAGCTGTTGTCGAAGGCGAACATCGGCCGGATATGGGGGCTCGGCGCGCGCTTGGCCAGCCGCTTCGCATGCGGCGTCCGAAGCCCGGGAAACTTTCCAGCGAGAGTCCCGGGCGATGCTGCGGGGTGACGCGCCTCAGCCGCAGAGCCGGCTGTGTTCGGCCAGCGCGAAGCGGTCGGTCATGCCGGCGACGTAGTCGGCCACGAGGCGGGCGATTTCCGTCTGCGACCGGGCCCGGACCACGTCCGCCTGCCAGTCCGCCGGCAGCCGGTCCGGTTGCGCCAGGTAGAGCGGGAACAGGTCGTCCACCACCGCCGTCACCCGCGCGCGTTCCGCCATCACCGGCGGCGCGCGGTACATGCGGGTAAACAGGAACGACCGGATCGCCTTGAGTTCCTGGTAGAGCGGCTTGGAGAACCGGATCACGGTTCCTTCCATCGCCCGGATCGCCTCGGCCGACTTCGGCTGCGCCGCCTCCAGCCGGTTCCTTGCCACCGCGATCACATCCTCCACCATCCGCCCGAAGACCCGACGCAGCGCCTCGTGCCGCCGCCGCATCCGGTCGAGCCCGGGATAGAGCCGGTCGACCTCGGAAAACGCCGGGCCGGTCACCGGCAGGTCCATCAGGTCGGCCTCGCTGAACAGGCCAGAGCGCAGGCCGTCGTGCAGGTCGTGGTGCGAATAGGCCACGTCGTCGGCGATGGCCGCGACCTGCGCCTCGGCGCTGGCGAAGGTGGCCAGTTCCAGGTCCCAGTCGGCATTGGCCTCGGCCAGCGAATAGGCCAGCGGACCAACGCGCCGGGCGTCCGCCAGCGGACCGATCACCGGGCCGTTGTGCTTGGCGATGCCTTCCAGCGCCTCCCAGGTCAGGTTCAGCCCGTCGAAATCGGCATAGTGCCGCTCCAGCCGGGTGACGATGCGGATCGCCTGGGCGTTGTGGTCGAACCCGCCATGCGGCGCCATCAGGCGGGCCAGCGCCTCCTCGCCGGTATGGCCGAAGGGCGGGTGGCCCAGGTCATGCGCCAGCGCCACCGCCTCGGCGAGGTCGGTGTCGAGCCCCAGCGCACCGGCAATCGTGCGCGCCACCTGCGCCACCTCGATCGTATGGGTCAGCCGGGTGCGGTAGTAGTCGCCCTCGTGCTCGACGAAGACCTGGGTCTTGTGCTTCAGCCGTCGGAAGGCCGAGGAGTGGATGATCCGGTCGCGGTCGCGCTGGTACGGCGAGCGAAAAGTCGAAACGCGCTCGGGATGCCGCCGTCCGCGGGACTTCTCGGGCAGGCAAGCATACGGGGCGGGCATCGGCGGGTCGCTTGTGAGGGGGGCTGTGGCCACCTATATTCCCCCAGCAAGACCCCTGAAACGGGACCGTTCCATGAACCTGCCTCCCTCCGTCTCCGACCGTGCCTATGCCCGCCTCGCCGAGATCGCCGCACTCACCGGCGAAGCGAAGCCGCTGCGCGTGGCCGTGGAAGGTGGGGGCTGCTCCGGGTTCCAGTACGACATCCGGCTGGACGATCCTGCGGCGGACGATCTGGTGCTGGAAAAGGACGGCCAGCGGGTGCTGGTCGATCAACTGTCGCTGCCGTTCCTCGCCAATGCCGTCATCGACTTTTCCGAAGAACTGATCGGCGCGCGGTTCGTGATCCAGAACCCGAACGCTTCCTCTTCCTGCGGCTGCGGCACGTCGTTTTCGATCTGAACGCTCTCGCGCCAAGGTGATTTGCCGCGCGGCCGTGCCGCGCGCCAGAATTGGCCGAAAGGGGCGCGACGATGCGGACGGTCCTGCTGTTTTTCTTGCTGGCCGGCGCTGCCGGGGCGCAGACGCCGCCGTCGGCGGCGGAGATCGCCGCCTACGAGGGGCTTCACGCCGCCGCTGCGCGGAACGATGCCGCGGGTGTCGCGGCACTCGCCGCGGCGGGGGCGGACCTAGGCGCGCGCGACGGCGCGGGTCGAACGGCGGTCCATGTCGCGGCCTTCGCTTCGGCCGAAGCGGCGCTGGCGGCGCTGGCGGCGGCCGGCGCGGACATGAACGGGCTCGACGGCGAGCGCTACGATGCGGTGACCATCGCCGCGGTGGCGGACGATCCCGAGGCGATGTCGGCAGCGCTCGCCGCCGGCAACCGGCCCGACCTGGTGACCAGCGTCTGGGACGGCACCGCGCTGATCGCCGCCGCCCATCTCGGTCATGACGAGGTGGTGCGCCGGCTGGTCGTCGCGGGGGCGCCGCTCGACCATGTCAACAACCTGGGCTGGACCGCGCTGATCGAGGCGGTGGTGCTGGGCGACGGCGGCCTGCGGCACCAGGCCTGTGTCCAGGCGCTATTGGAGGGTGGCGCGGACCGCGCCATCGCCGACCGCGACGGGCAGACCCCGCTGATGCTGGCCGAGGCGAGGGGCTACCACGAGATCGCGGCGCTGTTGCGCGGCCCCTGAGCCGGTTGCCCGCGGTCGGCGCCGCGCCTAGGCTGGCGCCGCCGGCCTCGGGGGTTCCATGAAAATCGCCACCTTCAACATCAACGGCGTCAAGGCGCGCGCCGAAGCCCTGCCGCGCTGGCTGGCCGCCGAAGGCGCGGATGTGGATGTGGTCTGCCTGCAGGAGATCAAGAGCCAGGATGAGGGCTTTCCCCGCGCCGACTACGAGGCGCTGGGCTACCGCGTGGAAACCCATGGCCAGAAGGGCTTCAACGGCGTCGCCATCCTGTCGCGGCTGCCGCTCTCGGAGGTGACCCGCGGCCTGCCGGGAGACGACACCGACGAACAGGCGCGCTGGATCGAGGCGAATGTGTCCGGGGTCCGCATCTGCGGCCTCTACCTGCCCAACGGCAACCCGGCTCCGGGACCCAAATTCGACTACAAGCTCGCCTTCCTGGCCCGGATCGAGGCGCGCATCCGCGATCTCCTCGCGGCCGAGACGCCGACTGTCCTCTGCGGCGACTTCAACGTCATCCCGCAGCCCGAGGACGCGGCCAAACCCGCCGCCTGGGAGACGGACGCGCTCTACCTCCCCGAAAGCCGCGCCGCCTTCCAGCGCCTGCTGAACCTCGGCCTGACCGATGCGGTCCGCAGCCGCGATGGGCGGCCGGGGCACTACACGTTCTGGGACTACCAAGCCGGCGCCTGGGAGCGGAACAACGGCATCCGCATCGACCACCACCTCCTGACCCCGCAGGCCGCCGACCGACTGACCGGCGCCGGGATCGACAGGGCGGTGCGCGGCGGCGACAAGCCTTCGGACCACGTGCCGGTCTGGATCACGCTGGACGTATGAGGCTGATGCGCGGGGTGCGTGCTCGAACGCACCGCCGCGGTGCGTGCAAGCACGGCACCCTACATCAGCGCCGCGACCTCGCCCCGCTCCGCCTGCACCTCGGCCAGGGCCTCGTCCAGATCGATGGTCCGGTTGTAGAGCGCCCGCCCGACCAACACGCCATGCACGGTGCCCAGCAGCCGCAGCCGGGTCACGTCATCGATCGTGCGCACCACGCCGCTGGCGATCACCGGCACCTTCGCCACCCGGGCCAGCGACGAGATCACCCCCATGGCGCCCTCGGTGCCCTCGATGTCGGCGCCGATGTCGGTGACGATCAGCGCGCCGAAGGGCGTGTCGCGGAACGATTCGATGAACGTGCGGGCGGTGTAGGTGCTCGGAGTCTTCCAGCCGTCGATCATCACCCGGTCGTGCAGCACATCCACGGTCAGCGCGATGTGGCCCGGATGCTTCTCGGCCAGACTCATGACCAGGTGCGGGTTCTGCGCGGCGAGCGTGCCGACCACGACGCGCGTTGCGCCAAGTGCCAGCCACTCCTCGATGCGGTCGCGCGAGCGGAAGCCGCCGCCGATCTGGACCGGTATTCCGGCCTCGCCGATCAGCCGGATCAGCAGGTCGCGGTTGGCGGTCGACCCGAACATCGCGTCGAAGTCGGTGACATGCATGATCGCCGCACCCTTTTCGGCGAATTCCTTCGCCTTGGCCAGGGGATCGACGTGCCAGATGGCCGGCTCATCCAGGCGCCCACGCATCAGGCTGACGCAGCGTCCCTTCAGAATCTCGATTGTCGGGTAAAGTATCATCGTCGAACCCTGCCTCCCTGGACGCCGCCGCGACCCCCGCGCCGCCGTCCGGCAACGGGCTTAGGGGTCCAGACTAGACCCGCGGCAAGGGAATTGCCAAATGCAATCGGAGGGGCGCTGAAACGGAAAAGGGCGCCCCGAAGGGCGCCCTTTCTTCCGCATCCGGGCGACGACTCAGGCTTGCGCTTCGGAGATGAACTTCACCGCGTCGCCGAAAGTCTGGATCGTCTCGGCCGCATCGTCGGGGATCTCGATCCCGAATTCCTCTTCGAACGCCATCACAAGCTCGACCGTGTCGAGGCTGTCCGCGCCCAGATCGTCGATGAACGAGGCGTTTTCGGTCACCTTGTCCTCTTCCACGCCCAGATGTTCGACGACGATCTTCTTCACGCGGTCCGCGATGTCGCTCATGTCCTGTCCTCACGCTGGCGCGGCCGTTCCGCGCGTGGTTCCCGCCTTGCCGGGGCGAAGGCCCCCGCCGGTCCGGCGCGCCTATAGCAAGCGCCCCCCGCCAAGGCAAACGCTTTCCCATGCCGCATTGCGGCGGGATCAGACCATCGCCATGCCGCCATTCACGTGGATCGTCGAGCCGGTCACATAGGCCGCCTCCTCGCTGGCGAGGAAAACGACGGCCGCGGCCACCTCTGCCGCGGTGCCCATGCGGCCGGCGGGGATGTCGGCCAGGAGCCGGGCGCGCTGGTCGTCGTTCAGCTTGTCGGTCATCGCCGTGGCGATGAACCCCGGGGCCACGGTGTTGACGGTGATGTTGCGGCTTGCGACTTCGCCGGCCAGGCAGCGGGCCATGCCCGCCGCGCCGGCCTTGGCCGCGCCGTAGTTGGCCTGGCCCGGGTTGCCGCCCACGGCCACCACAGAGCCGATGTTGACGATCCGGCCCCAGCGCGCCTTCATCATGCTGCGCAGCGCGCCGCGGCAGAGCCGGAAGGTCGCCGTTAGATTGACGTCGAGCACCGCCAGCCAGTCCGCGTCCGACATCCGCAGCATCAGCCCGTCGCGGGTGATCCCGGCGTTGTTGACCAGGATGTCGAGGCCGCCCATGGCCGCTGCCGCGCGCTTGGGCAGCTCGTCCACGGCGGCGCTGTCCGACAGGTCGCAGGGCAGGACATGGGCACGGCTGCCCAGCTCGGCGGCAAGGCCTTGCAGCGGCCCCTCGCGGGTGCCCGACAAGCCTACCGTCGCCCCGGCCCCGTGCAGGGCGCGCGCGATGGCCCCCCCGATCCCCCCCGAAGCGCCGGTCACCAGCGCCGCCCTGCCTGTCAGATCGAACATGCCGCATTCCCTTCCGTCACCTGCCGCGCGCGCCATAGCAGCCCGCCGCGCCTGTCGCTACCCTTGTGCTAAGGGCTCGACGGGACAAAGCAAAGTTGCCTGTATCGACATGGCGAATTGGTGCGCCCGGGTCCGGTCCGGTCCGGTCCGGCGCTCGCCGCGTCGGGCGGGCGGCGACCCGCCGGACAGCGTGCCCCTCAGCCCTTCGCCACCGCGACATCTTCGGGTGCGCCCACAGCGCGGGTCTGCGCCTCCTTCGCGATGCGGCGGATCATGCCGCAGAGCGCCTTGCCGGCGCCGAGCTCCCAGAACGAGGTGACGCCGTGGCCGGACATCCATTCCACCGACTCCCGCCAGCGCACCGCGCCAGTGACCTGGGCCACCAGCAGGTCGCGGATCTGGCCGGCCTCGGCCACCGCCTCGGCGCGGACATTGGCGACAATGGGGACCTTCGGGTCACGGATCGCGACGCCCGCCAGCGCCTCGGCCATGCGGTCGGCGGCCGGCTGCATCAGTGCGCAGTGGAACGGGGCGGAGACGGGCAGCAGGATGGCGCGCCTGGCGCCCCTGGCCTTGGCGATCTCCACCGCGCGTTCCACCGCGCCCCTGTGGCCCGAGACCACGACCTGCGCGGGGTCGTTATCGTTGGCCGCCTGGCAAACCTCGCCCTGCGCCGCCTCGGCCGCGACCTCGGTGACGGCAGCGAAGTCGAGCCCCAGGAGCGCGGCCATGGCGCCCACCCCCACCGGCACCGCCTCCTGCATCGCCCGGCCGCGCAGGCGCAGCAGCCGCGCCGTGTCGGTCAGGCTCAGCGCCCCGGCGGCGCAGAGGGCGGAGTATTCGCCCAGCGAATGCCCCGCGACATAGGCGGTGCCCGCCATCCCCAGCCCTTCCGCCTCCAGCGCCGCCAGCGCGGCCATCGAGGTCGCCATCAGCGCCGGCTGGGCGTTGGCGGTCAGCGTCAGGGTCTCGATGTCGCCGTCCCAGACCAGCGCCGAGAGCGTCTCGCCCAGCGCGTCGTCCACCTCGTCGAAGACCGCCTTCGCGGCGGGCCAGGTGTCGGCCAGGGCCTTGCCCATGCCCACGGTCTGGGCGCCCTGACCCGGAAACACGAATGCGCGGCTCATGCGGTGACTCCCCCTGCCCTGACGCGAGTCCTAGCGGTGGACATGGGCGCGGGGAAGCCCGGGCGGCGCCGGGTCCGCAAGGCCGGGGCAAGCGTGAAAACCTCGTCAAATCCGGCCCTGGCCGGGGCAAAGCGGACACCCCGCCGGCACCCTGTGGTAGCATCCCCGCATCGCCTCCCGGGAGATCGCCATGCCCCGTGCCGCTCTTCGCCTTGCCGTGCTGCTCTGTGCCGCCGGCCCCGGCCATGCGCAGGACTCGCCGGTCGGAACGATCCTGGTCCCCACCGAACCGCTGGTCCTGTTCGACAACCCGCCTTCGGGTCTGTTCTCCACGCCGACGGCGACGGCCGTGGCGCAGGACCGCGGGCTTGGCACCGAAATTCAGGCGCTCATGCCCGACCCGTTCGCGCCGCAGGGCTACGTCGCCGCGGCCGCGCCGGAAGTGGCGGGCGGCGGCCTCGTCGTCACCGACTTCGTCGACGTCTTCCAGGGCGACGGGCTCGCCCGCTGGGTGCGGGTTGTGCCGGCCGACCAGACCAATGCCCCGACGCTTCCCGGCGGCGACCCGGTGCAGGGCTGGGTGCTGCTGCCCCCCGAAGCCAACTGAACGCGGAGAGAGACATGGACCCCGCAACCCCGCTCCCGCCGATCCAGCTCCCCGGCGGTATCAGCGAGATGACCGAGAGCGTCCTGCGCATCGCCGGACAGGACCTGGGCCGCGAGGCGGCGACTTATGCCGCCTTCTTCCTGCTGTTCTTCATCGGCGTCGCCTTCGGGATTGTCCTGCGGCTGAACGGCGGGGCCCGGTGGTATCAGGCGATCGTGGGTTCGGTGCCGGTCGGGCTCATCGCCTCGCCCAGCGTGAGTCAGGCCATGTCCGGCGGACGCCTGGCGGTGAACTCCAATCTCATCGACCGGCTCGCCGACTGGCTGAACGGCAACAGCGACCTGTCGGCCGGCTTCTTCTGGTTCGGCGCGGTCCTGCTGTTCGGCATGCTGTCGTGGCAGGTGCTGCAGATGGTGCTGCGGCTGGCAAAGGCCGCTCTGGCGGTGTTCGAGCGGATCGCAGGGCGCGAGGTGAACCCGGGCGGAGGCGCCTAGCGGCGGGGTTGCGCCGCGCGGCGATGGCCGCTATAGGCCCGCGGTCTTCCGCATTCCCATGAACCGGCGCAGCCTCTCGTGGACGGGCCGCGGAAGACCCTCGGGCCCGGTCCTTTGAAGCCGCCATGAAACGGAGCAAGCATGCCGCTGTACGAGCATGTCTTCATCGCGCGTCAGGATCTGTCCAACGTGCAGGCCGAAGGGCTGGTCGACCATTTCTCCACCGTGCTGACCGACAACGGCGGCGCCGTGGTCGAGAAGGAATACTGGGGGGTCAAGACCATGGCCTTCAAGATCAGCAAGAACCGCAAGGGCCACTACGCGTTCCTGCGCTCCGATGCGCCGTCGCCGGCGGTGCAGGAGATGGAGCGGCTGATGCGCCTGCACGAGGACGTGCTGCGGGTGCTGACCGTGAAGGTGGACAAGCACGGCGAGGGTCCCTCGATCCAGATGCAGAAGCGCGACCGCGACGACCGCGACGACCGCGGGGATCGCGGCGACCGGGGCGACCGGCCTGACCGGGGCCCGCGTCCGGAACGGTCCTTCGGCGACCGGGAACGCAGCTTTGGCGGTGACCGCGGGGCCCCTTCCGGGGGCTTCGGCGGCGACCGCCGGCGTTGAGACCCAGGTTGAGGAAAGGATCGTAAATCATGGCCACGAAACCGTTTTTCCGCCGCCGCAAAGTGTGCCCCTTCTCCGGCGCCAATGCCCCGGCGATCGACTACAAGGACACCCGCCTGCTGCAGCGCTACATTTCCGAACGCGGCAAGATCGTGCCCGCCCGGATCACCGCCGTATCGTCCAAGAAGCAGCGCGAACTTGCCACCGCGATCAAGCGCGCCCGCTTCCTGGCGCTCTTGCCCTACGCCGTGAAGTGAGGGGGGACCGCAGATGCAAGTGATCCTGCTCCAGCGCGTCGCCAAACTCGGCCAGATGGGTGAGGTGGTGAAGGTCAAGGACGGCTACGCCCGCAACTTCCTGCTGCCTCAGGGCAAGGCATTGCGCGCGTCGGAGGCCAACATCGCCTCCTTCGCCGGCAAGAAGGCGCAGCTCGAGGCGCACAACCTCGACACCAGGCGCGAGGCCGAAATCGTGGCCGCCAAGCTCGACGGCCAGACCTTCGTGCTGATTCGCTCCGCCTCCGATGCCGGGGCGCTCTACGGCTCGGTTTCGGCGCGTGACGCCGCCGATGCGGCGACGGCGGCCGGGTTCACCGTGGACCGTGCCCAGGTGTCGCTCGACCGGCCGATCAAGGAACTGGGCATCCACCCGGTCACGGTCGTGCTGCATCCGGAAGTTGCCGCCAAGATCAGCATCAACGTGGCGCGCTCGGTCGAGGAAGCGGCGCTGCAGGCGTCCGGGAAATCGGTCCAGCAGCTGGCGGCGGAAGCCGAAGCCGCCGCCGAGTTCGAGATCGCCGAGCTGTTCGACGACATCGGCCAGGCCGCGGCCGAGGCCTGATCCCCGCTGGCACCGCGACCGGCCGCCCCCTGCGCCACGGGGGGCGGCCGCGTTCCGTTGCAAAGGCTGCGAGCGCCATGGGGAGGTCGCGGCCGGAAGAGCGGCAACGCCGCCACCCCGCCTAGGCTCGTGCCATGACTGCCTCCCCGACCCGTACCGGCATCCTCTTCCTTCTGACCGGAATCGCGATATTTTCGGTCCAGGACGTGATCCTGAAACTGATGTCGGACGACTATCCGCTGTGGCAGGCGATGATCCTGCGCAGCGTGACGGCACTGCCTCTGCATCTTCTGATCGTGCGCTGGCTCGACGGCCGGCTTTCGACCATCGCCACGCCCGGCTGGCCGCTGATGCTCGCGCGCGGTTTGCTGAACTGCTTTGCCTATACCGCCTACTACCTCGGCCTCGCCCGCCTGCCGATGCCCGACACCGTGGCGCTCTACTTCACCGCGCCCCTGTTCATCGCCCTCTGCGCGGCGGTCTTCTTCCGCGAGCGCGTGGGGGCGCCGACGGTGCTGGCGCTCCTCGCCGGCGTTGCCGGAGTGCTGATGATCCTGCGTCCGGGCAACGGGATCTTCGACCCCGCCGCGCTTCTGCCGGTGGCCGGCGCCATCGGCTACGCGCTGCAGATGCTGTCGGCCCGGGTGCTGGGGCGGCGCGAGACGGCGGCGGCGATGGCTTTCTGGGGCAACGTGATGTTCCTCACTGTCTCGCTGGCGCTGGCCTTGGTCTTCGGCGACGGCCAGCGCGCCGGAGCCGGCGGGCCGGCGTTCGATTTCCTGACCCGGGGCTGGCAACCGCTGACACCCGCGCATGCGGGCCTGTTCGCACTCTGCGGAATGATCGCCGCGGTCGGGCTCGTGCTGTTGACCGCTGCCTACCGCATGGCGCCGTCGTCGAAGGTCGCACCCTTCGAATACAGCTTCATCTTCTGGGCGGTTCTCTGGGGCTGGGCGTTCTGGGGCGACTGGCCGGTGCCGCTGGCCTGGGGCGGGATCGCGGTCCTGATCGCCGCCGGGATGGTGGTAATCCGGGACGAGGCAAGACAAAGGGCCGCCCCCGGGGGAGCGGCCTTGAACTGACCGCCGGAACGGCCGGTCACGTCCCGGTGCCGGTCACATCTCGTCGAGCGCGTCGACGGCCTTCTTCA
>JANOGU010000135.1:0-5023 GCA_031406135.1 Rhodobacterales bacterium
GGTTCCTGCGGCTTGCTGTGGTCCCGCCCATCGGGCAAGAGGGCACCATGGTGCCGCAGGCCGATCATGCCACGATCAGCGCGATCTTTTCCCGCTTCCGGGCGACGGAGCCGCATCCGAAGGGCGAGCTCGAGCACCTGAACGCCTTCACGCTCCTCGTCGCCGTGGCGCTCTCCGCGCAAGCGACCGACAAGTCGGTCAACCTCGCCACCCGCGATCTCTTCAAGATCGCCGACACCCCCGGGAGGATGCTGGCGCTGGGCGAGGAGGGGCTGGTCCCCCATATCCGGACCATCGGCCTTTTCCGCAACAAGTCAAAGAACGTCATTGCCCTCTCCCGCCTCCTGATCGAGCGGTTCGGCGGCGAGGTGCCGTCGTCCCGCGCGGCGCTGATGTCGCTGCCGGGCGTGGGCCGCAAGACCGCGAACGTGGTCCTGCAGATGTGGTTCGGCCTGCCCGCACAGGCGGTGGACACGCATGTCTTCCGCGTCGCCAACCGCACCGGCATCGCCCCGGGCCGCACGCCCGAGGCGGTGGGGCGCGTCCTCGAGGACAACGTGCCGGCCGAATACCTCGCCCATTCCCATCACTGGCTGATCCTGCACGGCCGATACATCTGCCTTGCGCGCAAGCCGCGCTGCGCCGATTGCCGGATCGCCGACCTCTGTGCCTTTCCGGAGAAGACCGCATGAACCGCTACGAGGTGATCGGCATCGGCAACGCCATCGTCGATGTGTTCTCCACCGCCGACGATTCGTTCCTCGACCTGATGGGGATCGAGAAGGGCATCATGCAACTGGTCGAGCGCGAACGGGGCGAACTGCTCTACGCCGCGATGAAGGACCGCCGGCAGGCGCCCGGCGGGTCGGTGGCCAACACCCTGGCGGGCCTCGGCAGCCTCGGGCTCTCCACCGCCTTCATCGGGCGGGTGCATGACGATGCGCTCGGGCGGTTCTACGCCCGCGACATGGCCGCCGGCGGCACCGACTTTCCCAATCCGCCGGTCGCGGGCGGGGACCTTCCCACCTCGCGGTCGATGATCTTCGTCTCGCCCGATGGCGAGCGGTCGATGAACACCTACCTCGGCATCTCCTCCGAGCTTGGCGCCGAAGACGTGTCCGACGAGGTGGCGGGCTCCGCCGGCATCCTGTTCCTCGAAGGCTACCTCTACGACAAGCCCAAGGGCATGGCCGCCTTCGAGCGCGCCGCGCGGCTCTGCCGGGGCGGCGGCGGCAGGGCGGGAATCGCGCTCAGCGACCCGTTCTGCGTGGACCGCCACCGGCCGGAATTCCGCCGTCTGGTGCGCGACCTCGACTACGTCATCGGCAACCGCCACGAATGGACCTCGCTTTACCAAAGCGACCTGCCGCAGGCGCTGGACCAGGCGGCGGCCGACTGCGGGCTCGTCGTCTGCACCCAGTCCGGCGATCCGGTGATCCTGATCCGCGGGGACGAGCGGGCCGAAGCGCCGGTGCGCAAGGTGGTGCCGGTGGATGCCACCGGCGCCGGCGACCAGTTCGCCGCGGGCTTCCTCTACGGGCTGGCCACCGGCCGCGACCTGGCCACCTGCGGCCGCATGGGCTGCCTCGCCGCGGCCGAGGTGATCGGTCATTTCGGCGCCCGGCCGGAGGCGGACGTCAAGGCGTTGTTCCGGGCCGGGCACCTGCTCTGACCGCCCCCGCACTCCCCGTTAAGAACAGTGCATTCCCTAACAAACCATGAATCTAGTCACGTAACGCTTTGAATTTGTTCACAGAAGAAAATGTCCCACCGTGTGACGCTTTTCAATCCCCCAGCTTCGCATGGACCTCCGTCAGGTCGACCTCGCCCAGCGGCAGCTTGTTGCCCGGATTGGCGAAGTCATAGCGGAACAGTTCGAAGTCCCGCCGGTAAATCTCCCACATCAGGTGCCGCGACAGGTCGTCGAAGTAGTCCTCCACCGGATGCAGCCGCTTCGGCCCGTGCCCCTCGCTCTCGTTGAAGCGCGGCACATCCTGCAGCGCGACGGGATGCTTCACCTTGATCCGGTCCAGCACCCCCTGCATCCCCGCGTCGAAGGTCTCGGTGAAGAAGATCGCGTCATAGCGCCCGCCGTTGACGATGTAGGTCGAGACATGCCCGGCCATCGCCGACCAGTGGATGTCGGGTTCCATCGGCTTCTTCCAGCGGACGGTGTCGCGGGCGAAGAGGAGAAAGCGGCGGAAGCTGGCGATCTGGTCGAAGGGTCGCGTCCCGTCCGGCCCGCCCACGTCGACCCCGTATTTCTGCGTCAGCAGCGGCACCAGGTTGCCGCGGTAACGCTTGCCGTTGCGCTGGATGCCGCAGATCTTGTCGAAGAACGACGACAGGATGCGGGTGTAGGGGTTGCGCACGCAAGTGAAGGCAAAGGTCTTCTGCGCCTTGACCGCCTTCGCGATCAGCGGCTGGCTTCCGTCCAGCGCCCATTTGTGCAGGCCATGGGTCGCATCATGGATATCGCCATCGAAAAAGCGGCCACTGTCGGAGTAGAACATGATCTGCCCGATGGTCGAGCAGGCGCATTTCGGCACCACGCGGTAGATCACGCTGCCGCTCTCGGTCATCCAGGTGCCGGGAAAGCCCATACGCTCCTTCCGCCCGCCGAAGGGCGGGACGCTGCCACATCGCATGAGAAACAATAAAAACGGGTCTTTTCAAGGAAACCTGAAGGAGACTACGCAAACAGTCGCCGCTTTCGCCTTAGGATTGCAGGACCCTCATGGCCAGAATCGCCTTCATCCTGCTCTGCCACAAGGATGCCGACGGCATCGTCGCCCAGGCGCGCGGGCTGACGCAGGCCGGCGATTTCGTGACCATCCATTTCGACGGCCGGTCCCCCGCCAGGGACTACGACCGGATCCGTGCGGCGCTGAAGGACAATCCTGCCGTCAACTTCGCCCGGCGCCGGCACAAATGCGGCTGGGGAGAGTGGAGCCTCGTCGCCGCCACGCTGGAAGCCACGCGCGCCGCCGTCGCGGGTTTTCCGCAGGCCACGCATTTCTACCTTCTGTCGGGCGACTGCATGCCGATCAAGACGGCGGAATACGCCCATGCCACGCTGGACCGCGACAGCGCCGACTACATCGAGAGCGTGGATTTCTTCACCTCCGACTGGATCCGCACCGGGATCAGGGAGGAACGGCTGATCTTCCGGCACCTGTTCAACGAGCGGCGGCAAAAGCGGCTGTTCTATGCCTCGATGAACCTGCAACGACGCCTGAACCTGGCGCGGAAGGTGCCGGCCGACCTGTCGGTCCAGATCGGCAGCCAGTGGTGGTGCCTGCGCCGCGGGACGGTCGAGGCGGTGCTGGACTTCTGCCGCAAGCGGCCGGACGTGATCCGCTTCTTCCGCACCACCTGGATTCCGGACGAGACCTTTTTCCAGACGCTGGTCCGCCACCTGGTGCCGGAGGGCGAAATCCGCAGCCGCACGCTGACCTTCCTGATGTTCACCGACTACGGCATGCCGGCGATGTTCTACAACGACAACTACGACCTGCTGCTCAGCCAGGACTTCCTCTTCGCCCGCAAGATCAGCGCCGACGCGGCCGATCTGAAGGCGCGGCTGGGCGAGCTTTACGCCGCGACCGGGGTGTCTTTCGCCACTTCGAACGAAGGCCGGGCGCTGTTCAGCTTTCTCACCGGCAGAGGCCGCCTCGGGCGCCGCTTTGCGCCGCGGTTCTGGGAGACGGAAACCTCACTCGGTGCCGGGCGCACGCTGATGATGGTGGTCTGCAAGAAATGGCACGTGGCCAAGCGGCTGGTGGACCGGATGCGGGCCGAGACCAACCTGCCGGCGGTGAACTATCTCTACAGCGAGGTGGACGCGGGCCTTCCCGACCTCGGCGGCATCCAGACCACGGTGGAAAAGCGCACCCGCCACCGCCGTGCGGTGATGCGGCTTCTGTTCGATCACTTCGCCAGCGACCAGCTGATTTGCTGCATCGATCCTGCGATGTTCGACCTGATGCGCGACTTCGCCGCCGACCGGGCCACGACGCGGTTCCTGGAGATCGAGTGCCGGTTCACCGACGATTATCTGGTCGGCCATGCCCGCCGGGTGGGGCTGGCCGGGGCGCAGACCCCGCGCGAGACGCTCGATCTGCTGCTGCCCACGATCCGCTACGACATCGCCTTCGAAAGCGACCGGCTGCGCGACGCCGAATTCGCCGGGCTGACGCGGATGCGCGAAGCGGCGAGTGTGGACGAGAACGCGATTGCGCTTTCGCGCTTTCTGGCTATCCCGGCGGAACGCGCCCGGCACATCGCCGAGGCGCCCCATCTCTTTGCGGACTGAATTACGGATTGGCGCGCATGGCCTGGACCTACGACCCCACGAACATCTTCGCCCGCATCCTGCGCGGCGAGATCCCGAACCGCACGGTGCTGGAGACGGCGCTGAGCCTCGCCTTCCACGACATCCGGCCGCAGGCGCCAGTGCATGTGCTGGTGATCCCGAAGGGTCCTTTCGTGGACTTCGCCCATTTCGCCGCCGAGGCAACCGCCGAAGAGCTGGTCGATTTCCACCGCGCCGCCGCCCAGGTCTGCGAAACGATGGACCTGGCGCAGGGCTACCGCGGCATCACCAATTCCGGCGCGCACGGGTTGCAGGAAGTGCCGCACTACCACCTGCACCTGCTGGGGGGGCGGGTGATGGGGCGGATGGTCGATCCGGGCTGAGGCCTCATACCAACGGCTGTATCATGTGACCGTTGCCCAGGATCGTCTGGTTATTGACGTGACGATGTCGGGTTGGTTGGCGAAGCGGTTCCAGGCGGCGTAGCACGCCTCGACGATGGTTTTGTAGGGCCTTGTCAGACGAACTTCGCTTGAGCCGGGCCGGGCCGCCACATAATGTCCCCGAATGCCCAGACCCAGCGTTTTTCGCTACTTCAAGACCAGCCCGGAGATCATCCGCCTGGCGGTGATGCTCTACGTCCGCTTCCCGCTGTCACTTCGCAATGTCGATACCACGTTCGTGGAGCAGGTCCTCGACATTGCGAAG
>JANOGU010000340.1:0-4813 GCA_031406135.1 Rhodobacterales bacterium
GCTGGCGCGCCGGTCCGCCGAGGACGCCGCCCGGCGCGAGGCCGAGGCGCGGGCGCGTCGGCGGGGGGAACTGGCGCGCGACATCGGGTCCTGGCGGACGCGCGCCGAGACCGCGGGGTCGCGCGCGGCGGAGATGGCCGACCGGCGCGCCGAGGCGGCGGCCGACGCGGAAGCGGCGATGGCGGCGCCGGCCGAGATCGCCGCCAAGCGCGCGGCCTTGGCGGGGGAGATGCAGGCGGCCGATTTGCGCAAGGCCCGCGCCGGAGATGCGCTGGTCGCCGGCGAGGCGGGCTTGCGCGCGGCGCAGGCGGCGGAGCGCGAGGCGGAGAGGGCGGCGGGCGAGGCCCGCGAGGCGCGGGCGCGGGCCGAGGCGGTGCTGGACGCCGCGCGCCAGGCGCGCGGCGCTGCGGGCAGCCGGATCCGCGAGGAGACCGAGATGTCGCATGACCAGCTGCTGTCCTCGCTGAAGCTTGCGGCCGAGGCGATCCCGGGCGTCGAGGCGCTGGAGATCGACATCGCCCGGGTGAAGCGGCAGCGCGAGGCGCTGGGCGCGGTGAACCTGCGCGCCGAAGAGGATCTGCGCGAGACCGGCGCCGAACACGACCGGCTGGCGGTGGAGAAGACCGACCTCGAGGACGCGATCAAGGCGCTGCGCGGCGGCATCGCCGGATTGAACCGAGAGGGGCGCGAGCGGCTGCTGACGGCGTTCGAGCAGGTCAATACGAACTTCCGTTCGCTATTCGTGACCCTGTTCGGCGGCGGCGAGGCGCGGCTGACGCTGGTGGAAAGCGACGACCCGCTGGAGGCGGGGCTGGAGATCCTGTGCCAGCCGCCGGGCAAGCGGCTGTCGGTGCTGTCGCTGCTCTCGGGCGGCGAGCAGACGCTGACCGCGCTGGCCTTGATCTTCGCGGTGTTCCTGGCCAATCCGGCGCCGATCTGCGTGCTGGACGAGGTGGATGCGCCGCTCGACGACGCCAACGTGGGGCGGTTCTGCGACCTCTTGGACGAGATGACCCGGCGGACCGAGACGCGGTTCCTGATCATCACCCACCACGCGGTGACGATGTCGCGCATGGACCGGCTGTTCGGCGTGACCATGGGCGAGCCGGGGGTGAGCCAGCTGGTCAGCGTGGACCTGCGCCGGGCCGAGGCGTTGGTGGCGTGAGGCCCCGTTGCGCGGCGAACGCCGCCTTAATCATTGTGAGCGGAGAGTTAACTTTTCAGACAGACTCAGCCGGTAGCGTCCCTGTCGCGGCGAACTTTCGCCGTGACGGGAGGTGAGTTGTTTGGGTGAAATGACGTACCGAAAATGGATGGTCGTCATTGCGGCGGGAACGCTGCGGTGGCGATCATCCGGCTCTGGGCCGGAGGGTGACCTTCGGCACGGAAAAAGCCCGGCGGGGAGCCAACCCCGCCGGGCCGCTTCTTGAGATGAGTCGCTCAAGTTTCGACGTACCGGATGGCCAGTGTGATGGGCATTCCTTGCAGAAAAGTAAAGCGTCGGCCCCTGGGTCAGCCCTTGGTCCCGGCGAGGAACCGGCCGACAGTGACGGGGCCAGACCGCGGGCCGTCCTCGGGCCGGTCGAGCGTGACGGTGATCGGCATGGAGCCTCCCGGATGGGTCAAGGTCGCGCGCGGCCGGCGTGGCTGTCAACCTTGACAGGGCGGGCTCGCGGCCCGATGCACGCGCCGGGCCTGGCGGAGGGAACCATGGACGACCGGCTGATCGTGGCGCTGGACCTGCCCAACGTGGTTCAGGGCCTCGACCTCGTGGACCGCATCGGTCCGGCGGTCGGCTTCTACAAGATCGGGCTGGGGATGCTGACCGGCGGCGGGCTGGCGCTGGCGAACGAGCTGAAGGGGCGCGGCCTGCGGGTGTTCCTGGACCTCAAGCTCTACGACATCGGCGCCACGGTGGAGGCGGCGGTGCGCGGCATCGCGGGCTACGGGCTCGATTTCCTGACCGTGCATGGCGACCCGCAGGTGGTGGCGGCGGCGGTGCGGGGGGCGGGGGACAGCGGGCTTGCGATCCTCGCGGTCACCGTGCTGACCTCGCTCGACCGCGCCGACCTCGACGCAAACCTGATCCGGCCGGGCGCTGTGGCCGAGATCGCGGTGGAACGCGCGAACCGCGCCTTCGCCGCCGGGGCGCATGGCGTGATTGCCAGCCCGCAGGAGGCCGCCATGATCCGCGCCCTGCCCGGGGCGGCCAGGCGACTGATCGTGACGCCGGGGGTGCGGCCCGCCGGCGCGGCCCTGGGCGACCAGAAGCGGGTGGCGACCCCGGCGCAGGCGCTGGCCGACGGCGCTGACCACATCGTCGTCGGCCGCCCGGTCTGGGCGGCGGCGGACCCGCGGGCGGCGGCGGCGGCGCTGCTGGCGCAGATCGCGGCGGTGCCGCGGCGCACCCAGGACCGGCGCGCCGCCCCCTGACGCGGCCCGCAGGTTGTGGCAGGATGGGCGGGCCCGCAAGCCGCAGGAGACCGCCGCAATGTCCGCCGCCAAGTCCGCCGCCAAGTCCGCCGCCAAGTCCGCCGCCAAGCCCGCCGCCAAGTCAGCCACACGTCGGCTCGATCCCGTGGCCCGCGCCTACAAGGGCCTGCGGCAGGCGCTGGGCTGGATGGGGCTGGCGCTGCCGACGCTGCTGCTGGCCCTGCCGGCCTTCATCAAGGTGCCGGCCGACGCCTACCGCAGCTCGATCAGCGCGCATTACTTCGCCCCCAACCTGGGCGCTTTGTTCACGGGCACGCTCTGCGCCATCGGCGTGTTCCTGGTCTACTACCCGGGCCATCCGCCGCAGCCCCGGGTCTGGATGGCCCGGCCCCTGCGCAACCGGGTCGGCGAGGCGCTGCGGCGGGTTCTGACCGACAACCGGGTGACGACCCTGGCCGGCATCGCAGCCATCGGCACGGCGCTGGTGCCGACCATGCTCGACGGCCGCTGCCAGGTGGCGCCGCCGCTGGCGGGGGCCGAGACGCTGTGTTCGGCGTCTCTGCACCTTACCTTCGCCGCGCTGTTCCTGGGGTCGCTGGCCTATATGTCGCTGGTGCAGTTCACCCAGTCCGACCAGCCGCCGGAGGCGTGGGACCGCGAGAAGCGCCTGTCGAACCTGACCTATGTCGGCTGCGGGCTGGTGATGCTGGCCTGCCTGGCGCTGATCGTCATTCACCACACGCCGCTGGGGCCGCTGACCTTCACCGCGCATCCGGTGTTCCTGCTGGAGGCGGTGGCGGTCTGGGCCTTCGCCCTGTCCTGGCTGGTCAAGGGCGACGCGGTCACCGACACGGTGCGCAGGGTGACCGGTCCGCCTCCGGCCGGCTAGGGGGTCAGGCCCCCTGCGCCACGGTGCCGGGCGCCGCCAGGGACGGGGCGCCGCGGCCTTGAGCCGGGCGCGGCGCTACTGGTTGTCGTTGATGTCGCGGTCCCAGAGCTTGACCTGGCCGGCCCGCTTGCCCAGCACCGCGCGCAAGCCCAGCCAGACCGCCAGCGAGGCGAAGGCGAAGACCGCGAGCAGGACCGACAGGCTGGACTGGGCCAGAATGCCCAGCCAGATCAGGATGCCGGTCAGGATCGCGCCGCCGGCGAAGCCCAGGAAGATGAACCCCGGCACCGCCACCTCGACGATGCCGAGCCCGAAGCCGGCCGCGATCCAGACCCACCAGACCTGCCAGATCATGCCGGACCTCCCCTGCCCTTGAGCATGCCGAAGGCGTTGGCGAAGGCGTCCAGCGCCTGCGCCGGGATCAGGATCGTCTGCTTGCCCTGACCGACGGCCACCGCTTGCAGCGCCTCGACCTGCTTCAGCGCGATCTGGAACTGCGCCGCCTCCAGCCCGTTGTCCTTGATCGCCCCGGCGATGACGCCGGTGGCATAGGCCTCGGCGTCGGCGGTGACGCGGCGGGCCTTGGCCTCCTGCTCGGCGGCATAAAGTGCTGCATCGGCGGCCAGTTCCACCGACCGTTTCTTGCCCTCGGCCTCCATCACCTGGGCGCGGCGGGCGCGTTCGGCGTTGAGCTGCTGCAGCATCGCCGCGCGGGTCGCCTCGTCGAGGTTGACGTCGAGGATCTCCGCCCGCGTCACCTCCACGCCCCAGTCGTCAACCATGGCCGAGACCTGCTCGGCCACGCGCTCGATAAGCTGCGCGCGGTTGGACTGCACCTGGTCCAGTTCGATCTTGCCGATCTCGGACCGCACGATCCCGGCCACCGTGGTGGCGATGGCGGCGTCGATGTCGCGGATGCGGTAGACGGTCTTTTCCGGCTCGGTGACGCGGTAGAACACCGAGGTCTCGACCTTGACCAGCACGTTGTCGGCGGTGATCGCGTCCTGGCTCGCGGTCGGCAGCTGGCGTTCCAGCACGGAAACCTTGTGCGCGATGCGGTCGAGGAAGGGGACCACGAAGTTGATCCCCGGCCCCAGCACCGCGCGCAGCCGGCCGAAGCGCTCGACGACGTGCTTTTCCGACTGCGGCACGATGCGGACGCCGAGGAAGATGCAGAGGATGACGAAGACGGCAAGCGCCAGGAAAACCGCATTGCCGCCGAGAAAGTCATTGGGATTCATGAATGCCCTCGTGCCCATTGCCGCGCAGGCGCGCGCGGACCGGCCGCAGCGTGCCCCGAAGCGCCTCGCGGTGCAAGCCAAAGCGCTCTCGACAGCCAAAGCGCTTGGGCGGTCCGCGCTTTGCTTGCGTGCGGAGGGGGGCTCTGCCCCCCGCTGCGCTCCCCCGGGGGTATTTCGGCAAAGATGATGGGCCGGGGGAGAGGCGGCCTCTGCCTGCCGGCATCATCCTTGCGCAAATACCCCCCGGGGC
>JANOGU010000345.1:0-2745 GCA_031406135.1 Rhodobacterales bacterium
GACGCGATGCTGGAGGCCAACCCGGACCTCACCACCGACATGGTCACGGTGACCTGCAGGGACGGCCTGATCCAGGAAGTCCGCCTCTGCCTTGCGAAGGACCTCGCCCCCCGCGATTGCGCCCCCGATACTGCCAAAGACTGCCGGATGAAGGACGCACTGCTGTTGCCGGTACGGTAGCCGCCGCGCTAGCCATGGTGCGGCAAGGCAGGAGGCCCCGATGACCCGCGTCCGCATCACCCCCGAGGAAGCGCTGGCCTTCCACCTCGAACCCCGGCCGGGGAAATACGACGTCACGCCCTCCGTGCCCATGGCCACGCAGCGCGACCTGTCGCTCGCCTATTCCCCCGGCGTCGCCATCCCCGTCCTCGCCATCGCCGAGCGGCCGGAGACGGCCTACGACTACACGGTCAAGGGCAACATGGTCGCCGTCATCTCCAACGGCACCGCGATCCTCGGCCTCGGCAACCTGGGCGCGCTGGCGTCCAAGCCAGTGATGGAAGGGAAGGCCGTCCTCTTCAAACGCTTCGCCGACGTCAACCCATCGACATCGAACTGGCGACCGAGGACCCCGACGAGATCATCCGCGCCGTCCACCTGATGAGCCCCACCTTCGGCGGCATCAACCTTGAGGACATCAAGGCGCCGGAGTGCTTCATCATCGAGAGCCGGCTCAAGGAGCTGTGCGACATCCCGGTCTTCCACGACGACCAGCACGGCACCGCGGTGATCTGCGCCGCCGGCCTCATCAACGCGCTGGAGCTGACGGGGAAGAAGATCAGGGACGTGCGGATCGTCCTGAACGGCGCCGGCGCGGCGGGGATCGCCTGCCTGGAACTGCTGAAGTCGATGGGCGCCCACCCGGACAACTGCCTGATGTGCGACACCAAGGGCGTGATCTTCCAGGGCCGCACCGAGGGCATGAACCAGTGGAAATCGGCTCATGCCGCGAAGACCGACCTGCGGACCCTCGAAGAGGCGATGCAAGGCGCCGACGTGTTCCTCGGCGTCTCCGCCAAGGGCGCGGTGACGCAGGAGATGGTGAAATCCATGGCTCCGGACCCGGTCATCTTCGCCATGGCCAACCCCGACCCAGAGATCACGCCCGAGGATGCCCAGGCCGTCCGCCCGGACGCCATCGTCGCCACCGGACGGTCCGACTACCCCAACCAGGTCAACAACGTCCTCGGCTTCCCCTACCTGTTCCGCGGCGCGCTCGACATCCACGCCCGCGCCATCAACGACGCGATGAAGATCGCCTGCGCCGAGGCGCTGGCCAAACTCGCCCGCGAGGACGTGCCGGACGAGGTCGCCCGCGCCTATGGCCGCAAGCTGACCTTCGGGCGCGACTACATCATCCCCACGCCCTTCGACCCGCGGCTGATCCACGTCATCCCCCCGGCGGTGGCCCGCGCGGGGATGGATACGGGGGTCGCACGGCGTCCCATTGTGGACCTGAAAGGCTACGAGGCGAGCCTGAAGGCCCGGATGGACCCCACGGCGTCCATGCTCGAAGGCCTGCAGGCCCGCGCCCGGCAGGCGCAGGCGCGGATGATCTTCGCCGAGGGCGACGACCCGCGCGTGCTGCGCGCCGCGGTGGCCTGGCAGCGGGCGGGGCTGGGCAAGGCGCTGGTGGTCGGGCGTGACGCGGATGTGAAGGAAAAGCTGGAGACCGCCGGGCTGGCCGACGCGGTGCGCGAGCTGGAGGTGGTGAACGCCGCCAACACCGCGCATCTCGACGCCTACAAGGACTTCCTCTACCGCCGCCTGCAACGCCAGGGGAACGATCCGCAGGACATCCACCGCCTGGCCACCCGCGACCGCCATGTCTTCGCCAGCCTGATGCTGGCGCATGGCCACGGCGACGGGCTGGTAACCGGGGTCACCCGCAAATCGGCGCATGTCCTCAGCCTCGTCAACCACGTCTTCGACGCGCGGGCCGAGGACGGCGCCGTTGGCGTCACCGCGCTGCTGCACAAGGGGCGCATCGTGCTGGTGGCCGACACGCTGGTGCATGAATGGCCGATGGAAGAGGACCTCGCCACCATCGCGGTGCGCGCCGCGGGCGTGGCCCGCAACCTGGGGCTGGAGCCTCGTGTCGCCTTTGTCAGCTTCTCCACCTTCGGCTACCCGGTCTCGGAACGCGCCACCAAAATGCACCGCGCGCCCAAAGTGCTCGACACACGCCAGGTGGATTTCGAATACGAAGGCGAGATGACCGTGGACGTGGCGCTGAACCCCGAGCGCATGGCCGCCTACCCGTTCTGTCGCCTGACCGGCCCCGCCAACATCCTCGTCGTCCCCGCCCGGCACTCGGCGTCCATCTCGGTGAAACTGATGCAGGAAATGGCCGGCGCCACGGTGATCGGCCCGATCCTGTCGGGCGTGGACAAGCCGATCCAGATCGCCTCGATGGGCGCGACGGTGAACGACATCCTCAACCTGGCGGTGATGGCGGCGTGCAAGGTGGGGTGAGGTTGACCCGGGTCGCGGCAGCGTCTATCTTACCTCTGGCTTACCGCTGGAGGTGACCATGGGCGCCCACATCTCAACCATTTCGACCAAGGGCCAGGTCGTCCTGCCCAAGGCATTGCGCGACCGCCTGAAGTGGACGGCGGGAACCCGGGTGGTCTTCGAGGAGTCCGGGAACGGCATGATCATCCGGATGGAACCACAGTATCCCCGTACGAAAATGGCTGAAGTCTACGGCATTCTGAAATACGACGGCCCGCCCAAGACGATCGC
>JANOGU010000349.1:0-15105 GCA_031406135.1 Rhodobacterales bacterium
CAGACCGACCTTGACCGCATCGCAAGGCTCATGAACGGCAGACCACGCAAGACCCTGAACTGGAAAACCCCCGCCGAAGCCCTCGCCGAAGAACTCGCCGCCTTCACCACAAACGTTGCGCTTGGCCCTTGAATCCGCCAAACCTTACCGAATCATCGCAAGCCAATGAAATCGCTCACAGAAACAAAACGTCCCACCGTGTGACGCTCGCGGTCCGGGTCGCCACCCGCGCCTCAGTCCCGCAAAAGCTCGTTGATCGAGGTCTTCGCCCGGGTCTGCGCGTCCACCTTCTTCACGATCACCGCGCAGTAGAGGTTGATCCCGCCCTTGGACGGCATCGAGCCGGCGACCACGACCGACCCGGCGGGGACCTCGCCGTAGAATACCGCCCCGGTCTCGCGATCCACGATCTTGGTGGACTTGCCGATGAACACGCCCATGCCGAGGACCGAGCCCTGGCGGATGATGCAGCCCTCCACCACCTCGGACCGGGCGCCGATGAAGCAGTCGTCCTCGATGATCGTGGGGCCGGCCTGCATCGGTTCCAGCACGCCGCCGATGCCGACGCCGCCGGAGAGGTGGACGTTCTTCCCGATCTGGGCGCAGGAGCCGACCGTGGCCCAGCCGTCGACCATCGAGCCTTCATCGACATAGGCGCCGATGTTGACGAAGGACGGCATCAGGACGACGCCACTGGCGATATAGGCCGAGCGGCGGACGATCGACCCCGGCACCGCGCGGAAGCCGGCGGCGCGCCACTGGTTCTCGCCCCAGCCCTGCCATTTGGACGGCACCTTGTCCCACCAGTGAGAACCGCCGTTCGAACCCTCGATCAGGCCCATGTCGGTGAGGCGGAAGGACAGCAGCACCGCCTGCTTCGCCCACTGGTTCACCTGCCAGTCCTGTCCCCGCTTCTCGGCCACCCGCAGCGCGCCCCGGTCAAGCGCCTCCAGCGTCGCCTCCACCGCCTCGCGCGCCTCGCCCCAGGTGGCGGGGCTCAGCGTGTCGCGCGCCTCCCAGGCGGCCTCAATGGCGGTTTCGAGCGCGGCATGGGACATCGGGAAGCCTCCGGCAGGCAGGTTGACCGGGGCGCTTCTATGGAAGACCGTGCCTTGCGGCAATCCCGCCGCGTGACGGGGTTGCGCATGTCTCCGACCTTCCTGCTGACGCTCGCCGTGGTGGTCGCGGCCGGCTGTGCGATTGCCACCCAGGCGCCGGTCAACGCGGCGCTGGGGCGCAGCCTCGACAGCACCCTGGCCGCGGCGGCGGTGTCCTTTGGCGTGGGGTTCCTGGCGCTTGCCGGACTGACGCTGGCGCTGCACGGCCCGCCGCCGGCCGCCCGGCTGGCCTCGGCCCCGCCGGGGCTGTTGGTCGGCGGGCTGCTCGGCGCGTTCTTCGTCTGGGCCATGCTCTGGGCGGTGCCCATGCTCGGGGCGCTGACCGCCTTTGCGGCGCTGGTCCTCGGCCAGCTGGTCACCGCGCTGATCCTCGACGCCGGCGGCGCCTTCGGCCTTCCGGCGCAGGACATCTCTCCCGCCCGCCTGGGCGCGCTGGCGCTGGTCGGGGCGGGACTGGTCCTGTCGCGGCTCTGACTGGCGCGGGCCGAGGCCCCCGGCTACACCGGGGGCCTTGAGGGAGGACGCGCATGACCGACGGCCGCAGCCACATTTTCCGCGATTCCTCCGAGGACGTGGAGGCCGCCCACCGCGCGCCCGACACGGCGCAGACACGGGCGCCAGCCTACCGGCTGGCCTTTTCCGATGCCGAATTCCTGACCCGGGAGGAACTGCGCCCGGTCCGGCTGCAACTCGAACTCCTGAAGCCGCAGATGGTGATGGACGAACGCGGCATCGTCTCCACCGTCGTTCTGTTCGGCGGTGCCCGCATCCCCGCGCCCGGCACGCCGGCGCGGCACCCGGGCCTCGACGCGCTGGCGCCGTTCTACGAGGAGGCGCGCCGCTTCGCCCGGCTGGTTACCGCGCGCAGCATCGAGACCTATGGCCGCGACTGGGTCATCACCACCGGCGGCGGGCCGGGGGTGATGGAGGCGGGCAACCGCGGCGCCGACGAGGCCGGCGGCCAGTCCATCGGGCTCAACATCGTGCTGCCGCACGAACAGGCGCCCAACCCCTACGTGACCCCGGACCTCTGCTTCAACTTCCACTACTTCGCCATCCGCAAGATGCATTTCCTGATGCGGGCGCGGGCGGTCTGCATCTTCCCCGGCGGCTTCGGCACGATGGACGAGATGTTCGAGAGCCTGACGCTGATCCAGACCGGGCGAATGAGGAAGGTGCCCTACGTCCTGTTCGGCCGTGCCTTCTGGGACCGGGTGTTGAACTGGGACGCGCTGGCCGAGGCGGGCGTGATCGGGCGCGAGGACCTCGACCTGTTCCGCTATGTCGAGACCGCCGAGGAGGCGCTGGCGGTGATCGACGGCTGGGAAGGCGCGGAGGGGAAGCGCGACCACATTCCGGGGCGCGACTAGGTCATCCGGCCCGGACCGGCGCCGCGTCCCGCATCCAGCCCGGCAGCAAAACCACCGTCCCGCAGCCGGCAAACCGCGCCAGCCGGTCAAGCTCCGCTTGCAGCCGGGCGATCCTTGCCTTGCCCATTCGCACCCCGGCCTCCGGCCAGAAGGCGCGGAGCTTCAGCACGCCCTCGTCGCGGAAAGCCTTGGCGTCGAGCCTGCCGATCATCCGGTCGCCTTCCAGCACCGGAAAGACGTAATAGCCGAAGACCCGCTTCGGCTCGGGCACGAAGACCTCGATGCGGTAGTGAAAGCCGAACAGCGCCTCGGCCCGGTCGCGGTCGCGCAGCGCGGGATCGAAGGGGGACAGGACGCGCAGGCGGTCCGGCGGCGCCGCGGCAGCGGCGGCGGCCTCCTGCACGTCGGGCCAGGCGACGGCCTTCCAGCGCGCGCCGTCCGCGCCCTCGACCTCCAGCGCGATCACCTCGCCGCAGGCCAGCGCCCGCCGCACCCAGAGCTTCGCCTCGTCCGGCGTCACCAGCTTCCAGAACGCCGCCAGCTCGCCCGAGGTGGCAAAGCCCAGCCGGTCGAGCGCTGCGCGGCAGGCCCAGTCGATCACCGCTTCCGGCTCCGGGCAGGGCGCGCGTTGCGCGGCGGGGATCACCCGTTCGGTGAGGTCGTAGACCTTGCGGAAGCTGTCGCGCCGGGTGATCGCCAGCCGCCCGGTTTGCCAGAGCCATTCCAGCGCGGTCTTCGACGGGTGCCAGTCCCACCAGCCGGCGCCCTTGCCGCGCGGCTCTCCCTCGCCGACCTCTGCCGTGGTGACCGGGCCGTCGCGGGCGATGCGGTTCAGGATGGTGTCGAACTGGCTTTCCCAGCCGTCGCGGAACCAGTTGCGCCAGCTCTCGCCCAGCCGCGCCTCGGAGCAGGCGAAACGGTGCTGCCAGAAGCGCCACAGCGACACCGGCAGCACCGCCGCGTCATGCGTCCAGTGCTCCCACAGGGTGCGGTCGCGCTCGATGCCGCGGGCCAGCGCCTCCGGCCGGTAGGCCGGGCGGCGCGACCACAGGATCAGGTCATGGGCGCGGGCCACGGTGTTGATCGAATCGACCTGCACGAAGCCCAGCCGGTCCACCAGCGCGTCGAGCGCCGGCCCCTTGCAGGGGCCGGAGGGCGGCTCCGCCAGCGCATGCCGGTCAAGGAACAGGCGGCGGGCCAGCGGGTTGGGCAGGACGGGCAGGACGGGCAGGAGCATGGCGTGGGGTCGCACGCGGCGGACGGCTCATAAATCCCTGACGGGCTTTCCTCGCCAGCGGCGTGACGCCGGCGAGGAAAGCCCGGCAGGGCTTGATGAGCCGGGCGTCAGAGGCGCGGGGACGATGCGAGCGCGTGCTGCACGACGACATGCGCCTGCGCGTGGAACGGAAAGGGCGTGCCGAACCGGCGCGTCAGCCGGGCATGGCTGTAGCCGAGGTCCGAGGCCTTGCAGACCCGCCCACCGTCGGGGCGGGCCAGCACCAGGCCGGGTCCGCTCTCGACCAGGCGGTAGCCCCTGCGGACCAGGCGCCGGGCCAAGTCGTCCCAGGTGGCCGCATAGGCGAGATCATCCGCAAGCAACGCCCGCAACGGGGCGAGGACATCCTCTCCCGGGCCGTCCGAGCCGGTCCTGCGCAGCCGGCGATGCATCTCGTGCTGGACCGCCTCGCGGATGATCTGGCCGACCGTGACGTCGTCGCGCAGGGCAAGCTCGCCCAGAAGGGACCAGACGGCGGGCGGAAGCGAGACGGGACGTTCCATCGCCCCAGCTTGCCCCCAGCGTGGTAAATGCCCGGTTAACCCGTCTCCGCCACGCGCGGCGCCGACTTCCTCAGCTTTTCCGTGGCACTTTTCAGCTGGCCGCAAGCGGCCATGATGTCCTCGCCGCGCGGGGTGCGGATCGGGCTGGCGTAGCCGGCCTTGTAGATGATGTCGGCAAAGGCCTCGATCCGCGCCCGGTCCGACCGCTCGTAGGGCGCGCCGGGCCATGCGTTGAACGGGATCAGGTTGATCTTGGCCGGGATCCCGGCGATCAGCTTGACCAGCCGGCGGGCATCGGCGTCGCTGTCATTGACGCCCTTCAGCATCACGTATTCAAACGTGATCCGCTCGGAATTCGACAGCCGCGGATAATCCCGCAGCGCACCGAGTAGGGTGGCGATGTTCCACTTCTTGTTGATCGGCACCAGCCCGTCGCGCACCGCGTCGGTGGTGGCGTGGAACGACACTGCCAGCAGGCAGCCGATCTCTTCGGCCGTGCGCGCGATCTCCGGCACCACGCCGGAGGTGGACAGCGTGATCCGCCGGCGCGACAGCGCGATGCCCTCGCCGTCCATCGCAACCCGCATCGCATCGCGCACCGCCTCGAAGTTGTAGAGCGGCTCGCCCATGCCCATCAGCACGATGTTGGAGATCAGCCGCTCCTCGCGCTTCGGTTTCCCGGGCGTGTTCCAGTCGCCCAGGTCGTCGCGGGCGAGCATGACCTGGCCGACGATCTCCCCGGCGGTGAGGTTTCGCACCAGTTTCTGCGTGCCGGTGTGACAGAACGAACAGGTCAGCGTGCAGCCGACCTGGGAGGAAATGCACAGCGTCCCGCGGCCTTCCTCGGGAATATGGACGACCTCGACCTCATGTCCCCCGGCGATGCGGACCAGATACTTGCGGGTGCCGTCGGCGCTGATCTGGCGGGTCACGACCTCGGGCAGCCCGACCGTGAACCGCTCCGCCAGAAGCGCGCGGAAGCCCTTGGACAGGTTGGTCATCGCGCCGAAGTCGCGCACCCCCCAGTGGTAGATCCACTGCCAGAGCTGCGCGAGGCGCATCTTCACCTGCGCCTCCGGCACCCCCGCGTCCAGGAGCGCGACACGAAAGCCCTCGCGGGTCAGGCCGACGAGATTGACCGGACCGTCACCGGGCAGCTTGCGCGGGATGGTCAGGACGTCCGGGGTGATGGGTACGGTCATGGCGGGCGTTCCGGCAAGCAAGCCGCCGCGATAGCCGAATTCGCCCCCGAAGTGAAGCTGCAGGCGCCCGGCCTGCCGCGTCAGAAATGCGTCAAAGGATGCATGGCCTCTACTCATCGGCGCGAGGCCGTGGAAGCTTTCGCCGCAGACACGACCGGCGCGGGATTGCACCGCGACAGAACGGCCGGCGCGCAGGTTAGCCGGGGGCACTCATGTTTGGCTCGACAATTCTCGAGATCGCGATCGGCCTGATTCTGGTTTTCCTGCTTTTCAGCCTGATCGTGACCGCGACCTGCGAGGCGGTGCAGCTCTTGATGAAGACCCGCGCAAGGGAGCTGGAGCGCGGGCTCGCGGAGATCTTGCAGGACCGGGAGCATGGCGAGGTTCGCGAAGCTTTTTACAACCATCCGCTGATCTATGCGCTTTACCGCGGGCCTTACACAGCGCGAAGCTTCGGGCCGCAGGACGGCACGACCACCGCGCTTGGGCGCGTTTCGCAGCGGCTCCACTCCGGTGGCGACCTGCCGAGCTACATCCCGCGCGGCCAGTTCTCCACCGTTCTCATCGACCTCTGGCAGCGCGGCGAGGTCAACGCAGCGGTGAAGACCGCGCTCTCGGTGCTCGCGCAGCAGTCCGGCGGCGACCCCGGCGCACTGCGGGCGAAGGTCGAGGCCTGGTATGACGCCGCGATGGAGCGCGCCTCCGGCACGTTCAAGCGCTACACGCAGCAGTTCAGCCTGGTCATCGGCTTCGCCCTTGCCGCCGCGCTAAATCTCAACACGCTCGCGATTGTCGAGGCGCTCTCGACCAATCCGACCCTGCGCGAAGCGATTGTCGCGGCCGCCGACGACATCGTCGAGCAGGCAGCCGCTCCACAGGCCGACGTTCAGGCCCCTCCGGCGGAGGATGGGGAGGGGGACGACGCCGCTGCCGAAGGCGAGGGCAGGAGCGAGGAAATCGCCCAGGCGCCGCAGGTCAAGGTCCAGGCACTGATCGACGCGGTTGCCGCGGCCGGGCTGCCGATGGGCTGGGACGCCAAGGCCGTTGACAGGTTCGATGCTCTGACCCCGCTCGGCTGGCTGATCATGGCGCTGGCCGGCACGCTCGGGGCGCCCTTTTGGTTCGACTTGCTGAAGAAGTTCGTGAACGTCCGCTCGACGATGAAACCCGAGGAAGCGCCGCAGCAGGAACCGCAGTCCGGCGGCGGGGGAGAGAAAACTCCGCTGGCTGCTCCCGCCGCGGCCGGCAGCCCAGCCGAAGGGGAAGCGGCCGACCTGCCTTCCGGCCCGACCCCTGACAACGTCTCCCCCTATTCCTACGGGTGATCCATGACCGACTATCCGATCCTCCCCGACCTCGCCACGCTCGGCTCCAGGCGGCGGCCGGGACGGCCGATCACCAAGGTCGAATTCATCGTTGCGCATGACACCGGCAACCCCGGCGCCTCGGCCCGGGCGCATGCGAGATGGTACCGCAACGACCCGAACCCGCCGGCCAACAGGGTCAGCTCGGCGCATCTGTTCGTCGACGACCTTAACATCGTCGAGACCGTCCCGGCGCTGACCGAGGCGCCCGAGCAGGCGCTGCACGTGCTCTACAGCGTCACCACCGACAACGCCCTCTTCGGGTTCGACGCGAACCGCGCCGCCATCGGCGTGGAATACTGTTACGGCGGCAACATCGCCGCCGACGCGGCCTACGACCGCTTCGTCTTCGTGCTTGCAAGACTGTGCAAGGTCTTCTCCCTGGATCCTGCAACGCGGATCACCGGCCACCACGTCCTCGACCCGGTGCGCAAGACCGATCCGGTCGGCGGCCTTGCCGCCAGCGGTCGGACCTACGACGGTCTGCTCACCGATGTCGCGGCGCGGTTTGCCGCCGTCGGGGGCAATCCCGCCGCCATCGGATCGCAGGCGGTAAGGGTGGGAGCGGCGCGGGCGACGGTGAACCTGAACCGGCGACGCGAGCCGACCGGCGCCGCAGTGCGGACCGGCGGATTTCGGCCGGGCGATGGCGTGACCGTCGCCGAGGTCGTTCCGGGCCAGCGCGTCATGGGCAACGACCGCTGGTGCCGCCTGCCGGAAGGCGACTTTTGCTGGTCCGGCGGGCTGGTCCTCGCCTGATGCGGCAGGTCACTTGCAGCGCGTTTCGGCCTCGCTCAGCGCGGCGGTGAAGCCCTGCAGGCTGAAGGTGTCCTGCGTCTGGGTGCCGCGCCCCGACCGGCCGGTCAGTATCGCGCTGGCGCCGCCCTTCATCGCCGCGAGGATCGTGGTGTCGTCCTCGGGCTTGGCCGGCCAGGCCCATTCGCCTTCGGTGAACAGCTCATAGGACTGGCCGTCGATTTCCACCCCCACCGTGGACCCCGGGGCAAAGGGATAACCGCCGGAGAAGCTGACCTCGCCCTGCACGCCTCCCGTCCGGTAGGTGACAAACAGCAGGATGTCGCCCCGCCGCACGCTGACGGTGCGGCCGTCGCGGGTGTTCACCGTCTCGCGCGGCTTGGAGACGGCCCAGCATTCCTTGGGGCTGTCCCAGACACAGACCGACCAGGCGGTGTCGGCCGACACGCACGGCGCCTCGGGGCCTTCGACCTGCTGTGCCGCGGCCGCCCCGGCCCAGAGCGACAGGCCCGCGCCGAGAAGCGCTCCGATCATTCGCTGGACCATGATCCCTTGCCTCCGTCTGCCTGCCCGGCCCGCCTGCCCCGCGGGTTGTCCTGCGCCGCGTTTTCTCGGGTGGCGCCTGCCGGGTCTCCCCGTTACTTCCCTGTAGCGCAGAGCGCGCGCGACACGGAAGCCCCGTGGGCAGAAAATCGCGCATGTGTGACGCTTCGCGAGGGAGAAACGCATGGGACAGCCGGTGCCGATGGTGGAGTTGTGGCGCGGCGGGCGGGCGGAGAGCGCGCATCTCGGTCACGCCGTGATCTGCGGGCCGGGCGGCGAGGTGGTCGCGGCCTGGGGCGACCCCGGCGCGGTGATCTACCCGCGGTCGTCCTGCAAGTTGCTCCAGGCGCTGCCGCTGGTCGAGAGCGGCCATGCCGACGCGCTGACCGACCGCCACCTCGCCATCGCCTGCGCCAGCCATATCGGCTCGGCGATGCATGTGGACCTGTCCCGGCGCTGGCTGGCCGATCTCGGGCTCGGCGAGCCCGATCTGCGCTGTGGCGCGCAGGACCCTGACGACCGGGGCGAGCGCATCCGGCTGATCAGGGCCGGCGAGGCCCCGTGCCAGCTGCACAACAACTGCTCGGGCAAGCACGCCGGATTCCTGCACCTGACAAAGGCCATCGGCGCGGGTCCGGAATACGTCGAACCTGACCATCCCCTGCAGCGTGCGGTCCGCCAGACTTTCGAGGAGGTAACGGGCGAGGCCTCGCCCGGCTACGGCATCGACGGCTGTTCGGCGCCGAACTTCGCGACCACGGTGACCGGCCTTGCCCGCGCCATGGCCGCCTGTGCCAGCCCGGGCGCGGACCGGCGCGGGCAGGCCATGACGCGCCTGGTCACGGCGACGCTGCGGCATCCTGAGCTGGTGGCCGGCGACGGCGAAGCCTGCACGGAGCTGATGCGGGCCGCGAAGGAACCCGTTTCAGTGAAGTACGGAGCCGAGGCCGTGTATGTCGCCATCCTGCCGCAGCGCCGCCTCGGGCTGGCGCTGAAAGTCGCCGACGGGGCAAAGCGCGCGTCAGAGGCCGCGGTCACGGCGCTTCTGGTCCATCTCGGGGTGCTCGACGCCGCGCATCCGGCGGCTCGGCGCAGGCTCGATGCCGAACAGCGCAACCGGCGCGGGATCGTGACCGGAACTCTGGCCGCGGCACCGGGCTTTCCCTGAACCCCGCCGGAAAACGGACCCCCGCTCCGGGAACAGAACCGGAGCGGGGGCAGAGACAGCAGCGCCGGTCCGAACCGGCGGCCCGGGCTGGGCGGGGGCAAAAGCCGGGCCGCCATCCACACCATTTACGCCACGTTCAGGAACATGGAGACCCTCCGTGGCGCCTCCTTGGCCGTGCTTTGCACAAAGCGGGGTCTTTTCGCGGCGCGGCCGCGGCCCTGCCCGGCGGCGTGACACAATCCCGCCGCGCTTGATTTGGGTCGCAGGGCAGGCCACACTTCCACAATGTCGGTCCTGCCTCCCGTCATCCCCTTCGCCCCGCATCCGCCCGATGTCGTCAGCTTCGACCGCCGCGAGCTGCAGGCGATCCTGTCGGTCTACGGCCGCATGGTGGCGCTGGGCGAATGGCGCGACTATGCGATCACCGCGCTCAAGGACGTGGCGGTGTTCTCGATCTTCCGCCGCACCGCCGAGCACCCGCTCTACCGCGTCGAGAAACGACCCCGCCTGCGGTCGAAACAGGGGATCTACGCCGTTCTCGCCATGGATGGCACCGTCCTGCGCCGCGGGCACGAGCTGGAGCCGGTGCTGAAGGTGCTCGAGCACCGCACGATCCGCGCCGTGGACTGACCGCGCAATGCGTCCCGGGCCACGCAACCTGATCACCGATGTCGCCGGACTGCGCGTCGGCAACGCCGACGACCCGCAACTGAAGTCCGGCGTCACCGTGCTGTTGGGGCAAACCTCCTTCACCGCCGCTGTCCATGTCATGGGTGGCGCCCCGGGCACGCGCGAGACCGACCTCCTCGCCCCCGACCGCCTGGTGCAGCAGGTCGACGCGCTGGTCCTCGCCGGCGGGTCGGCCTTCGGCCTTGCCGCCTGCGACGGGGTGATGCATGGGCTCCGTGCCCTCGGGCGCGGCTTCGCCGTCGGGCCGGCCCGGGTGCCCATCGTGCCGGGCGCCATCGTCTTCGACCTGCTGAACGGCGGCGACAAGGACTGGCGCGACAACCCCTATCCGCACCTCGGCCGGGCGGCTCTGGCAGCGGCGGCGGCCGATTTCGCGCTCGGCTCGTCCGGCGCCGGGACCGGGGCGCAGACGGCGCAGTGGAAGGGCGGCCTCGGCTCTGCCTCGGCCGTGCTCGCCTCTGGCCACAGCATCGGCGCGCTGGCCGTGGTCAACGCGCTCGGCTCGGCCACGGTGGGCGACGGGCCGTGGTTCTGGGCGGCGCCGTTCGAATGCGGTGCGGAATTCGGCGGCCTCGGTCCGGCACCCGCGGGCCTGGCCGGGACGGTGCCGGCGCCGGGTCGGCGGCCGGGCGAATCCACGACCATCGCCATCGTCGCCACCGATGCGGCGCTGACCAAGGCCGAGTGCCACCGGCTCGCCGTCGCCGCTCACGACGGCCTGGCCCGCGCCCTCGTCCCCTCGCACACCCTGCTTGACGGCGATCTCGTCTTCGCCGTCTCGACCGGAGCGCGGCCGCTGGCCGAACCGCTGGCCGAGAGCTACGCGCTCGGCCATGCCGCCGCCTGCACGGTAGCGCGCGCCATTGCCCGCGCCGTCTATCTCGCGACGCCGGCAGCGGGCGACCGGCAGCCGGTCTGGTCCGGCCGCCACGGCCCGGCTGGGCAGGCGCCCGGAAGCATGTAAGAAGCACTCCGACACGGACCAACCGGACCGCCGAAATGCCGCAAGACGACTGGGCGCCCCTGCTTCGCGCCGCCAATGCCGGGGACGCCCGGGCCTACGCCGATTTCCTGCGCGCGGTCACCCCCGTGCTGCGCGGGATCGTGCGCGCCCGCGGCGCTTCGCTGGGCGGGGCCGCCTGCGAGGACGTCCTGCAGGAGGTGCTGCTGGCCCTGCACCTCAAGCGGCAGACCTGGGACCCGGCTCTGCCGGTGCGGCCCTGGCTCTACGCCATTGCCCGGCACAAGGTGACCGACGCCTTCCGCGCCCGCGGCAGCCGCATCGACATTTCGGTCGAGGACTTTGCCGAGGTGCTGGCCGCGCCGCCCGGTCCCGACCCGACCGAGGCCAGCGACATGGAGAAGATGATCGGCCTGCTCGACCCCCGCGCCGCCGCGATTGTCCGCGCCATCGGGCTCGACGGCGCCACGATGGCCGAGACCGCCGCGCGCCACGGCCTGCGCGAGGGCGCCCTGCGCGTGGCTCTGCACCGGGCCTTGAAACAATTGGCCGCGCTGCGCGAAAGGCATGTTCAATGAGAACCGATGACCTGATCCGCACGCTCACTGCCGATGCCCAGCCGGTCCGCCCGCTGGCTGTGACGCTGATTGTTGGACTGCTGCCCGCGCTGGCCATCGCGGTGGTCGCGGTGGGTCTGGTGCTGGGCTACCGCCCCGACCTGACGACCGCGATCTTCGACCCGGTCTCCGCCGCCCGCTACGTCCTGCCGCTGGCGCTGGCCGGGCTGGCCCTGCCGCTCGCGCTTCGCCTCGCACGGCCCGAGGGCGCGGCCGGCGCCCGGGTCTGGCCGCTGGCCCTTCCCGCCGCGGTCGCCGGCGGGCTGGTGCTCTGGGCGCTTCTGGTCACCCCGGCCGAGGGCTGGGGCATGGCCTGGCGCGGCAAGACGATGGTCTATTGCCTGGTGTCGATCCCGGTCCTGTCTGTCCTGCCGGTGGCTGCCATTTTCGCCATGCTGCGCCGGGGCGCGACCACGGCGCCGGCCCTGACCGGGCTGGTCGCGGGCCTTGGCGGGTCGGGCGTGGCGGCGGCGGCCTATGCGCTGCACTGCACCGAGGACAGCCCGCTGTTCTTCGTCTCGTGGTACGGACTGGCGATCCTGGCGGTGACCGCTGTCTCTGCGTGGCTGGGGCCGAGGCTGCTGCGCTGGTGACCGGCCGGCACGCGGTGCGTGCAAGCACGCACCCTACGGGCCGGACCTTGCGGTTGGGGGCGTGCTCCCACGCACCGACCGGCGCCACCCTCACCACCGTTCCAGCGCCGCCTCGTCCGTCTCTTTCGCCGCCACCCAGTTGGCTCCCTGCGGACCGATCTCGCGCTTCCAGAACGGTGCCCGCGACTTCAGCCAGTCCATCAGGAACTCCGCCGCCGCGAAGGCATCGCCCCGGTGCGGAGCGGCGGTGGCAACCATCATGATCGCCTCGCCGACGGCGAGTCGGCCATGCCGGTGGATCACCAGGCAATCGATCAGCGTCCACCGTGCCACGGCCTCGGCCGCCATCGCCCGCACCGCCGCCTCGGTCATGCCCGGGTAATGCTCGATCTCCATCGCCGCCAGGCCGCCGTCGCCGCGCACCAGTCCGGTGAAGGTCACCACCGCCCCGGCACCCGCCGCGCTAGCGGCGAATCCCGCCGTCTCGGCCGCGATGTCGAAGGCGCCGGTCTGCACGGCGATCCGCATCCCGGTCCCCCCTTACCCGCCGGTCATCGGCGGAAAGAAGGCCACCTCGCGCGCGCCGGCCAGCGGCGCCTGCCAGTCCACCAGAACCTGGTCCACGGCCACGCGCAGCGCCTTGCGGTCGGCAAAGGCCAGCGCGTAGCGGTCCTCGCGCGCCGACAATTCGTCGGCCAGCGCCGCCGGCGTGGCCGCGGCGGTCTCCATCTTTTCCCGTGGCAGCCCGATCCGCTCGCGCACCCAGGCGAAGTACAGCACGTCGATCATGGCCCGTCCTTCAGATAGGGCCGCGCCTTGACGTAGTAGTCCCACCCGGTCCAGGCCGTCAGCGCTGCCGCCAGCCAGACCAGGACCAGCCCGATATCGCCCGCGACCGAGGCGCAGTCGCGCTTGCCGCAGGCCCGCACCGGATCCGCCAGCCCCGCGGTCACCGCATCGGCATAGGCTTCGGGCGTCATCCCCCGCATCGCCACGCCGTTGAGATACTCAAGCCCGGTGCCCAGGAACAGCGCCGCGATGGCCACCATCTGCGCCGTGGTCTTCCATTTGGCGAGCCGGGTGACCTTCAACAGCCCCGCCTTCGCGCCAAGGTATTCGCGCAGGCCGCCGACAAAGACCTCGCGGAACATGATCACCGTGGCGGGCAGGATCAGCCAGGGGTTCATCCCGTTGTAGCCGGTCAGGACCATGATCGCGATCAGCACCATGGCCTTGTCGGCAATCGGGTCGAGCATCGCGCCCCACTTGCTTTCCTGCTTCCACAGCCGGGCCAGGTAGCCGTCGAACCAGTCGGTGATCGCCGCGCCCACGAACAGCGTCAACGCGGCCCAGTCGGCCCAGGGTCGGTGAAAATACAGGAACATCACCGCGACCCCCGGCGCTGCGAGGAGCCGCAGGAGCGTAAGCGTGTTGGGGATCGTCCACAGCATGGCCGATTCTACCGCATCGGCCGGGCAGGGGAAACGGGTGGTTCAGAACGCATTCAGGAACACGAAGATCGCCGACTTGATGAGCGCATAGCCCAGCGCCAGCACCCAGATCGTAGCGCCGGCCGAGGCGATCAGCCCGGCGATGACCCAGACCCCGTCGCGTTCCAGCACGCCCAGCGCGATCAGGCAGATGGCGATGGAGGGCGCCATGTTGGCGAAGGGCACCGGCAGCATGAGGAGGATTGACAGCAGCAGGCAGACCGCGCCCAGCACCTGTTGCGACGGCCCCCAGGTCAGGAACGCCAGCCGGTGGCGCAGCATCCTTTCGGCCCGCGCCACCCAGGGCGCCGCGCGATCGAAGACGGCAGCGAAGCTGCCCCGCGGCATCGATCGGTTGGCGATGAACAGCGGCAGCCAGGGCGGGCGCCCGGCCATCATCATCGAGGACAGGAAGACCAGTGGCAGGCCGAGGACGCCCGCGAGCCCCGGCGGCGAAGGCAGGATGTTGGGAAAGGCAAAGATCAGCATCAGCGCGCCGAAGGCGCGGCCCTGCAACGCCTCTTTCAGCTCGCCCAGCGTGATCCTTTCGCGCGACGGGTCGGCGGCCAGTTCGGTGAGGATTTCCGATAGTTTCTTGGCTGGCGGGCTGCGCATCAGCCGCGCCGCGGCGCCGTCATCCGCGTCGAGCGGGGCGGTGTGGGCGGCGTCGTCGAACGGCGTCGTCATGCCGACAATCTAGGGATTGGGACCGGGCGAACAAGTCCCGGCGTCCGGCAGGCGCCGGAAATCCGGCGATCTTCACGAATCGGTTGCAGCTTTCGGCACAATTCCGCGTGGGCACCGCCGACAGGGCCTTTGCCGTGCCGCATTCGGCGCGCTAGCTGTCACGCATGTCCCGTGAAACCCGCCCGCGCGCCGCCTATTCCCGCGCCGAACGACTGTCCGACGCGGCGGTCCACCTCACCGGGCTGGCCTTGGCGCTGGGCGCGGTGCCGGTGCTGATCGTGCTCGCGGCACTCCAGCGCGGCGACGCGGCGGCAGTGACCGGGGCCGCCGTCTATGGCGGCAGCATCCTTCTGATGCTGGCCTGCTCGGCCGCCTGGAACATGACTGACCGGCCGGACTGGGCCTGGCTTCTGCGAAGGCTCGACCATGCGGCGATCTACCTCAAGATCGCCGGCACCTATACCGCTTTTACCCTGCTGGCCGGAACCGGCCTTGTGCTCTTGTCCATCGTCTGGGCGGCGGCGGCGCTGGGCGTGGTGCTGAAGCTGATCTCGCCCGCGCGGTTCCAGCGCACCGGCATCGCGCTTTACCTCGGGATCGGCTGGGCCGGGGTGGCGGCGGGAGGGTCGCTGATGGCGGCGCTGCCCCTGGTCGTGATCGTCCTGATGGCCGTGGGCGGGGCGCTCTACATGTGGAACCTCAACAGGTTGTCCATCGGTAACGCGAGACGGCTGATGGGTGGCTTGGAGTTTAGACTGCCGTGCGGG
>JANOGU010000381.1:0-4610 GCA_031406135.1 Rhodobacterales bacterium
TACGCGAGCAGCCGCGCCATCGAGATGCGGCTAGCATCCATGCCGAAGATCGGCTCACCCACCACCCGCAGCGCGCGCGCGAATTCGTCGATGTCACGGTCGGCGGGGACATAGCCCGCCTCGAAATGCACCTCGGCCACGCGGCGGTAGTCGCGGCGGATGAAGCCGAAGAGAATCTCGGCGTAGACCCGGCGGGTGTAGTCGTCCAGCCGCCCCATGATGCCGAAGTCGTAGGCGATGAGGTCGCCGTTCGCCGCGACCTTCAGGTTGCCCTGGTGCATGTCGGCGTGGAAATAGCCGTCGCGCAGCGCATGCCGCAGGAACAGCGACAGCACGCGGTTGGCCAGTTCCGGCAGGTCATGGCCCGCGGCTGCCAGCGCCGCCACCTCGCCCAGCGGGATGCCCTCGGCCCAGTCCAGCGTCATCACCCGGCGGCCGCACAGATCCCAGACCGGCTTCGGCACTGCCAGCCCGCGGTCGCCCGCGGTACTGGCCGCGAACTCCGCCGCCGCCGCCGATTCCAGCCGCAGGTCCAGTTCGCCCGTCACCACCCCGTCGAAATGGGTCACCACGTCCATCGGCCGCAGCCGCCGCGCCATCGGCGCCAGCATCTCGATCGCCGAGGCGGCGAAGTAGAAGGCGTCGATGTCCTTGCGGAACGCCCGCTCGATCCCCGGGCGCAGCACCTTGACCGCCACGTCCCGCCCGCTCCCGCGCAGCGTGGCGCGGTGGACCTGGGCGATGGAAGCCGCGGCGACCGGCTCGGAGAAGGTGGCGAAGACGTCGTCCGGCTTCACCCCCAGCTCCGTCTCCACCGTCGCCCTGGCCACGCTTAGGTCGAAGGGCGGCAGCTTGTCCTGCAGGACGCGCAGCTGCCCGGCCAGTTCGTCGCCCACGATGTCGGGGCGGGTGGACAGGAGCTGGCCGAACTTGATGTAGGCCGGCCCCAGCGCCGTCAGCGCCCGGGTGACCGGCGGCAGGCCGGGGTCGCCGCGCAGCCCCAACCAGGCGAAAGGCCAGCCCAGCACGCGGGCCAGCACCCGCAAGCGCGGCGGCGCCTCAAGCGCCGCGAGCACCGCACCGATGGCGCCGGTGCGCTCCAGCGTGGCCAGCGTGCGCACCAGCCGCACGATGTTGTGCGGCCCCCTCATCCGGCGCGCATCCGGCGATGCAGGCAATTTTCCTGAAGAAAGAAAATTGCAAATTTCTTGAAGGAAGAAATTTGCGTCGCGACGGCGGCAGGCTCTGCCGGCGCCGTGGCAGGGGGGCGCTGCCCCCCGGCTTCGCCTCCCCCCGGGGTATTTGGGCAAAGGAGATGCTGCATCCGGGTCAGAGCTTCCAGCCCGAGTGCAGCGCGGCAACCCCCAGCGTCAGGTTGCGGTATGCGACCTGCCCGAAGCCCGCCTGCCGGATCATCCCGGCAAAGCTTTCCTGATCGGGAAAGCGGCGGATCGATTCGACGAGATACTGGTAGCTGTCGCGGTCGCCGGTCACGGCCTGGCCCAGCGCCGGGATGACGTTGAGGGAATAGCGGTCGTAGGCCCAGGCCAGGCCCGGGTTGCGGACCGTCGAGAACTCCAGCACCATCAGGCGCCCGCCCGGCCGCAAGACCCGGAAGGCCTCGGCCAGCGCGTCGGGGATGCGGGTGACGTTGCGGATGCCGAAGCTGATCGTGTAGGCGTCGAAGCTGCGGTCGGGGAAGGGCAGCGCCATGGCGTCGCCTGCGATCCAGTCGAGCCGGTCGGCAAGCTGCGCTGCTCCGGCGCGCTTGCGTCCCTCGGCCAGCATCCCCTCGGTCATGTCGCAGACCACCGCCGTGGCCCCCGGCGCCCGGCGCAGGAAGCGAAAGGCGATGTCGCCGGTGCCGCCGGCCACGTCGAGGAGCCGCTGGCCGGGGCGCGGCGCCAGCCAGTCCAGCATCGCGTCCTTCCACAGCCGGTGGATGCCGCCGCTCATCAGGTCGTTCATCAGGTCGTAGCGCCCGGCCACGCGGGAAAAGACGCCGTGGACCATGCCGGCCTTGTCGCCCTCCGGCACCTCGCGAAAGCCGAAATGGGTGGTCCTGGTGTCCGCCTCGTCCATGCCGCCTGTCCCTGCCGTCTGCGCGACAGATAACCCGGTGGGGCGGAAAGGGAAACCGGCCTGCGACGGGCTTCTTGCCCTTGCGGCCGCCGGCGGATGGCCTAAGCCTTCCACGATGCCCGAACTTCCCGAGGTTGAGACCGTCCGCCGCGGGCTGCTGCCCGTGCTGGAAGGCGCGCTGATCGCCAGGGCCGAGGTGAACCGGCCCGACCTGCGCTGGCCGCTGCCGGCGCGGATGGCGGAGCGGCTGACCGGGGCGCGGGTGACCGCGCTGCGGCGGCGGTCGAAATACCTGCTGGCGGAGCTTTCGACCGGCGAGACGCTGCTGGTTCACCTCGGCATGTCGGGGCGGATCCTCGTCTCCGGCGGACCGCTCGGCCACTTCCAGCACGCCCACCCGGCGCCCGGGAAGCACGACCATGTCGTGCTGCACACCGGGGCCGGGGTCCGCATCACCTTCAACGACGCCCGCCGCTTCGGCGCCATGGACCTGCTGGCCACGGGATCGGAAGAGACACATCCGCTGCTGGCAGGCCTCGGCCCCGAGCCGCTGGGCAACGGATTTTCCGAGGCTTATCTCCAGGGTCGGCTTCAGGGCAGACAAACCCCGGTCAAAGCCGCGCTCCTCGACCAGCGCATCGTCGCGGGGCTGGGCAACATCTACGTCGCCGAGGCGCTGTTCCGCGCCGGCATCTCGCCCCGCCGGCTCGCCGGCAACCTCGGCCCGGCCCGCATCGCCCGTCTGCTGCCGGTGATCCGCGAGGTGCTTGCCGAGGCGATCGAGGCAGGGGGCTCGTCGCTCCGCGACTTCCGCCAGACCGACGGCGAGCTCGGCTATTTCCAAAAGGCCTTCCGCGTCTACGACCGTGAAGGCCAGCCCTGTCCGGCCTGCGGCACTGCGGTGGCCCGCATCGTCCAGTCCGGCCGCTCCAGCTTCTTCTGCCCCGCCTGTCAGAGGTGACTTGCGCAAGCCCACCCCGGTGCTAGGACTCGCGCCCAAGCCGGATGCGGCAAGGGGAACCCGATGGCCTACGAGACGCTGATCGTCGAGATCGAGGATTACGTCGCCCTGATCCGCCTGAACCGGCCCGATCAGATGAACGCGATCAACAGCACGCTGATGACCGAACTGGCCGCGGCACTGGCCGCGGCGGACGCCAACGACAAGGTGCGCTGCATCGTGCTGACCGGGTCGGAGAAAGCCTTCGCCGCCGGCGCCGACATCCGCGAGCTGGCCGAGGCGAGCTTTGTCGATGTCTTCGCGGGCGACCTCTACGGCGCCCAGGTCGAGGCGATCCAGCGCGTGCGCACGCCCATCATCGCCGCCGTGGCGGGCTATGCGCTGGGCGGCGGCTGCGAGCTTGCCATGATGTGCGATTTCATCATCGCCGCCGATACCGCGAAGTTCGGCCAGCCCGAGATCAACCTCGGCGTCGTCGCCGGCATGGGCGGCACGCAGCGCCTCACGCGGTTCGTCGGCAAGTCCAAGTCGATGGACATGCACCTGACCGGCCGCTTCATGGACGCCGCCGAGGCCGAACGCTGCGGGCTGGTCAGCCGTGTGGTGCCGGCCAAGGCGCTGATCGAAGAGGCGCTGAAGACCGCCGGAAAGATCGCCGAGAAGTCCGCGCTGACGGCGATGGCGGTGAAGGAGGCGGTGAACCGCGCCCAGGAGACCAGCCTGCGCGAGGGCCTGCTGTTCGAGCGCCGGCTGTTCCACGCATTGTTCGCCACCGAGGACCAGAAAGAAGGCATGGCCGCCTTCCTGGAAAAGCGCCAGCCGCAGTTCCGCGACCGCTGAGGCGCGCGGGTTGACAACGGCCTGAGTCGCCCGTAATGGCCCGGCTTCGAGATTTGCAGGATACCTGACGCCCATGGCCAATACCGCCCAGTCGAAGAAACGCGCCCGCCAGGGGGTCGCCCGCGCCGCCGTGAACAAGGCCCGCCGCTCGCGCAACCGCACCTTTGTGCGCACGGTCGTGGAGGCGATCGCCTCCGGCGACGTGACTCAGGCCGCCGCGGCGCTGAAGGCGGCGCAGCCGGAACTGGCGCGCGGCGTGTCGAAGGGCGTGCTGCACAAGAACACCGTGGCGCGCAAGGTCTCGCGCCTGGCGGCCCGGGTGAAGGCCACCGCCGCCGCCTGATCCCGCACCCGTCGGACGACCACAGTCGGCGCCCCTCCCGGGCGCCGTTTTCGCATTCCGCGACGCTCCGCGCGGCCCGGGCGTGGCAGCTTTGCACACCTTTGGGGATTCGCGCGGAGAGTGGCCTGTCAAGCAAGTTGTTCAGTTGCAGACGCACTTCGCAGGGCATTAGCGTGACCCTTGCGATTCACTCGTCCGGGGGGACGGAGCGTGGTCGCGATCTGACAGCGGTGTTCCCGGCTGCCCGCTTGGCGGACCCGTAAAGTTGTTCGCGATCAATGGCTTAGGTCTGCGCTGCTGGCGCGGGACAGGACTGGCGGCCAGGCTGGCGCAGGACACTGCGGCCGTGTTTGGCGTTTGTCCTGCCCGAGCGGCGGCAGGACC
>JANOGU010000400.1:0-1549 GCA_031406135.1 Rhodobacterales bacterium
GTCGCCGACGGCGAGGCGCTGATGCTCGCCGCCCGCGCCGGGCTGGACCTCAGAACCTCGTGGGAGGCGATCACCGCCTCGTCGGGGTCGAGCTTCGTGCACGAGACCGAGGGCCAGCTGATCCTGAACGGCAGCTACGACATCGGCTTCTCGATGGACCTCACGCTCAAGGACCTCGGCTTCGCCCACCGGATCGCCGAGGCGACGGGCACGCCGTTGAAGCTCGCCTCGCTCACCCAGGCGATTTTCGAGGAGGGCAGGGCGGCCTATGGCGGGGCGGCGCAGTCCACCTCGATCGTCAAGCTGCTGGAGGATCGTCTCGGCACCCCGCTGCGCGCCGAAGGCTTCCCGGCGCGGCTGACGTGACGGACGGGGCGGAGAACCTTCCGTCCCGCGTCGCGCGGATGCTGCACCATCGCACGGCTGGCCTGCGGTTGGGCGACCCCGTCGCCCCGCCGCTGGTTGCCGCGACCACCTTCCACCTGCCCGGGACCGAGCTTCCCCGCCACAGCTACGGCCGCGCCGGGCAGCCGACCTGGGATCTAGTGGAGGATCAGCTCGCCATCCTGGAAGGCGCCGAGACACTGGCCTTCCCCTCCGGCATGGCGGCGGTCACCGCGGCGCTCTTCGCCTGCCTGAAGGCGGGCGACCGGGTGGTGATCCCGGCCGACGGCTACTACGTGACGCGGCTTCTGGGGCAGGTTCTGGGTGGTTTCGGCGTCAGCGTGAGCGAAGTGCCCACGACCGGCTATGCGGCAGCGGACTTTGCCGGGGCGGCGGTCGTCTATGTCGAAACGCCGTCCAACCCCGGGCTCGATGTGGTGGACCTCGCCGACAGCGTGACGCGCGCGCATGCTGCGGGGGCGACGGTGATCGTGGACAATACAACGCTGACCGCGCTCATCCAGCGGCCGCTGGACTTTGGGGCCGATCTCGTGGTCGCGGCGGACACCAAGGCCCCGGCGGGGCATTCCGACGTGCTGTTCGGCCATGTCGCGGGGCGCGACCCCGGGCTGATGCAGAAGGTCCGCGACTGGCGCCGCATCTCCGGCGCGATCCCGGGGCCCTTCGAGGCCTGGCTGGTGCATCGCGGGATCGAGACGCTGGAGGTGCGGCTGGCCCGCATGTGCACTTCGGCGCAGGTGATCGCGGAACGGCTGGCGGCGCATCCGCGCGTCCGCGGATTGCGCTATCCGGGTCTGGCGACCGACCCCGCCCATGCGGTGGCGTCCCGCCAGATGCAGAGCTTCGGTTTCCTTGTCGGTTTGGAGCTGGCGGGCCAGGCCGAGGCCGACCGCTTCCTTGATGCCTGCCCGCTGATCGTCCAGTCGACCAGCTTCGGCGGCACCCATACCTCGGCCGAACGCCGTGCCCGATGGGGCGACGCGGTGGCCCCGGGGTTCCTGCGGCTCTCGGTGGGGATCGAGCCGGTGGAACCGCTCTGGGCTGCGATGGAAGCGGCGTTGCAGTCGTAGGGTGCGTGCTCGGCCGCACCGCGGCGGGGGGGTGGGGGCCGCCCCCCCACCCACGGGGGCCCCCGGGGGTGGCC
>JANOGU010000401.1:0-11298 GCA_031406135.1 Rhodobacterales bacterium
TCATCACGCGCGGCCTGCGTCCTTGCTGCTCTGCGAAGGCTGCGATCTCGGCCTTGAGCTGGTCCCAGCCCTCGGCGCTGTCGTAGGCGGCTGCGTACACACCGGTCACCTTTTGCGTATCGGCGCGGTGGCGCCCCCAGACTTTTTCCAAGGCATCGCTGACTTCGCCGACTGTAGCCCGCAGGCGCACGGCCTGGATGCTGAGGTCGAGCAGGTTGGCCTGCCCAGATTGAGCGCAAGCCGTCAGCGCAGCGAGCGCGGCCTGCACCTTCACGCCATCGCGTGCCGCGCGCACTGCCGCCAGCCGCGCGATCTGGCCATCGCGCACGGCGTGGTTGTCGATATCGCGCACCTCCATCGGATCCTGCTTGTCGCTGCGATATTTGTTGACGCCCACGATCACGTCGCGGCCGGCGTCGATGCGGGCCTGCTTTTCGGCCGCGCTGGCCTCGATCTTCAGCTTGGCCCAGCCGCTATCGACTGCCTTGGTCATGCCGCCCAGGGCATCGACTTCTTCGATGATCGTCCACGCCGCGTCGGCCATCTCCTGCGTCAGCTTTTCCATCAGGTAGCTGCCGGCCCAGGGATCGACCACATTGGTGATGTGCGTCTCCTCTTGCAGGATCAACTGCGTGTTGCGCGCGATCCGCGAAGAGAACTCGGTCGGCAGCGCGATGGCTTCGTCGAAGCTGTTGGTGTGCAGCGACTGCGTGCCCCCCCAGCGCCGCCGCCATCGCCTCGTAAGCGGTGCGCACGATGTTGTTCCATGGGTCCTGCGCCTGCAACGACACGCCCGAAGTCTGGCAATGAGTGCGCAGCATCAGGCTTTCGGGCTTCTTCGCGCCGAAGCCTTCCATGATCCGGTGCCACATGAGCCGCGCCGCCCGCAGCTTGGCCACCTCCAGGAAGAAATCCATGCCGATGGCAAAGAAGAACGACAGCCGCGGGGCGAAGGCGTCCACGTCCAACCCCCGCGCCAGCGCCGCCTTCACGTATTCGCGGCCGTCGGCCAGCGTGTAGCCCAGCTCCTGCACCAGGTTCGCGCCCGCCTCCTGCATGTGGTAGCCGGAAATCGAGATCGAATTGAATTTCGGCATCTCCGCCGCGGCATAGGCGATGATGTCGGCGACGATCCGCATCGAAGGCTCGGGCGGATAGACATAGGTGTTGCGCACCATGAATTCCTTCAGGATGTCGTTCTGGATCGTGCCGGACAGGGCCGCCCGCGGCACACCCTGCTCTTCTCCCGCGACGATGAACGACGCCAGCACCGGGATCACTGCGCCGTTCATGGTCATGGAAACGCTGACCTTTTCCAGCGGTATGCCGTCGAACAGCAGCTTCATGTCCTCGACCGAGTCGATGGCGACCCCGGCCTTGCCCACGTCCCCGACAACGCGGGGATGGTCAGAGTCGTAGCCCCGGTGCGTGGCCAGGTCGAAGGCGACTGACACCCCCTGCTGTCCCGCCGCCAGTCCGGCCCGGTAGAAGGCGTTCGACTCCTCGGCGGTGGAAAACCCTGCATACTGCCGGATCGTCCAGGGCCGCCCGGCATACATCGTCGCCCGCACGCCACGGGTATAGGGCGCCAGTCCCGGCGCCCCGCCCAGATGCCCCAGCCCCGCCAGGTCCGCCGCGGTGTACAGCGCCCGGACGCGGATGCCTTCCAGCGTCTCGCTGGCCAGGCTGTCGGGATCGGCCCCCTTCAGCTCGCGTCGCGCCAACGCCTCCCAGTCCGCCCGGTCCGTCCCGCTCATGCCGCTGCCCTCGCCGCGCCCCTTACAAACCCACCCGCGTCCGCTATATCCGGTGACATGCGCCGCGCCCTCCTTCTGACCCTCCTGGCCCTGTCTCCCGCCGCGATGGCCCAGACCACGTCCACCACCGCGCAGACGACGGTTGCCACCGACATCCCCGTCCCCGCGCCGCTGACCATCGTCAACGCCATGGAGATCGACCTCGACACGCTGCTCTTCCTGCAGCGACCCATCGTCGTCTTCGCCGACACCCCGAACGACCCGAACTTCCGCCGGCAGATGCAGCTCATCGAACGCGAGCCGGCCGAACTCGCCGAACGCGACGTCATCGTCATCACCGACACCGACCCCGCCGCGAAATCGCCGCTGCGGGTAAAACTGCGCCCGCGCGGGTTCAGCCTGATTATCCTCGACAAGGACCTCAAGCCGATCATGCGCAAGCCCCTGCCCTGGGACGTGCGCGAAATCAGCCATGCCATCGACAAGTTCCCCTTGCGCCGGCAGGAAGTGCTGGAGCTCAATCCGGCCGGGCGTTGATCGGTGCCCCGGCGGCTGCTATATTCCCGGATGAGGAGACCGCGCATGTCCGTCACTCGCCGCCAGCCCCGCCCGCTTCCCCCCGGCCCGATCGGTCCGGATCCGGCGTACTGATCTCCGGCGCCGGCAGCCCCATCGCCGCGTTCAGCGCCTCGATCGCGCGCGCCGCCAGTGTCGCAAGGTCGCGCTGGCTCTTGAAGTAGTCGCGATAGGCCGCGATCCGCGCCGCCGCCGGGCGCGCCTTGAAAAGCGGGTCGCGCAGTTCCAGCGCGAACTGCCGTGCCGCATGCAGCAGGCCGTAGAACTGCACCACCTCGTCCACCGCGTCCGACGGCAGGCGCGCGATCTGGCCGGCGTTGGCGTCGAACACCACCGGCGGGCCGGGCTGCGGGAAGAACACCAGCGCCGCGGGGTCGCGTGCCACCTCGGCCAGGACCTCGGTCTCGACATCGGCCCGCGCATTGCGCGACAGGTCGTTCAGGAAGATCCAGATTTCCGCTCTGAGCGCGACCATCAGGTCGCCCTGATCGGTCTCGCGCTCGTCGAGCTGGAACAGGAAGGTCACAAACCAGCCGGCAACCGCGAGAATCGCGCCGACCAGACCGATGCGCAGATCGTCGCTGATCCACGGCAGGACGGCCGAAGCCAGAACCGCAAGCCCCACCCAGGGCAGGACCGGCAGCGCCACCGCCGCCAGCCGCGCCCGGGCCGCCGAGGTGCCGCGCAGGGCCACCGCCGCGAGCAGGACCGCCGCCCCGGCCAGCGCCAGCGCCGCCCAGACCCCCGGCTGTGCCAGAACCTCGCTCACCTCATTCAAACTCCAGGATCACATCATCGACCCTCAGGCTCGCCCCCGGCACCGCGGCCACCCGCTTCACCGTCGCGCGCCGCTCGGCCTTGAGCACGTTCTCCATCTTCATCGCCTCGACGGTGGCCAGCGCCTGCCCTTCCTGCACCTCGTCGCCCTCGGCGACACGCAGCCCGGTCAACAGCCCCGGCATCGGGCAAAGCAGGAAACGCGAGGTGTCGGGCGGCGCCTTCTGTGGCATCAGCGCCGCCAGTTCCGCCTGCCGCGGCGTGCGGATGCGCACCTTCAGGTCCGCGCCGCGCAGCCGCACGCGCAGGCCCATCGGAATCTTGCCCACCTTCAGCACCAGGGGGTCGCCGTCGACCAGAAGCTGCGCCAGCGGCTGGCCTGGCGTCCAGCCGCTTTCCACCCGCATCCTGGCACCGTCGGCGAAGGCGATGGTCGAGCCGGTGCGGTCCGCCGAAACGGCCACACGATGTTCCTGACCCGCCAGCCGCACGACCCAGTCGTCGCCCACGCGGCGCTGGTGGTTGTCCATCGTGCCGGAAATCCGCGTTCGCCTGATCTCGGCCACGCGGTGCATCGCCGCCACCGCCGCCGCCACGCGCCGCAGCATGTCGTCGGACAGCCGCGCGCCCTGGAAGCCATCGGGATATTCCTCGGCGATGAAGGCGGTTGTGATGTTGCCCTTTTCGAACCTTGGATGGTCCATAACGGCCGAACAGAAGGGCAGATTGTGCCCGATCCCTTCAACTTCGAACATATCCAGCGCCAGCCGCATTTCTTCGACCGCCTCTGCCCGGGTCTTTCCCCAGGTGCAGAGCTTGGCGATCATCGGGTCGTAGAACATGCTGATCTCGCCGCCCTCGACCACCCCGGTGTCGTTGCGCACGACCCCGCCGCGCGGCGTCGGGCCCTCCTGCGGCGGGCGGTAGCGGGTCAGGCGGCCGATCGACGGCAGGAAGTTGCGGTACGGGTCCTCGGCGTAAAGCCGGCTCTCGATCGCCCAGCCGTTGATCTTCAGGTCACCTTGCGCGAAGGGCAGCTTCTCGCCATTGGCCACACGGATCATCTGCTCGACCAGATCGACGCCGGTGATGAGCTCGGTGACCGGATGCTCCACCTGCAATCTTGTATTCATTTCAAGGAAATAGAAGTTCCGAGCGCCGTCGGCGATGAACTCCACCGTCCCGGCCGAGGTATAGCCCACCGCGCGCGCCAACGCGCAGGCCTGTTCGCCCATCGCCTTGCGTGTGGCCGGGTCGAGAAACGGCGAGGGCGCCTCCTCGATCACCTTCTGGTTGCGGCGCTGGATCGAGCATTCGCGCTCGTGCAGGTAGACGCAGTTGCCGTGACTGTCGGCCAGCACCTGGATCTCGATGTGCCGCGGCTGGGTGACGAATTTCTCGATGAAGATGCGGTCATCACCGAAGGACGCCGCCGCCTCGTTCTTCGACGAGGCGAACCCCTCGCGCGCCTCGGCGTCGCTCCAGGCGATGCGCATCCCCTTGCCACCGCCGCCGGCGGAGGCCTTGATCATCACCGGATAGCCGATCTCGCAGGCAATGCGGACGGCGTGGTCGGCGTCGTCGATCAGGCCCATATGGCCCGGCACCGTGGACACCCCGGCAGCCTGGGCGATCTTCTTCGAGGTGATCTTGTCGCCCATCGCCTCGATGGCCGCCGACGGCGGGCCGACAAAGACTACGCCCTCGGCCTCCAGCGCTGCGGCGAAAGCTCTGTTTTCGCTCAGAAACCCGTAGCCCGGATGCACCGCCTGCGCGCCCGTCGCGCGGATTGCCTCCATGATCCTGTCGATCACGATGTAGCTCTGCGCCGCCGGCGACGGGCCGATATGCACCGCCTCGTCCGCCATTTTCACATGCAGGGCTCCGCGGTCGGCGTCGGAATGGACTGCCACGGTGGCGATCCCCATTCGCCGCGCCGTCTTGATCACGCGGCAGGCGATCTCTCCGCGGTTGGCGATCAGGAGCTTCCGGATCATGCGCGCCTCGCGTCACGGTACGGCAAACGGGGGCCGACCGGACCCAAGGCCCGGGCGACCCCCGCTGGGGAAAGGTGGCCCCGCCCGAAGGCGGTCAGCTCAGTAGCAGGGCGGCAGCCCCACATCGACGCCGCAGGTCGCGGCCCCGGCCAGGCCGCCGATGAGGGCGCCGGTGACCAGATTGCCGTCGAAGGCATCGGCCACCACGACGCCGGCGGCCGCACCGGCCAGCCCGCGCGACGCCGGGTCCTGCATGCAGGCGGCCAGCGGCAGGGTGAGAAGCGTGAGAAGAAGAAGGGTCTTGCGCATGATGTACTGCCTCGGGTTGTGTTTTTGATTGCCGCTGATCTTACAGCAAAACAAGGGCTTGCAAAGCGTCTTTCGCATGCTCCGGCGCAACTCCGCCGCCCTGCGCCCGAAAGGCCCGGCCCGGACCCGCAGGGACCGGACCGGAAGTCGAGGGAAGGGGTAAACGCCGGTCCGTCCGCGGACACGCCGCCGCGGGCGTCCCCATGGCAAGTGTGGCGCCTGGGGACGGTTCGCGCAAAGCCAATCGGCGGTGCAGCGCGGCCCTGCGCGGGAAGCTGCCGGAAACGGATGCCGCGCGGCGGGAACATGCCTAGTCGTCCCCCCCGCCGTCGTCGCCCTCATCCCGGTGATCCGGCAGCGCATCCTGCGGCGGGTCGAAGACCTCGGGAAAACTCGCCCGCGCCCGGCGCAGGTCGATGCGCAGCAGCGCCGCGTAGTCGGCCGGGTCGAAGGGCTCGGAGGCCGGCACCACCTCGCGTCCGAACAGCCAGGACAGGCGGCCGGCATCGAGGTTGCCGCGCTCGAACGGCGCCTCGCCGAAATGCGCCCACAGCGCGCCCAGGAACGCCTCGTCGGCCCGCCGGTCCACGGCAGCGCGGTCGCGGTAGCGCTCGCGGCGGATGATCTTCGTCGCGCCATCCATGTGGGCGCGGCGGATCACGAACTGGAAGTCAGAGCCCGGCAGCCGGCCCGGGAAACCGCGATGCTTCAGCATCCGCCCCTCCCCCTGGAAGGGGCACGCGCGGGCCGGGGCGGAAAGCTCCGCCCGGCCCGCCGTGTCGCAGTTTTACAACTTGCCGGTGTAGGTCGGCTCCACCGTGACATCCTCGACCGGCGCCGGTTTCGGGGCGCAGGCGGCCGCGAAGGCCACGAGAACAAGCGCGAAGATCGCGCGGCTGCTGATCGACATCCTCTACTCCATTTTCTGTCGGAGCGTCTACAACCGGCTCGCGCCGGCAGAGGCCCCCGTTCCAAGGTCGAGACCGCTATTCGGTCCGGCGCCACGTTATCCCGGCCCGCGGGCAATGCCCATGGCGAAAATCCCGACTCGGCGGATTGTGTCCCGTCTGCATCGACCCGGACCGGGCGCCCCGCGGCGGCCATCAGTACAGGTCCCAGACGCAAGCCCCGTCCTCGATCCGGTAGGCCTCGAAATACTGCACCGCCTCCGGCGCCGCCTCGCCGAAGGGCAGCACGCGGTCGTGCAGCGAGACAACGATCTGCTGCGGCTGCGGCCCCGGATCGGCGATCCGCGGCAAGGCGTAGCTGTCGCACAACGCCTGCATGTCCGCGCCTGCCGTCTCGAAGTCCACGCCGCCCCCCGCCGCGATGCCCGGCGCGAGGAAGCGGAAGCGCACCGTCAACCCCGCCGGCCCGGCCGCGTCGCGGATCACGTCGATCAGGGTGATCTCTTGCCCGGAGGGCACCGGGATCGCCGCCTCCGGGACCGGCTCCTGCGCCCACGCGGGCATGGCGAATGCCAGAGCCAGCACGCTCGCCCTCATCCCGGCGTCCCCGGACGGCGGGCCAGGCAATCGACCTCGACCAGCGCGCCCACGGCCAGCGCCGTCACCCCGATCGTGGTGCGGGCGGGCCGGCGATCAGACGGGAAATACGAGGCATAGGCCGCATTGAACGCTGCATAGTCGCGCTCGAACGCGGTCAGGTAGGCGCGGCACTGCACCACGTCGGCCCAGGACAGGCCGACGCCGGCCAGCACGATCCCCAGGTTGCGCATCACCGCATGGGTCTGTGCCGCGATCCCCTCGGGCAGCGCGGCATCCGGCGCGGCCGGGTCGGTCGGCATCTGCCCGGTCAGGACCACCCAGCCATCCGCTTCCACCGCATGGCTGAACGGCGCCACCGGCCTCGGACCGCCTTGGATCATGTGGAAGAGCGGGCTCATCGGGGGTCCTGCCAGGCTGGTTCACAGCGGAATGTTGTCGTGCTTCTTCCAGGGGTTCGCCAGCTTCTTGTGGCGCAGCGAGGCAAACGCCCTGGTCACCCGCCGACGGGTCGAGTGCGGCATGATCACCTCGTCGATGAACCCCCGCTCCGCCGCGACGAAGGGGTTGGCGAAACGGTCCTCGTAGTCCCTGACCCGCGCCGCCACCTTCTCCCTGTCGCCCAGCTCGGCCCGGTAGAGAATTTCCACCGCCCCCCAGGCCCCCATCACCGCGATCTCGGCGGTCGGCCAGGCATAGTTGAAATCGCCCCGCAGATGCTTGGAGGCCATCACGTCATAGGCCCCGCCATAGGCCTTGCGGGTGATCACCGTGACCTTCGGCACCGTTGCCTCGCCATAGGCAAACAGCAGCTTCGCCCCGTGCTTGATTACCCCGCCAAGTTCCTGCGCCACCCCCGGAAGGAACCCGGGCACGTCCACGAAGGTCAGGATCGGGATTTCGAAGGCATCGCAGAACCGCACGAAGCGCGCCGCCTTGCGGCTGGCGTCGATGTCGAGGCAACCGGCCAGCACCATCGGCTGGTTCGCCACCACCCCCACCGACTGCCCCTCCAGCCGGATGAAGCCGGTCACGATGTTGGCCGCATAGTCGCGCTGAATCTCGAAGAAATCGCCCTCGTCGGCGATCTTCAGGATCAGCTCCTTGATGTCGTAGGGCTGGCCCGCGCTCTCCGGCACCAGCGTGTCGAGCGAGGGTTCGATGCGCGCGGGGTCGTCGAAGAACGGCCGGACCGGCGCCTTTTCGCGGTTCGACAGCGGCAGGAAGTCGAACAGCCGGCGGATTTCGGACAGCAGCTCCACGTCGTTCTCGAAGGCCCCGTCGGCGACCGAGGACTTCCTGGTGTGGGTGGACGCGCCGCCCAGTTCTTCCGCCGACACCACCTCGTTGGTCACCGTCTTGACCACGTCGGGGCCGGTCACGAACATGTAGCTGGTGTCCTTCACCATGAAGATGAAGTCGGTCATCGCCGGCGAATAGACCGCGCCGCCGGCACAGGGGCCCATGATCAGGCTGATCTGCGGCACCACGCCACTGGCCAGGATATTCCGCAGAAACACCTCGGCATAGCCCGCGAGCGAGGCCACCCCCTCCTGGATGCGCGCGCCTCCCGAATCCGCGATGCCGATCACCGGCGCCCCGTTCTGGATCGCCATGTCCATGATCTTGCAGATTTTCTGCGCGTGGGTCTCGCTCAGCGAGCCGCCAAAGACGGTGAAGTCCTGGGCGTAGACATAGACCATGCGGCCGTTGATCGTGCCCCAGCCGGTGACCACGCCGTCCCCCGCCGGCCGGTCCTCCTGCATCCCGAAATCGGTGCAGCGGTGGCGCACGAACATGTCAAACTCCTCGAACGATTCCTCGTCGAGCAGCAACTCGATCCGCTCCCGCGCTGTCAGCTTGCCCTTGGCGTGCTGCGCCGCGACCCGGCGCTCGCCGCCCCCGGCCCGGGCCGCGGCGCGACGGGCTTCCAGCTCGTCCAGGATGTCCTGCATCGCCCGCGCCCCTCGTCCCTAGGCGGTGGACCTTAGCGGCGGGCCGGAAGGCGCGAAAGTCTGAATGGAACGATTGCCGCCGAACCCGCGAAGGAAACCTGCGCGGCCGGGTCGGACCCGCGGTTTCCCGGCAAGGTCTGATCCGCTAGACTGTGGCGAGACACCGCATCACGGACCCCGGATGCCCGCGCTTTTACGTCCCCGTCCTGACCAACGGCCTCCTTGTGGCGTCCGGCGTCTTCACAACCTTCGCCCGGTACGGCCACCTGCGCGTCAGCGAGGCCGCGCTGCCCATGGTCGTGCCGGTTTCCTGGGGGCTTTGCCTGCATCGCGACGGGCGCCTTCTTCTTGTTCAACACATGGGGCTGAGACATGGGATACAAGTTTTACGGCTGGCGGCAGACGGGATCGATGGCGATCGAGGCCGCGCTCGATGAGGCCGGGATCGCCTATGACTATGTGGCGGTCAGTCGCGAGACGGACGAGAACTACAAGCCCGAATTCACCGCGATCAACCCGCGCCAGCAACTGCCCACGCTGGTCTGCCCCGACGGCACCGTGGTCACCGAAGGGCCGGCGATCCTGTCCCACCTGGCCGACGCGCATCCGCAGGCCGGGCTGATCCCGCTGCCGGGATCGTCGCTGCGCGCCCGTCACGACCGCTGGATGGCCTACCTGCACGCCAATATCTACGAGGGCATGCTGCGCGAGTTCTATACCGACCGCTACACCGAGGATGCTGAAGGCGTGCCCGGCGTGAAGGCCGCCGCCATCGCCTATGTCAAGCGCCATTTCGAGATTCTCGAAGGCCAGCTCGGCCCCGGTCCCTTCACCTTCGGCGACCGGATGCAGATGCTCGACATCTACCTCTGGATGCTGTGCTGGTGGGCGGATGCCGACTGGCTGGCCGGGAACTGCCCCGGCATCTTCCGCCTGCGCGAGGCGGCGCAGGCCCGCCCGGCGCTGGCGGCGGTCTGGGCGCGGCATTTCGGCTGACTTTACTTCGGCGGGGGCCGGGCGTAGCCGGAGGCAATGCCTGCCCTGCCCGCCCCCCGCCTCTTCGACCGCACCACGCCACCGCACATCCTGACCCTGGTGCTGATCGCCGGGGTGGCGGCGCTGTCGCTCAACATCTTCCTGCCATCGCTGCCGGCGATGGCCAAGGTTTTCGGCGTCGAGTACGGGCTGATGCAGCTCTCCGTCTCGCTCTACCTCGCGATGACGGCCGTGCTGCAGCTGCTGATCGGCCCGGTCAGCGACCGCTTCGGACGCCGGCCGGTGATGCTGGTGGCGGCGGCGATCTTCACGCTCGCCACGCTCCTCGCCATGGCCGCCCCCAGCTTCGAGATGTTCCTCGCCTGCCGCATGGTGCAGGCCGTGGTCGCCACCGGCTTCGCGCTCAGCCGCGCCATCGTGCGCGACATGGTGCCGCAGGATCAGGCGGCGAGCATGATCGGCTACGTCACGATGGGGATGAGCCTGGTGCCGATGATCGGCCCGGTCATCGGCGGCGCGCTGGACCAGGCCTTCGGCTGGCAGGCGTCCTTCGCCCTGCTCGCCGCCTGCGGCGCGGCGCTCTTCGCGCTGATCTGGGCCGACCTCGGCGAGACCGCCACGACCCGCGCCGCGAGCTTCGCGGCGCAGGCGCGAAACTACCCGGCATTGTTGCGCTCACAGCGGTTCTGGGGCTACTGCCTCGCCGCCGGCTTCGCCTCCGGCGCCTTCTTCGCCTACCTCGGCGGCGCGCCCAAGGTCGGCACGGACGTCTACGACCTGTCGCCCGCCCGCCTCGGCGTCTACTTCGGCGCTCCCGCCCTGGGCTACATGCTGGGCAACTTCCTGTCCGGCCGCTTCTCGGTGCGCATGGGGGTGATCCGCATGGTGATGGCCGGCGCGGTCGTGACCACCGCCGGCCTGACCGTGCTGGCGCTCCTGGCCGCGATGGACCTTGCGACGGCCGAGGTGTTCTTCGGCTTCATGGTGTTCGTGGGCCTCGGCAACGGCATCCTGCTGCCCTCCGCCAACGCCGGGATGCTGTCGGTGCGGCCCGAACTCGCCGGATCGGCGGCGGGCCTCGGCGGCGCCTTCGCCATCGGTTTCGGCGCCGCCGTGGCGGCGCTGGCGGGCGCCGTCCTGTCGGCCGCCACCGGGCCGCTGCCGATGGTGCTCTTGATGCTCGCGACCTCGGCGGCCACGGTCCCCTGCGTGCTCTGGGTCCGCGCCCGGGCACGGGCGGTGGGGGCGCTCTGAGGCGCGGCGCACGGTCAGTTAGACATCGTACAATCCCTAACAAACCTCGCTCTCAAGTTTGAACTGCAACAGGGTCGGTTCAAATGTGGAGGAGGGGCGGGATGGCGCGTCGTGGCAAGCATCTGAGTTGCGAGGAACGGGCGGTGGTGCTGGCCGAGGATCGCCGTGGCAG
>JANOGU010000151.1:0-4564 GCA_031406135.1 Rhodobacterales bacterium
GTCCGGGGTCGACCTCAGCGGGCAGGACGCGCTGGTGGCGCAGGTCCTGATGGACATGGCCCGCACCGAGACCTCGCCGCGCATCGACCGGCTGTCGGCGGCGCTGGAGGCGGCGATCCGCGTCGAGGGGCTGGTCATGCACCGCCAGCCGCGGCAGGCGGCGGCGTTTTCGGTGCTGAAATCGCCCGACATTCCCTCGGTGCTGGTGGAACTGGGGTTCCTGTCCTCGGCGCGCGACTTCCGGCGGCTGACCGATCCGACGTGGCGTGCCCGCATGGCCAAGGCGCTGGCGGCCGGACTGCGCGCCTGGGCGGCGCAGGATGCGGCGCTGGCGGCACTGCCGCGATGACCTGAATGTGACCGTCGGCCGGCGTCGTCCCGCCGCGGGCTTTTGCATCCGGGGCGCGGTTTCGCTATAGTGGGAACGGGTATCCTGCGGGGCAACGGTGCTGCGTTTCGTCACCTCCTTCTTCGGCGCGCTGTTCACGGTGGTGACGCTGGGGCTGATGTTCGCGGCGCTGTCGCTGGGCGCCGTCTTCTACATGTATTCCCGCGACCTGCCTTCGCCGGAGAGCCTGGCCAACTACACCCCGCCCACGATCAGCCGCATCTATTCCGGCGAGGGCGCGCTGATGGACGAGTTCTCGAAGGAGGGCGAGCGCCGCGTCTTCGTGCCGATCGAGGAGATTCCGGAGCTGGTCAAGCAGGCCTTCATCTCGGCCGAGGACAAGAACTTCTACAGCCACAAGGGCTATGACACCCGCGGCATCGCGGCGGCGATCTGGGAAGCGATCCGCACCCGAGGCAGCAGCGTGCGCGGGGCCTCCACGATCACCCAGCAGGTGATGAAGAACTTCCTCCTTTCGGGCGAGCGGCGCGGCATTGAAGGGATCGAGCGCAAGATCAAGGAGATCATCCTGGCAAGCCGCTTCGAGGCGGTGCTGTCGAAGGACAAGATCCTGGAAATTTACCTCAACGAGATCGACCTCGGCCAGCGCAGCTTCGGCGTGGTGGCCGCCGCGCAGGCCTATTTCAACAAGACGCTGGCCGAACTCAGCGCCGGCGAGGCCGCCTATCTCGCCGCCCTGCCGAAATCGCCCGGCAAGGGCCTGAACCCAGTGCTTAACTACGACCGTGCCGTGGAGCGGCGCAACTATGTGCTGCGCGAGATGTGGCAGAACGGATATATCGGGGAAGCGGTGTTCCAGGCGGAATCCGCCGCGCCGCTGCTGACGGTGCAGAACGGCGACTACGCCACGTTCCGCGAGGGGCTGCCGTCGCGGGACTATTTCACCGAGGAGATCGCGCGCCAGCTGTCCGGGACCTTCGGGGAAGGGGAGTTCTTTGGCGGTGGCCTGACGATCCGGGCGACCGTGGACCCGGAGTTGCAGAAGGCCGCCGCGGCGGCGCTGCGCAAGGGGCTGGAGACCTGGGACCGCAACCTCGGCGTCTGGCGCGGCACCGGCGAAACGATCCCGCCGGAGAAGCTGGGGTCCGAGGTCGACTGGCGCGCGGCGCTGGCCGAGGTGGCGGTGCCGCGCGACGTGCCGGGCTGGTTCCCGGCGGTGGTGCTGGAGGTCGGCGACAGCGCCGCCCGGATCGGCATCGAGGCGGTGGCCGAAGACGAGAACGGGCACTTCATCCCGCCCGAGGACGTGACCTGGGCGCGCAAGCGCAATGCCGACGGCAGCCTCGGCCGCAAGGCCAGGGGCGCGGGCGACCTTGTCGCGGTGGGCGAGGTCGTGCTGGTGCGCGCGGTGACCAACGAGGACGGCACTTTCAAGCGCTGGTCGCTGCGCCAGGTGCCGGAGGTGCAGGGCGCCTTCATGGCGATGGACGTGCATTCCGGCCGCGTGCTCGCCATGCAGGGCGGGTTCTCGTATCAGGACTCGGTCTTCAACCGCGCCACCCAAGCCAACCGGCAGCCGGGGTCATCGTTCAAGCCCTTCGTCTATGCCGCGGCGCTCGACTCGGGGTTTCAGCCCAACACCATCGTGGTCGACGCGCCGATCGTGGTGGACACGCCGCAGGGGCTGTGGACGCCAAAGAACGCCTCGAACAAGTTCTACGGCCCGACCACGATCCGCAACGCGCTGGAGCAGAGCCGCAACCTGGTGACGGTGCGGATCGCCGAGGAAATCTCGATGCAGACGGTGGCCGGCTACGCCGAGCGCTTCGGCGTCTACGACCGGCTGGAGCCGTTCCTTGCCAATGCGCTGGGGGCGCAGGAAACGACGCTGTTCCGCATGGTGGCGGCCTATGCGATGTTCGCCAATGGCGGCGAGCGGGTGGAGCCGACGCTGGTGGACCGGGTGCAGGATCGCCAGGGCCGCACCGTCTATCGCCACGACCAGCGCATCTGCGAGGACTGCCAGCTTGCCAGTCTCGCGGCCGGCGCGTTGCCGGTGGTGGTGTCCAAGCGCGAGCGGGTGATGGACGCGATCACCGCCTTTCAGTTGACCTCAATGCTCCTCGGCGTGGTCGAACGCGGCACCGCCCGGGGGATCAACCTGCCGGTGCCGATCGCCGGCAAGACCGGCACCACGAACGACAGCCGCGACGTCTGGTTCATCGGCTTCTCGTCGAACATCGCGGCCGGCTGCTACATCGGCTATGACCAGCCGCGATCCCTGGGCGGCGCCTCCGGCGGCGGCACCTGCGCGCCGGTGTTCGAGGAGTTCATGCAGGTGGCGGTGGAGAAATACGGCGGCACCCGGTTCGCCGTGCCGCCTGGCGGCTACTTCCAGAAGGTGGACCGCTTCACCGGCATCGTCCTGCCGCCGGAGGCGGAGGGGCCGAACGTCGTCGCCGAATACTTCCGCGAGGGCGAGGACCCGATGGCGGCGCTTGGCATGCTGGTGGACGGCGGCTTTGCCATGGGCGAGAACCTGCCGCTGTTTGCCTATGGCGAGACCGAGGACGGGATGGTCACGGTCACCACCTCGGACGGGCAGACCAAGGCGATCCCGGGCAAGGCGGATTTCGGCACGCTGAGTTCGGGCGGGTTGTATTGAGGTAGGGGTAGGGTGGGGTTGCACCCCACCATGGCGCGGAAGGTGGGGTGGAACCCCACCCTACCTTGCCCCCGCCCCCGCGACCCTCTATCCCGGCCCCCGCAAACCCCGAGGACCCCCATGCGTGCCGAAACGCAAGCCCATGCCGATGCCGTCGCCAAGTCGCTGAAACTCCTGGGCCAGCGCATGGACTGGGAGACCGCGCCGCATCGTCTGGAAGAGTTCGACGCGATGATCGAACGGCCCGACCTCTGGGACGATCCGGCCAAGGCGCAGGCGCTGATGCGTGACCGGCAGCGGCTGATCGATGCGGTGGCCGCCTACCGGATGATCGACCAGGGCCTGCGCGACAACGTCGAGCTGATCGAGCTGGGCGAGGCCGAGGGCGATGCCGAGATCGTCACCGAGGCGGAGGCGGCGCTGAAGGCGCTGGCCGGGACGGCGGCGGCCAAGGAGCTGGAGGCGCTGCTCGACGGCGAGGCGGACGGCAACGACACCTTCCTGGAGATCAACGCCGGAGCGGGCGGCACGGAAAGCTGCGACTGGGCGGCGATGCTGGCGCGCATGTACGTCCGCTGGGCCGAGAAGAAGGGCTACCAGGTCGAGATGCAGTCGGAAACCTCGGGCGAAGAGGCGGGCATCCGCTCGGTCAGCTACAAGATCATCGGTGCCAACGCCTATGGCTGGCTGAAATCGGAATCCGGCGTGCACCGGCTGGTGCGGATCAGCCCCTATGACTCTGCGGCGCGTCGGCACACCTCGTTTTCCTCGGTCTGGGTCTACCCGGTGGTGGACGACAACATCGAGATCGAGGTGCAGGACAAGGACATCCGCATCTACACCTACCGTTCGTCCGGCGCCGGCGGGCAGCATGTGAACAAGACCGACTCTGCGGTCAGGATCACCCACTTCCCGACCAACATCGTGGTCACCTCATCTCTGAAATCGCAGCACCAGAACCGCGACATCGCGATGCAGGCGCTGAAGTCGCGGCTCTACCAGCTGGAGCTGAACAAGCGCAGCGCCGCGATCCAGGAGGCGCATGACGCCAAGGGCGATGCCGGCTGGGGCAACCAGATCCGCAGCTACGTGCTGCAACCCTACCAGATGGTGAAGGACCTGCGCACCGGGGTGGAGACCTCCGACACGCAGGGCGTGCTCGACGGCGACCTCGATGCCTTCATGGCGGCGACGCTGGCCCTCGACGTGGCCGGCCTGAGCCGGGCAGAGGCGACGGGCGAGTAGAGCGTGTCTTTGTCAGCCGGATTCCCTGGCAAGGGGCGCAGACGTCGCCGCCTGCGCCCCCGCGGTCATGTCGATGACGGATCAGGTCGCCGCGACAGGCGCCGGCGGCGGCAGTAGCGGCGTGGCGCGCGCGGTGGCGAGCGGGTCTTCCTGGCGCTGCACCGAGCCCTCGAAATGCGCCCCCGACTCGATGGCGATGGTCTTGTGGATGATGTCGCCCTCGACTCATGCGCAGTTTGATTTTGTTTCTGACGTCGATGACTCTCGCGATTGCGGGTTCCGCGATGTCGTTCGGTGTGGCGAGC
>JANOGU010000087.1:0-23338 GCA_031406135.1 Rhodobacterales bacterium
TTCACCGAGGCGACGACGAAGATCAATCCGACCATATTGATCCAGGCGCACAGCCAGCCCCAGCCGCGGCCACCGAGGATCGACGACCAGTGATAGAGGCCGCCCGCGGTTGGGTAGGCAGAGGCGATCTGGCCCACCGACGCGGCAACGATCAGGGCGAAGGAGCCGCCGATCACCCAGCCCACGGCCACCGAGAAGCCGCCGCCCGACGAGAAGGCAACCGGAAAGGCGGTGATGCCGCCAGCCAGGATGCAGATGATCGAGAACGAGATCGCGAAGTTCGAGAACCCGCTCATGCGCCGGGCAAGCTCCTGAGCGTAGCCCATGCCGTGAAGGACCTTCATGTCCTCCGTCTTGTCCTTGTCTGAGTAGTCCGACATTCCCGTCCCCCTGGGTCTTTGTGCTGATCCGGCCCTGCCGGTGCGCCGGGAGGCCCATCCCCGGCGCGCGAATCGTAAGCCCGCAGCCCCCCTTGCGGCAAGTGCGACCTCCGCTGCACCTGCACGGTGTCTCTCGCGCGCCGCGCCCGACGACCACGGGTTGTGCCTTTGCGCTCCCAAGCGCCCAGCGCTGCGCCGCTGCGCGGACGCTGGCGTCCGCGCAGGCGTCGCCGGCGGAGCTTCGCGCGGCCGGCCGGTCCGTGCTAAGCCGCCTTGGGGCAGGGACCCCGGGGGCGGGCCGCGTGATCCTGATCGAGAACGGACCGGGGGGGCGGGCGGCAGGGTTCCTGTCGCCCCGTGCCACCATCGTCGCCCGGGCGCCGGACGAGGTGGCGCCGGCGCTGGCCGCGCTCGACGCGGCCCGCGCGCAGGGTGCCTGGGTCGCGGGCTCGATCACCTACGAGGCCGGATACGCGCTGGAGCCGCGGCTCATGCCGCTGATGCCGGCGGCCCGGCCCGGGCCGCTCCTGGCCTTCGGCCTCTACGACGGCCCGGCGGCGCCGCCGGCCCTGCCGGACGCCGCCGGGCTGGCGCTGAGCCAGCCGGAACCCCTGGTCACCCGGGATGCCTATGGCCGCGCCTTCGCGCGGGTCGCGGACTACATCGCGGCCGGGGACTGCTACCAGGTCAACCTGACCTTCCCGATGTCAGCGCGGCTTTCGGGGGGCGACGCCTTCGCGCTTTACGCCCGTCTGCAGGCGCGCGGCGCGGTGCGGCACGGCGGCTTCGTTGACTTGGGTGTGGGGCCAGCGGTGGTCTCGCGCAGCCCCGAGTTGTTCTTCAGCGTCGGGCCTGGCGGCCAGATCGCCGCCCGTCCGATGAAGGGCACCGCCCCGCGCCACCCCGATCCGGGCGAGGACCGGCGGCTGGCCGAAGAGCTTTACGCCAGCGCCAAGGCCCGGGCCGAGAACCTGATGATCGTGGACCTTTTGCGCAACGACATCGGGCGGATTTCACGGATCGGGTCCGTGGGCGTGCCGGAGCTGTTCGCGGTGGAGAGCTTCACCACCGTGCACCAGATGAGTTCCACCGTCACCGGGGTGCTGGCCGGCACGCCGGGGATGGCCGGGCTGATGGCGGCGTTGTTCCCCTGCGGCTCGGTCACCGGGGCGCCGAAGATCCGGGCGATGGAGATCATCCGCGAGGTCGAGGCGCATCCCCGCGGCGCCTATTGCGGCGCCATGGGCTGGATGGCCCCGGACGGGCAGGCGGCCTTTGCCGTGACCATCCGCACGCTGAGCCTGTTCGCCGACGGGGTGGTGACCCTGAACGTCGGCGGGGGCGTGGTGGCCGATTCCACCGAGGCAGGCGAATGGGAGGAGGCGCTGTGGAAAGCGCGTTTCGCCAAGGGCTTCTAGAGGCGCCCGGCACGCGGCTGATCGAGACGCTGCTGTGGGACGGCGCCGCCTTTCCGCGCCTGGCGGGACATCTGGCCCGTCTGGTGCGATCGGCGGCGCGGCTGGGGTTTGCCTGCGACCCCTCGGCGGTTCGGGCGGCGTTGGCGGCGGCCGTCGGACCCGCGCCCCGGCGAGTGCGGCTGACGCTCGGGGCGGACGGGGCGCCGGCGGTCGAGACCGCGCCGCTGCCGGCGGCGAAGCCGGTCTGGCGGCTGGGGCTGGCGGCGGAGCGGCTGGACCCGGCCGATCCCTGGCTCGGGGTCAAATCGACCCGCCGGGCGGTCCATGACCGGGCGCGCGCGGCGCTGCCGCCGGGGCTGGACGAGGTGGTGTTCGTGAACGCGCGCGGCGAGGTCTGTGACGGCACGATCACCACGCTGTTCTTCGACCAGGGCGAAGGGCTGCGCACGCCGCCGCTGGCCTGCGGCCTGTTGCCCGGGGTGCTGCGGGCGGAGCTGGCGGTGCCGGAGGCGGTGCTGGCGGCGGACGAGATGCCGCGGGTGCGGCTCTGGGTCGGCAACGCGCTGCGCGGGCTGATGGTGGCGGAATGGGCGGGGGAGTCGGGCTGAAGCCCGACCTACGTCAGATAGCGCCGCAGGGCGTCGAGGTCTTCGGGGAAGAGGCTGTGGCCGGCGCCGGGGACGATGTGGACTTCTACCGTGGCGCCCATGGCGGCGAGCGTGGCGGCGCTGTCCTGCACGCGCTTTAGCGGGATGTGCGGGTCCTGGGTGTGGACGGAGAGCCAGACCTTCGCGCCCACGCGGCGGCCGGGATAGGCGAAGGCCTTGTCGGCGTGGCGGTAGAGGGCGGGAGCGGGCGAGCCTGCGTCGGCGGTGCCGACCAGCCCGCCGGAGAAGGCGAGAACGCCGCCGAGGCCGTTGCCCGCCCTCGCAAAGGCTTCGAGCGCGAGGCAGGCACCCTGCGAGAAGCCCGCGAGGAAGATGCGGCTGCGGGGCAGGCCCCCGGCCTGCAGCGCGGCGACGGCGCTCTCGACGGCGGCAACGCCGCGGGCGAGGAAAGGTTCCATCTGCGCGGAGGGCGCGAGGAAGGACGTGGGCCACCACGAGTTGCCCGGCGCCTCCGGCGCGATGGCCGCTGTGGCCGCCAGCCCCGCATGGCCGGGCAGCGACAGGATGTCGGCGGCCGATGCGCCGCGCCCGTGCAGGAGCACGAGCCCGGCGGTGGCGCCTGCGCCGGGGCCGCTGCGGATCATTCAGCGACCGTCAGCGGCGGCAGGATGCGTTCCAGCTCGGCCCGCAGCGGCTCGTGCTGCGGCGGCAGCTTCAGTGCCTGCCCGAGGCTTGCGGGGTCTTCGTCCACGGCAAAGCCCGGCGGGTCGGTGGCGATCTCGAACAGCACCCCGCCCGGTTCGCGGAAGTAGATGGCGTTGAAATACTGCCGGTCCATCACCGGGGTGGTCGGGCGACCCCAGGCCGCCAGGCGGTCCTGCCAGTCCTTCTGTTCCTCGTTGGAGCGGGCGCGGAAGGCGATGTGGTGGATCGTGCCCGCCCCGGGAATGCCGCGCGGGGCGTCTTCGGTGCGCAGGATGTCGATCAGGTTGCCGCGTTCGGAACCGGGCGCGGCGAAGCGCAGGCGTTCGGAGCCGGGGAGTGTCTCCGTGCCGGCTGCGGTGTAGCCGAAGACCTCGGTCAGGAGCCTGGCCGTGGGGTCCGGGTCGCGTTCCCAGAGCGTGACGGAGTGAAAGCCGTGGGCGTCGGGGGCGCCTGCGTCCTCGACCAGTTCGACCGGCGCCCCGTCGGGGTCGCGCAGGGTCAGGACGCGCTGGCCGAAGCGGTCCACCGGGCCTTCGGCGGCAACAATGCCCGCAAGGCGGTCGAAATCGGCCTTCGGCACGGCATAGGCGAAGGCCTGCGCCATGCCGGGTCCGGCCCGGCCGGGCGCGGCGTTGGCGAAGGGAAAGAAGGTCAGGATCGTGCCGGGCGCGCCGGCCGCATCGCCGTAGTACAAATGGTAGGTGTCGGGCGCGTCGAAGTTCACCGTCCGCTTCACCAGGTGCTGGCGCAGGATGCCGGTGAAGAAGGTGACGTTGTTCTGCGGCGGGCCGCAGATGGCGGTGACGTGATGAATGCCGGGGATCGAGGTCACGGGAGCCTCCGTTCGTGGGGGTCGGCCCCGGATATGGACCATGCGGCGCGCTTCGCCAATCCGCGGCCTTGCGCGTGATCTGTGCCGGGGCGCACAATTCGCACGCGAAAATTTGTTGAAGGAACAAATTTGCAAAATCCTTGAAGGAAGGATTTTGGCGTGCGGCGGGAGGGCGGGCCCGGCCCGGAGGTTGCCGCGGGGGTTTCACCCCCCCTCACCCCCGTGGGGTATTTTGCCAAGGGAGAGGCGGCAGGGGCGGGCTTGACTTCGCGGGGGGCGCGGGCTTTGTGCCCTCGCGTTCCGAAATGCCAGAGGTCCCGCCGATGCACGCCTATCGCAGCCATACCTGTGGAGCGCTGACCGCGACGGATGTCGGGTCGGAGGTGCGGCTGTCGGGCTGGGTGCACCGGGTGCGCGACCATGGCGGCGTGCTGTTTGTCGACCTGCGCGACCACTACGGGATCACCCAGGTGGTGGCCGACAGCGACAGCCCCGCGTTCGCCGCGCTGGAGGCGGTGCGGGCGGAATCGGTGATCCGGGTGGACGGGCGGGTGAAGGCGCGGGACGCTTCGCTGGTGAACCCGAAGATTTCGACGGGGGCGATCGAGGTCTATGCGCTGGCCGTGGAGGTGCTGGGCCCGGCCGAGGACCTGCCGCTGCAGGTCTTCGGCGACCAGGAGTATCCGGAGGAGACGCGGCTGACCTACCGCTTCCTCGACCTGCGGCGCGACAAGCTGCACCGCAACATGATGCTGCGGTCGAACGTGGTGCGGTCCTTGCGGGGCCGCATGTGGGACCAGGGCTTCACCGAGTTCCAGACCCCGATCATCACCGCCTCCTCCCCCGAGGGCGCGCGCGACTTCCTGGTGCCCTCGCGCCTGCATCCGGGCAAGTTCTATGCCCTGCCGCAGGCGCCGCAGCAGTTCAAGCAGCTGATCATGGTGGCGGGCTTTGACCGCTATTTCCAGATCGCGCCCTGTTTCCGCGACGAGGACCCGCGGGCGGACCGCTCGCCCACCGATTTTTACCAGCTCGACCTGGAGATGAGCTTCGTCACCCAGGAGGACGTCTTCGCCGCCGTGCAGCCGGTGGTGCAAGGGCTGTTCGAGGAGTTCGGGCAGGGCCGCCCGGTCGACCCGGTCTGGCCGCGCATCCCCTACGCGCAGGCGCTGCTGAAATACGGCTCGGACAAGCCCGACCTGCGCAACCCGATCGAGATGCAGGTGGTCAGCGAGCATTTCCGCGACGGCGGCTTCGGGTTGTTCGCCCGGGTCCTGGACCAGGAGGGGACGGAAATCCGCGCGATCCCGGCGCCGGGGGGCGGGTCGCGCACGTTCTGCGACCGGATGAACGCCTTTGCGCAAGCGCAGGGGCTGCCGGGGATGGGGTATATCTTCTGGCGCGAGGAGAGCGGCAAGCTGGATGCCGCCGGCCCCATCGCCAAGAATATCGGCCCCGAGCGGACCGAGGCACTGCGGGCGCAACTGGGGCTCAAGGCCGGTGACGCCGCCTTCTTCCTCGCCGGGGCGCCGGCGACCTTTGAGGCGGTGGCGGGCCGGGCGCGGAACGAGATCGGCAAGGAACTGAAGCTGACCCGCGAAGGCGAGTTCCGCTTTGCCTGGATCGTCGATTTTCCGATGTTCGAGAAGACCGACGAGGGCAGGATCGACTTCTCGCACAACCCGTTCTCGATGCCGCAGGGCGGGATGGCGGCGCTTTCGGGCGACCCGCTCCAGGTTCACGCCTATCAGTACGACCTCGCCTGCAACGGCTACGAACTGATCTCCGGCGGCATCCGCAACCACACACCGGAAATCATGTTCCGCGCCTTCGAGATCGCGGGCTACGCGCGCAGTGAGGTGGAGCAGCGCTTCGGCGGCATGGTCAAGGCCTTCACCTACGGCGCCCCGCCGCACGGCGGCTGCGCGGCGGGCATCGACCGGATCGTGATGCTCTTGGCCGACGAGGCCAACATCCGCGAGGTGATCATGTTCCCGATGAACCAGCGCGCCGAGGATTTGCTGATGGGCGCGCCGTCGGAGCCCACCAACGAGCAGCTCAGGGAGCTGCGGCTCAGGGTGGTGGTGGGGGGATAGGGCGATGCTCGACGGGTTGCGCGCGGCGGGGTTTGATGTCGAGGCGCGCAACCATGCCGGGGCGATCCTGGCGGGGGACTTCGCGGCCGAGCTTGAACAGCTTGCCGGGGTGGTGGCCGGGTTCCGGCTGACGCCGCGCGACATCATCGCCTCGGGCGGCGGGCAGGCGGCCTCGACCATGCGGCTGCGCGATGCGCTTTATGCCGCGGGCTGGGGCAAGCATGTGTTCAAGGTGGCCACCACGGTCGACGGCCGCGAGCGCATCGCCACCGGCCACGAGATCGACCATGTGCGGCGCTGTGCGGCGGGCACGCTGGCCCTGGAGATCGAGTGGAACAACAAGGACCCGTTCTTCGACCGGGATCTGGAGAATTTCCAGCGGTTGCATGCGCAGGGCGCAATTTCGGTCGGCATCCTGATCACCCGCGGGTCGCGGCTGCAGGCGGAACTGGCTGGCATCGTGGCCGATGCGCTGACTGAGGCGGGGGTGCGGGATGCGGGCGCCCTGCGCGCCTGGGGGGTGAAGGCGCGGACCGAGCGGCAGGCAGCGGCCCTGGCACAGGCGATGGCGCGGGGCGAGAGCTTTGCCGGGGCCTTTGCGCATTCCTTCGTGGCCGACAAGTTCGGCGCCGCCACCACGCACTGGGCCAAGCTCGCCGACCGTGTGCGCCGCGGGGTGGGCAATCCCTGCCCGATGCTGCTCCTGGGCCTGCCGTTGTCGGCGGTGCAGGGCTATTCCGCCGCGAGCCCCGAGTTGTAGGCATAGGTCGCCCAGTCCGGCCGGTAGTCCTCGTCCGCCTGGTTGCCCCAGACCGTCCAGCCCGGCCTGACCCCCCGCCCGAAAAGCTCCAGATACGGACCCCAGGAACAGGCTTCGATCACCTCGTACTGCTCGTCCGGCTTGCGCGAGTGTTCGCGTTTGCGGGTGGAGAGGAAGTTGACCTGCCTCCGTCCCGGGGCCAATGTGCGGGCGTTTTTTCCGCGCGTGCCGAACAGGATGACCTCGGTCACATTGCGGAAGTAGAAGCCGACGCCGCGGCCATCCGACCCGCCGTCCTTGCGCTCCTTGTGCCAGATCAGGTTCGACTTGTAGTCGAAACCCCAGGCGGACAAGACCTGCAACCCCAGCGGCAGAAGGGCGTTCGGCACCCAGAGGTAGCAGTGCGCGCGGTCCTGCATATGAATGGCCACCGGCAGCGCGCAGATTTCCGCGACCGACAGGGTAGGGTAGCGTGACAGGCGGCGGTGTTCCGGGGCAACCTTGCCTGTCCGGTTGTCGAATCGCCACGGCGGGTCCGCCAGCACGCAGCCGAAGCGGCCCGCGCCGAGAAACTGGGCCAAATCTTGTGCGGGTGCGGGGGTCATGTCCAACATGGTGGGGCTTGCGGGCAAGGACGATCAAGGTGAACAATAAGCGAACAAATGTAAAGGCCGGATGAACGACGCCCCGCCCCTCTACCAGGCCTCGGTGCCGGTGTTCCGGCATTACCTGGGCCAGGTCACCGTGATCGTGGACCGGCTGGCGCCGGCCGATCTGGAGCTGCGCTTGGCGGACGCGCCGACCGTCGGCCAGCAGTTCGCGGCCGCGGCAGGCTTTGCCTTGCGGGTGGCCTGTCCGCTGGCCGGGCGCGACATCCCGAACCTGCCGGGATCGATCGGTCCCCGGCTTGCGGTCGCGCGTGCCGTCCTCGGCGCCATGCGGCCGGGAGACTTCGAGGGGGCGGAGGCGCGGGAGATCACGCACCAGGCTGGCGAGGCGGTGCTGACCCACCGGGCGGGCGAGTTCCTCTACCGCTTTGGCCTGCCGAACTTCTTCTTCCACCTGACCATGGGCTATGCCGCGCTGCGTGCGGCCGGGGTGCAGCTCGGCAAGGCCGACTTCGACGGCCAGCATGTCTACGCGCCCGGGCCCGAGGTGGCGGAGTAGGCGGCGGTCCTCTGGCGCCAGCCGGGCCGGCGACGGAACCCCGGCGCCGCGACGTAGCAGTCCCGATGTCCGCATCCGGAGGCCCGCGATGATCCCCCGCCCCGCGCTCTGCGCCCTGCGCTTCGGCACCGGCCTGCCGGTGCCCGCGGGCGCCCCGCTTGACGCCGCGGCGATGCTTGATGCGCTGGCCGGTCCCGACCTTGCCGCGGCCTCCCGGCCGGTGGCGGGCTTTGCCGAGGCTCGGCCCCTGCTCGCTGCGGTCGAGACTGCGCGGTCCGCGCGGCGGCGGAAGCGCGAGCGGCAGCCGACGGACGGACAGGCCGGCGCGGAGGCGGAAGAGACGGCCGTCGCCGAGGCGCAGGCGGCGCTGCGGGCGCTGGCCGGGGCGGGGCTGCGCGCCACGGTCGCCCGGGCGGTCGGCGCCGCCGACGGGTTCCGCGAGCGGCTGGCGCGGTTCTGGGCCGACCATTTCACCGTGCGCGCCCGCAAGGCGGCCGATCTGCCGTTGGTCCTGGCCTTCACCGAGGATGCGATCCGCCCGCACCTGACCGGGCGTTTCGCCGACCTGCTGCGTGCCGCGACGCTGCATCCGGCGATGCTGCTGTCGCTCGACCAGGCTGGCTCGGTCGGGCCGAACAGCCGGGCGGGGCAGCGCCGGGACCGCGGGCTGAACGAGAACCTGGCCCGCGAACTGATCGAGTTGCACACCCTTGGAGTAGGCGCGACCTATGCCCAGGACGACGTGCGGCAGCTGGCAGAGCTGCTGACCGGGCTGACCGTCGATCCGGCAGAGGGCTTTGTCTTCCGTCCGCAATGGGCCGAGCCGGGGACCGAGACGGTGCTGGGAAAGACCTATTCGGGCAAGGGGATGGAGCCCATCCGTCAGGTCCTGGACGACCTCGCCGCCCGGCCCGAGACGTTGGCGCACCTGGCGCGCAAGCTGGCGGCGCACTTCGTCGCCGACGACCCGCCGGCGGACCTTGTCGCCGCGCTGACCGAGGCATGGCGGGCGTCGGACGGCGACCTCCACGCGGTCTGCGCCGCCCTGCTGGGGCATGACGCGGCCTGGGACGGTCCGCTGGCCAAGGCGCGCCAGCCCTGGGATTTCACCGTCGCGGCGCTGAAGGCGCTGGGCCTGGACGGGGACGGCGTGGCGGGCCTGCCGGACGGCGCTTTCCGGCGGCGGGTGGTGCAGCCGATGGCTGGTATGGGCCAGCCCTTCGGCGCGCCAAGCGGTCCCGACGGCTGGGCCGAGGAAGCGGAGGCCTGGATCACGCCGCAGGGCCTCGCCGCCCGCGTGGCCTGGGCGATGACGCAGCCATCGGCGCTGACGCGCGGGCGGCTGCCCGACCCAGCGACGTTTGCGCAACGGGCGTTGGGGCCGGTCGCGGACGACCGGCTCTTGTGGGCCGTCGCGCGGGCGGAAACGCGGGCGCTGGGGGTGGGGTTGGTCCTGTCCTCTCCCGCCTTCAACCGGCGATGAGCGAGGGCATGATGGACCGGCGGTTCTTTCTCAGGGGGCTCTCGGCACTGGGCTGTTCGGCCGCGGCGCATCCGTTCCTGACCACGGTGACGCTGGCCGGCTCGGATGGCGGCGCGCCTCTCGGCGACCACCGGCTGGTCGTCGTCATCCTGCGCGGCGCGATGGACGGGCTCGACGTCGTCCGCCCGCTGGGCGACCCGGACTATGCGGCGCTGCGGCCGACGCTGGCGGGCCAGACCGCGCCGCTGCCGCTGGGCGGCGGTTTCGCGCTGCACCCCGCGCTGGCCGGCCTGCACGGGCTGTGGTCCGCAGGCGAGGCCGGGTTCGTACACGCAGTCTCCACCCCCTACCGCGACAAGCGCAGCCATTTCGACGGCCAAGACCTGCTGGAGGCCGGCACCGGGACGGACCTCGCGCCGCAGGCGCGCCGCGACGGCTGGCTGAACCGCCTGCTGCAGGCGGTGCCGGGGGTGGTGGCGGACACCGCCTTTGCCGTCGGGCGCGAGGCGCTGCCGCTGCTCGCTGGCCCGGCGCCGACGCGGAGCTGGACGCCGGAGCTGAAGCTCGACCTCTCGGCGCAGGGCCGGCGGCTGCTGGAACAGGTCTGGCACGACGATCCGCTGTTCCGCGACAGCGGCCTCGCGGCGCTGGACCTCGCCGCCGAAACCGACCCCGTGGCGTTGGAAGCGGGCGCCATGCCCGTAGCGGCGGACCGGGGGACGGCCGACATCGACCGTCTGGTCGACTTCGCGGCCGGCAAGCTGCGGCAGGAAACCCGGATCGCCGCCTTCTCGCTGTCGGGCTGGGACACCCATGTCCGGCAGGAGGCGGCGATCCGCGGGCCGCTGTTGCGGCTGGAGCGGATCGTGCTGCGGCTGAAGCAGCAGTTGGGACCGCAGGTCTGGGGGCAGACGGCGTTCCTGGCGATGACCGAATTCGGCCGCACGGTGCACGAGAACGGCTCGCGCGGGACCGACCACGGCACCGGCGGGGTGATGCTGACGGCGGGCGGCGCGCTGCGCGGCGGGCAGGTGCTGGGCCGCTGGCCCGGGCTGGCCGAGGCCGCGCTCTACGACCGGCGCGACCTGATGCCCACCTCGGACGTGCGGGCCTGGGCGGCATGGGTGATGGCCGGGCTCTACGGGTTCGACCGCCGGGTGCTGGAGGGCGCGGTCTTCCCCGGGCTCGACATGGGGTCCGACCCGGGGCTGGTGCGCTGACCCTTGCCGACAGGTTCTCGGGGGCCCAAGAAGGCGGCCGGGAGGGACCCCGCATGGCCGTACTGGGAGAGATCGTCGCCGGCTGGACCCCGCCACCGCGGCCGGGGCCTGCCGAGATCGCCGGCCGTTTCGTGCGGCTGGAAGTGCTGGACCCCGCCCGGCACGCGGCAGGGCTGTTCGCGGCGTTCACCGGCGCCGATGCGGTCTGGGACTATATGCCCTATGGTCCGTTTCGCGATCTTGCCGCCTACCGCGGCTGGCTCGACAGCGTGGCGGGCAAGCCCGACCCGATGTTTTATGCGCTCTGCGACGCGCGGACCGGCGCGGCGCTGGGGGTGGCCTCGTATCTGCGGATCGACCCGGCCAACGGGGTGATCGAGGTCGGGCACATCAACCTGTCGCCCGGGATGCAGCGCAGACCGGCGGCGACCGAGGCGATGGCGCTGATGATGGGCTGGGCCTTCGACGCCGGCTACCGCCGCTACGAGTGGAAGTGCAACGCGCTGAACCTGGGCTCGCGGCGGGCGGCCGAGCGGCTGGGGTTGAGTTTCGAGGGCGTGTTCCGGCAGGCGGCCGTGGTCAAGGGCCGCAACCGCGACACCGCCTGGTTCGCGCTGATCGACAAGGACTGGCCGCGGGTCCGGGCGGCCTTCGCGACCTGGCTCGCCCCCGCGAACTTCGACGCCGAGGGGCGGCAGCGGTTGGGCCTGTCGGACCTGACCGCGGGCATCCTGGTCAGCCGCGACCCGGCGCGGACGGCGCGCTAGCGGTGGGGCGGGACGGCGGCCGGAAGGCCAGGGCGTTGCGGCGGGACGCGCCTCAATCGCCCGCCCCGGCCAGTGGCGCGGCGGCGTGCAGGCGGTCGGCAAGGGCGCGGGCAAGCGGGCCGATCGACTGCGGCCCGCCGCGCGCGGCATCGGCCGCCGCCTCCAGTGCGGCGTCGTGGCTCGACCGGGCGAGGCCGGTCACGAAGCCCGCGAGATAGGCGCGCCCCGCCGTTCCGGTCCCGGCGGCGAGCCGGCGCGCCGCCTCGGCCAGATCGTCGCGCAGGGCGAGCGGATCGGCCGCGATCTCGGCCGCGTCCGTCGCGGCGGGAACCAGCCAGCCGCGGTGGGGCAGCAGCGCCAGGATCGCACCGCAGATCTCGGCGAAGCTGCCCAGCGGCTTGGCGCGGAACGCCGCCGCCCCGGCGCCGCGGGCGCGGCAGAGGCCGTCGTCGTCGCCCGAGATTGCCAGCACCGGCGGGCCGCCGGGGCGGGCAAGGTCGGCGATCAGGTCCTCTCCCCGGCCGTCGGGCAGGCCGAGGTCCACGATCACGAGGTCGGGCCGGTAGGTGCGCAGGTGATAGCGCGCCTGGTCCAGTGTGCCAGCCCGGCGCAGACGTGCGCCGGCGCGCAGGGTGACCAGGCGCAGCGCGTCGGAGGCGAAGCGGCTGTCCTCGACAAGGAGGATTGTCAGACCGGCCAACGGCAGCTGCGGCGACGGGCCGGGGGCCGGACCCGCGGGCGGCGGCGCGGGAAGGTCGGACCAGGGGGGCGGGGCATGGGGCATCGGCGGAACCTCCGTGGCAATACAGCGGTCGCCCCGATCAGGGACCGGATCCGGTTTCCGCCCGGTTAACGCGCCGCCGCTTGCCCTGCCCCGGCACGGCATGGCATGCCCGTCGCGGGGCAAGGGCGGAGCGCGCGATGATCGGACGGCTGAACCATGTGGCGATCGCGGTGCCCGACCTCGCCGCCGCGACGGCACAGTATGCCGGCGTGCTGGGCGCCAGCGTCGGCGCGCCGCAGGACGAGCCCGACCACGGCGTCACCGTGGTCTTCATCACGCTGCCCAACACCAAGATCGAACTCCTGCACCCGCTGGGTGAGGCCTCGCCCATCGCCGGCTTCCTCGCCAAGAACACCGCCGGCGGCATCCACCACATCTGCTACGAGGTCGACGACATCCTGGCCGCGCGCGACCGTCTGAAAGCCGCCGGCGCCCGGGTGCTGGGCTCGGGCGAGCCGAAAACCGGGGCGCACGGCAGGCCGGTCCTGTTCCTGCACCCAAAGGACTTCACCGGCTGCCTGATCGAGCTTGAGGAGGCGTGATGACCATCACTGCGGCGCTCGTCCTCTTTTCGGTCTGCTGGTTCATGGTGTTCTTCATCGTCCTGCCGCTGCGGCTGACGACCCAAGCCGACGCGGGCGAGGTGGTGCCGGGAACCCCGGCCTCGGCCCCGGCGGGCGAGGTCGTCCGGCGCAAGGCTGCGATCACCACGGTCGTGGCGGTGGTGCTCTGGGCGGTGCTTTCGGGGGTGATCCTGTCGGGCTGGATCACGGTTGACGACATCGACTGGTTCGACCGCTATCGCCCCGCCGCATGAGGCAGCGCCCGGGCCCGGCGGTCACGCCCGGGACACGATTCGCGCCAGGTCGGGGCGCGGCCGGTCCGGGGTCTCGGCGGTGACGGTGCCGATATGGACGACGCCCGCGACCCATTCCTGCGGCCCCAGCCCCAGCCCGGCCTCGGTGAAACCGCGGTCGTAGACCGGCCAGCCGGTCAGCCAGTTGGCGCCCCAGCCGGCCGCCTCGGCGGCATTCACAAGGCCGAGGCACAGCGCGCCGGCGCTGAGCGTCTGTTCGATCTCCGGGATTTTGGCCGAAGCCTTCGGGCTCGCGACCACGACCACGGCCAGCGGCGAGCCCTCCCAGGTGGCCGCGACCTTGGCGATGTCGGCCTCGTCCCGGCCCAGCGCCGGGCCACGGTCGCGGATCAGGGCGGCCAGCCGGGCCAGCGCCGGACCGGCGCAGAGGATCAGCCGCCAGGGTTCCAGCTTGCCGTGGTCAGGCACCCGCATCCCCGCCGCGAGGATGGCGTCCAGCGCCGCACCTTCGGGAGCGGGCGCGGCCAGCGTCCGGGCCGGATGCGAGCGGCGGGCGGCAAGAAAGGCGAAAGCGTCGGGCATGACGGACCTCCGGCGGCAAGCTCTGTCGCGGATCGGAGTCCCGGTCAACCGGCCCCGTCCACGGACCCGGGAAGCCGCTCAGCCGCCGCCGCTGCCGGGGAGGCGGGCTTACCGGCCGCGCTTGCCTTGAGCGCGGAGGGGGCGCTGCCCCCCGCTGCGCTCCCCCCGGGGTATTTTGGCAAGAATGAAGCTGCTTTGGGGGAGTGTCCTCTGCCGTCCGGCATCATCCTTGCGCAAATACCCCACGGGGGTCCGGGGGGGTGTGAACCCCCCGGGGCTCTCAGCAGGGCCAATCCTCTCGCCAGACGCGCGACGCCAGCGCGCCCCTTGCGGGCGCAAGACGGCGGCCCGCGCTGCCGCCTGTCCATGCGCGCTGCGGGGGTGCAAGGGGGGCGCCTGCGGCCCCCTTGCCTGATCCCGCGCCCGCAGGGCGCGGGACGGCGGCGGTCAGTCGAATTCCACCAGAAGGTCCTTGGCCTCGATCTGCGACCCGGCGGCAACGTGCAGGGCCTTGACTGTTCCCGACCGGTCGGCGTGCAGCCCGGTCTCCATCTTCATCGCCTCGATGGTCAGCAGCAGATCGCCGGCGTTGACCTTCTGCCCCGCCTTCACCGCCACCGAGGCGATGGACCCCGGCATCGGCGCGCCGACATGCGCGGGCTCGCCATCGCGCGCCTTGGGGCGGATCGCGGCCTTGGCCTTCACCGCGCGGTTGGGCACCCGCACCACCCGGGGCTGGCCGTTCAGTTCGAAGAACACCCGCACATCGCCGTCCTCGTGCGTCTCGCCCACCGCCTGCAGCCTGATTTCCTGGGTCTTGCCGGGGTCGATCTCGGCGGTGATCTCCTCGCCCGACTCCATGCCGTAGAAAAACGTCCGCGTCGGCAGGACACGGACCGGTCCATAGGCGCGGTGGCGGATGTGGTAGTCGGTGAAGACCTTGGGATACATCAGATATCCGTTGAGATCCTCGTCGTCGATGGCGTGGTCATCGCCGTCGTCGTCGTCCACCTTCAGCTCGATGTTCAGCCTGGCACGGACCGCTTCGACATCGGTCGGCGGCACCACCGAACCCGGACGCACGGTCAGCGGTGGCTCGCCCTTGAGCACCTTCTTCTGGATGCCGGGCGGCCAGCCGCCCTCGGGCTGACCGAGGTTCCCCTTCATCATGTCCACCACCGACTCCGGGAAAGCGACCTCGGTGGCCGGGTCCTCGACCTGCGCCCGGGTCAGCCCCTGGGCCACCATGATCAGCGCCATGTCGCCCACCACCTTGGACGACGGCGTGACCTTGACGATGTCGCCGAACATCGCGTTGGCGTCGGCGTAGGCCTGGGCCACCTCGGGCCAGCGCTCCTCCAGCCCAAGGGACCGCGCCTGCGCCTTGAGGTTGGTGAACTGGCCGCCCGGCATTTCGTGCAGGTAAACCTCGGAGGCGGGCGCCGTGGCGCCGCTCTCGAAGGCCGCGTACTGGGCGCGCACGTGTTCCCAGTAGGTGGACATCGCCCGGATCGCGGCGATGTTGAGCCCGGTGTCGCGCTCGGTGTTGCGCAGCGCCTCGACGATGGAGCCCAGGCAGGGCTGCGAGGTGCCGCCGGAAAAGGCGTCCATCGCCGCGTCGATGGCGTTCACCCCGGCATCGCAGGCGGCGAGGATCGTCGCCGCCCCGGCACCGGAAGTGTCGTGGGTGTGGAAGTGGATCGGCAGGCCGATCTCCTGCCGCAGCGTCTTGATCAGGACGCGCGCGGCGGCGGGTTTCAGGAGGCCCGCCATGTCCTTCAGCCCCAGAACATGGGCGCCGGCTGCCTTCAGCTCCCTCGCGCGGGCGACATAGTATTTCAGGTCATACTTGGCCCGCTGCGGGTTCAGGATGTCGCCGGTGTAGCAGACCGCGCCCTCGCACAGCTTGCCGGTTTCCAGCACGGCATCCATGGCGACGCGCATGTTCTCTACCCAATTGAGCGAATCGAACACACGGAAAACGTCAACGCCGGTTTCTGCGGCCTGCTTTATAAAGAATCGAACAACGTTGTCGGGGTAGGTGGTATAGCCCACACCGTTGGCGCCGCGTAGCAGCATCTGGGTCATCAGGTTCGGCATCGCCGCCCGCAGGTCGCGCAGGCGCTGCCAGGGGCATTCCTGCAGGAAACGGTAGGCGACGTCGAAGGTGGCGCCGCCCCAGCATTCGACCGAAAACAGCTGCGGCAGGTTCGCGGCATAGGCCGGTGCCGCGCGGATCATGTCGATCGATCGCATCCGCGTGGCCAGCAGAGACTGGTGCCCGTCGCGCATCGTCGTGTCGGTCACCAGCACGCGGGTCTGCTTTTTCATCCACTCGGCAACCGCCTGCGGACCCTGCTGTTCCAGCAGGTTGCGGGTGCCATAGCCGGGCTCCGCCGTAGCCTGCGGCGGCTTCGGCGCCTTCACCGTGCCGGCGGGCTTCGGCCGGCCGGCGGTCTCCGGATGCCCGTTCACGGTGATGTCGGCGATATAGGTCAGGATCTTCGTCGCCCGGTCGCGGCGGCGCTTGAAGGCGAACAGGTCGGGCGTCGTGTCGATGAACTTGGTGGTATAGGTGTCGTTCAGAAACGTGGGGTGTTTCAACAGGTTGATGACGAAGTCGATGTTCGTCGAAACGCCGCGGATGCGGAATTCGCGCAGCGCCCGGTCCATCCGGGCGATGGCCCGTTCCGGGGTCTGGGCGTGGGCGGTGACCTTCACCAGAAGCGAGTCGTAATAGCGGGTGATGACGCCGCCCGCGTAGGCCGTGCCGCCGTCCAGCCGGATGCCGTTGCCGGTGGCGCTGCGGTAGGCGGTGAGCCGCCCGTAGTCGGGGATGAAGTTGTTCTGCGGGTCCTCGGTCGTCACCCGGCACTGCAGCGCATGGCCGTTGAGCGGCACGTCCTCCTGCCGGGCGATGCCGGTGGCCTCGGCGAGGCTCTTGCCTTCCTCGATGAGGATTTGCGCCTGCACGATGTCGATCCCCGTCACCTCCTCGGTGACGGTGTGCTCGACCTGGATGCGCGGGTTGACCTCGATGAAGTAGAAACGCTCCGTCTCCATGTCCATCAGGAACTCGACGGTGCCGGCGCATTCGTAGTTCACATGGCCGCAGATGCGCTTGGCCATGGCGCAGACCTCGTTGCGCTGCGCCAGCGTCAGATACGGCGCCGGGGCGCGTTCCACGACCTTCTGGTTGCGCCGCTGCACCGAGCAGTCGCGTTCCCACAGGTGGTAGAGGTTGCCCTTCTTGTCGCCGAGGATCTGCACTTCCACGTGGCGGGCGCGCAGGATCATCTTTTCGAGGTAGCCCTCGCCATTGCCGAAGGCGGCCTCGGCCTCGCGCCGGCCCTCGCGCACCTTGGCCTCAAGCTCGCCCTCGCCCAGGATCGGACGCATCCCGCGCCCGCCGCCGCCCCAGGAGGCCTTGAGCATCAAGGGGTAGCCGATCTTGGCCGCCTCCTTGCGGATGGCGTCGAAGTCCTCGCCCAGGACCTCGGTCGCCGGGATCACCGGCACCCCCGCCGCCACCGCCACGCGCCGCGCGCTGGCCTAGTCGCCCAGCGCACGCCTGGTCTCGGCCGTGGGCCCGAGGAAACCCATGCCCGCGTTGCCGCAGGCCTCGGCGAAATCGGGGTTCTCCGACAACAGCCCGTAACCCGGATGCACCGCGTCCGCCCCGCAGGCGCGGGCCACGCGGATGATCTCGGGGATCGACAGATAGGCGCCCACCGGCGACAGCCCCTCACCCAAACGGTAGGCCTCGTCGGCCTTGAAGCGGTGGAGCGAGAGCTTGTCCTCTTCGGCGTAGATGGCGACGGTCTTCTTGCCCAGTTCGGTCGCCGCGCGCATCACCCGGATGGCGATCTCGCCGCGGTTGGCAACGAGAATCTTCTTGAATTCGGGCATCGTTCATCATCCCCAAAACGGCCGCCGGCGCGGTCACTTTAGGCATGCTGCACTGCGGCGCAAGGATGCGCGTCTACGAATCCGCCGATGCGTGCGAAAAATCCGGCGTCAGCCTTGCCGTGACGGCAAGTGCGGGGGACGATGGCCCGGCCGGACAGGGGGGCGGGATGGGGCTCGGGGTGATCGGGGCGACAGGATGGCTCGGAACCGCGCTCGGGACGCGGCTTCTCCGCGACGGCTGGGCCCCGGGGGACATTGTCCTGCTCAACCGCTCCGCGCCGCGGGCAGCCTATGATGCATGGCCCGGCCTGCGCTGGATGCCGGATGCCGCCGCCCTGTGCCGCGAGGCCGGGGCGGTGGTGCTTTCCGTCCGCCCGGGCGACTTCCCGATGCCGGGCTATGACGGGACGGGCAAGCTCGTGCTGTCGTTCATGGCCGGCTGGTCGCTGGACCGGCTGCAGGCGCTGCACCCCGGCGGGCGCGTCGTGCGCGCCATGCCGAACGCGGCCGCCAGCGCGGGGCAATCCTTCACGCCCTGGGTCGCCGGCCCCGGTCTGACCGGGACGGAGGCGGCACTGATCCGCCGCCTGCTGCGCGTCCTGGGCGGGGAGGCGCAGGTCGCGGACGAAGCCGCGCTCGACTATCTCTCCGCCTTGTCCGGCTCGGGCGCAGCCTATCCGGCGCTGATGGCGCAGGCGATGCTGGCCCATGCCCGCGGGCAGGGCCTGCCCGAAGACGTGGCGCAGGCGGCCGTGGCCTCGGTGCTTGCCTCGGGCGCAGGCCTGACCGGGCAGGTTGGCACGCTGAACGCGGTGCTCGACGCCTATCGCGGCTATCGCGGCATCACCGCCGCAGGGCTGGACGCGGCCGAGGCGGCGGGGTTCGCGCAGGCCCTCGGGCGGGCGCTCGACGCGGCCACGGCCAAGGCGAGGGCGATGACGCGCGACGGGGCCGGGTAATCCTTCCGGTCGGCCAGAAGCCGCCGGAACATTGCCGGAACAACTCCTTCCCCGAGCCGCCGCCCCACGCTATAGTCCGCGTATGACCCTGCCCGCGCCCCAAGCCCTAGAGGACTTGCCGCTGTCGGCCCGCGCCCTGGGCGCCCGGCCCGTACCCTGGCTGGACGACCTCAACCCCGCGCAGCGCCAGGCGGTGGAGGCGCTGGACGGCCCGGTGCTGATGCTGGCGGGCGCCGGCACCGGCAAGACCAAGGCGCTGACGGCGCGGATCGCCCACCTGCTGCACCTCGGCCGCGCCCGGCCGAACGAGATCCTCGCGGTGACCTTCACCAACAAGGCGGCGCGCGAGATGAAGGCGCGGCTTGGCACCATGATCGGCGATGTGGCGGTGGGGATGCCCTGGATGGGCACCTTCCATTCGATCTGCGTGCGGATGCTGCGGCGGCATGCGGAACTGGTGGGGCTGAAGTCGAACTTCACCATCCTCGACACCGACGACCAGCTGCGGCTGATGAAGCAGGTGATCCAGGCCGCCGGTATCGACGAGAAACGCTGGCCCGCCCGCATGCTGGGGGGCATGATCGACGGCTGGAAGAACCGCGCGCTGATCCCCTCCGCCGTGCCGGGGGCCGAGGGTGCCGCTTTCAACAACGTCGGCACCGAGCTTTACGAGGCCTACCAGGCCCGCCTGCGCACGCTGAACGCGGTCGATTTCGGCGATCTGATGCTGCATGTGGTGGTGATCTTGCAGAACCACCCGGATGTGCTCGCCCAGTACCACCGCTGGCTGCGCCACATCCATGTCGACGAATACCAGGACACCAACATCGCCCAGTACCTCTGGCTGCGGCTGCTGGCGCAGGGGCACAAGAACATCTGCTGCGTCGGCGACGACGACCAGTCGATCTATGGCTGGCGCGGGGCGGAGGTCGGCAACATCCTGCGCTTCGACAAGGACTTTCCCGGCGCCGTGGTGATCCGGCTGGAACAGAACTACCGCTCCACGCCGCATATCCTCGCCACCGCCAGCCACCTCATCGCGAAGAACGAGGGACGGCTGGGCAAGACGCTGTGGACCGAGGAAAGGGAGGGCGAGAAGGTCCGCCTGATCGGCCACTGGGACGGCGAGGAAGAGGCACGCTGGATCGGCGAGGAGATCGAGGCGCTGCAGCGCGGCACCCGCGGGATGAACCCGGTGAACCTGAACGGGCAGGCGATCCTCGTCCGCGCCTCCCACCAGATGCGCGCCTTCGAGGATCGCTTCCTGACCATAGGCCTGCCTTACCGCGTGATCGGCGGCCCGCGGTTCTACGAGCGGCTCGAGGTCCGAGATGCGATGGCCTATTTCCGCCTCGCCGTTTCGCCCGACGACGACCTCGCCTTCGAGCGGGTGGTGAACACGCCGAAACGCGGCATCGGCGAGAAGGGCATGGCCGAGATCCAGCGCCGCGCCCGGGCCGGGGGGACGACCTTGCTCGACGCCGCGCGGGGGATGCTGGCCCGGCGCGAGGTCGGCGGCAAAGCGGCGGGCGAGTTGCGCGCCTTTGTCGACGGCGTGGACCGCTGGCACGCGCTGACCCTGCGCGAGGGCGAAAGCCACATCCGCCTGGCCGAGACGATCCTGGAGGAGAGCGGCTACACCGCGATGTGGCAGAACGACAAGACGCCCGAGGCGCCGGGGCGGCTCGAAAACCTCAAGGAGCTGGTCAAGGCGCTGGAAAACTTCGACAATCTCCAGGGCTTCCTGGAGCATGTCGCGCTCATCATGGACAACGACACCGACAGCGGCGACGAGAAGGTCACGGTGATGACCCTGCACGCCGCCAAGGGGCTGGAGTTTCCCGTGATCTTCCTGCCGGGCTGGGAAGACGGCCTGTTCCCCAGCCAGCGGTCGATGGACGAGAACGGCAAGAAGGGTCTGGAGGAGGAGCGCCGCCTCGCCTACGTCGGCATCACCCGGGCGGAGGAGCTGGCCACCATCAGCTTCGCCTCCAACCGCCGGACCTATGGCCAGTGGCAGAGCCAGCTCCCCTCCCGCTTCATCGACGAGCTTCCCGCAGCGCATGTCGAGGTGCTGACCCCCCCCGGTCTCGCCGGCGGCGCCTATGGCGCGGCGGGTGCCTACGGCGGCGGCCTCGGCGCCACGATGGAGGCGCGGGCGGCGCGGGCGGATGTCTACAACTCGCCCGGCTGGGCGCGGATGCAGACCCGCGCGGCGCAGCGCCCGATGGCCCAGCCGCAAGAGGCGCGGAATGTGGTGATCGACGCCGGCGCGGTGTCGCCCTGGGACGAGGGCGACCGCGTGTTTCATGCGAAATTCGGCTATGGCACAATAACTTACGTCGAGGGCGAAAAACTCGATGTGCGCTTTGACCTGGCCGGCATGAAGAAGCTGGTGGCGAAGTTCGTAACCCCGGCGGACCAGGCAGGCGAGGTGCCGTTCTAGCGCCGCGCGAAGCGGTCCAGCCCGGCAAGGGCCAGCCCCGCCAGCAGCCCCCAGAACGCCGACCCCACGCCCCAGACGGCGACGCCTGACGCAGTGACGGCCAGCGTCGCGGCGGCGGCAAACCGCTCCGCCGGAACCGCGAACGCCGTCCCCGCCGCCCCTGCGAAGGTGCCGAGCAGGGCCAGCGCCACCGCCGCCGCCACGACCTCGCCGGGCAGTGCGGCCAAAAGTGCGACGACCAGCGGGCCGAGCGCCGCCAGCCCCACCCAGACCGCGGCATAGGGGATCGCGGCCTTCCAGCGCTGCGCCGGATCGGGGTGGGTGTCCGGCCCCATCACGATGGCGGCGGTGATCGCGGCCATGCTGACCGGATGGCTCCCGGCCAAAGCACCCAGCGCCGACAGGCCCCCGGTCGTCACCAGCGCCGGCCCGACCGGCGCCTCGTAGCCATGCGCACGCAGCGTGGCAAAGCCGGGCAGGTTCTGCGAGGCCATGGTGACCAGGTACAGCGGCAGGGCAAGCCCCGCGGCGACTTCCCAGCGAAAGGCGGGGAGGACGAAGGTGAGGCCCGGCAGGGACCATCCGCCCAGCGGCGCGGCGGCGCCGGTGGCGAAGGCCAGCGCGACGCCGGCAGCCAGCGCGCCCAGCACCGCCAGCGCGGGGCTGTTCAGCCGGATCAAGGCGAAGACCGCGATCATCGGCAGCACGATCCCCGGCTGCGCCACCGCCGCGCCCGGGAGTTTGAGCGCGAAGGGCAGCAGCACGCCGGCCAGCATCCCCGCCGCAATCGTGTCCGGAATGGCCGACACCAACCGCCCCAGCGGTCGCAACAGGCCGGTGGCGACGGTCAGCAGGCCCGCGATCAGGAAGGCCCCCGCCGCCTCGGCCATGGTCAGACCCGAGGTTGCGGCCACCAGCGCCGCGCCGGGCGTGGACCAGGCCAGCACCACCGGCACGCGGGACCACAGCGACAGGCCAAGGCTTCCGGCGGCCTTGAGCAGGCAGACGGCGGTGATCCAGCTCGTTGTTTCCGCAGGTGAAGCGCCCACCGCGGCGGCAGCGGCGAGCAGCAGCGCGATGGTCGAGCCATAGCCAACCAGCGCCGCGACGAGGGCCGAGGAGACGAGGGACAGGCGCATACGCTTGCGCCTAACGGATTGATTTGGGGAAGGAAAGGGGGCGGCGGTGCCAGGGAGGAGGAGGGCACCGCCGCCGCATCGAAAGGCCCGGGGGAGGAGGAGGGGCCTGTCGAATGGGTCAGGAGAGCGATCTACAGTCCGGCTCTCCGCAAGAAAGGACGGCGGCACGCGAGGGAGGAGGATGCGTGCCGCCGTATCTGCGATGGGCCCCGCTCTGGGAGGAGGATGGGACCCCGCAAGAAGCTCACTGGTTGCCGTAGGCCGCGTTGCGGGCCACATCGGCAATCTGGATCCGGGCGATGCCCAGGTCCGAAAGTTCCCTGTCGGTCAGCGCCTCCAGTTCACGGAGCGTCCGGATATAGAGCGCCCGGCGCCGCTGGGCGGCTTTCATGTCGGCGATGGTCGCCGCAAGGCGGTCCCACAGGCGGGAAGTGCGTTTGGCAGTCAGGTTCACATACGACATCTTAAGCCTCACTTTCTGATCTTGGCGGCTTGGTTCCCGCTTCTGATGGCGCAAACATGGGCCTCATGCTGCACCTGCACAATGCCCCGCCCTGCAATGCCGCCATGCAGCAAAGGCATGACTGGCTTCACGGAAATGTCATTCTTTTTCCGTGGTTTCGGATGATTTTTGCGCGTCCGGTCAAAGCCCCCTTGCCCTTTGCCGCCGCAGAGACAACCTTGCTGAGGACTGCGGAAGATGGAGAACGCGGATGCCGGATCGGGCGGAGGTTCTGGGTGTACTCGGACGGATTTCAACCCCCGGCGGCGGCACGCTGGTGTCGCGCGACCTGATTCGGGCGCTGGCGGTCGAGGGTGGCATGGTGCGGTTCGTGATCGAGGCCGCGACGGCCGAGGAGGCCCGCGCACTGGCGCCCGCGCAGGCCGAGGCGGAGGCGGCGCTGAAGGCGCTGCCGGGGGTTGCGTCGGTCCAGGTGGTGCTGACCGCGCCTGCCGGACCCAGGGCGCCGCCGGCGCTGAAGATCGGCCAGCACCCGACGCCGCAGGCCGGCGGGCCGCAGCGGGTGACCGGGGTGGACCGGATCATCGCCATCGCCTCGGGCAAGGGGGGGGTGGGGAAATCCACGGTGTCCTCGAACCTGGCGGTGGCGCTGGCAAGGCAGGGTCGCAGGGTGGGGTTGCTGGACAGGGTTACCGGCTCGCCCTCCTCGCGGTTGCGCTACCGGTGTTATGGGTTCTCGCGATTACCGGGCCCGAGGTGATTCGCGCTCTGTATGACAGCCGTTATGCCGAGGCCGGCTGGAT
>JANOGU010000109.1:0-5913 GCA_031406135.1 Rhodobacterales bacterium
ATCGGTTCCGGCCCTACATCAGCGACTGGTCGTCGCGTCCGGCGCCATCGCGCCGGACGAACCGCATGTAGACCGCGACCGTGGCCAGCATCACCAGGACCAGCGCCACCGCCACGGCCGCGCCGAAGGGCCAGTTGCGCGACTGCAGGAACAGATCGACCAGCGCGTTGCCGACGAAGAACACCTTGCCGCCGCCAAGGATGGCGGGGATCAGGAACTCTCCCATCAAGAGGATGAAGACCAGCATCGACCCTGTCGCGACGCCGGGCATCGACATCGGCAGAGTGATCTGCACGAACCGCCGCCAGGGCGGCGCGCCAAGGTCGGCGGCGGCCTCCAACAGCCGCTTGTCCAGCTTCTCCAGGCTGACGTAGATCGGAAACACCATCAGCGGCAGGTAGCCGTAGACGATCCCCACCATCACCGCGAAGGGCGTGTTGATGAGACGCGGACTGCCAAGGCCAAGCTCCGTCAGAAGTGCCGGAATCCCCTGCCCGCCCAACAAGAAGATCCATGCGTAGCTGCGGATCAGGATCGAGGTCCAGAACGGCACGATGACCAGGATCAGCAGCAACGTGCGCCACCGCGCCTGGGTGCGGACGGCAAGGAAGTAGGCCAGCGGATAGGCGATCAGCAGGCAGGCGAGCGTGCCCATCGGCGCCAGCGTCATCGTGTTCTGGAACGCGGTCCAGCGACTTCCGAGGTTCAGGTAATTGGCGAAGGTGAAGCCGGCGGCATAGCCGCCGGCCTGCGCCCTCTCGCCGAAGCTGTAGACGATGACGACGACCAGCGGCAGCACCAGCATGGCCAGAAGCCATGCCGCTGCCGGTAGCAGGAACAGCACCGTGCGCAGCCGGGCCGTCGTCATCGCGCCAGCTCAGGCCGACTTGAACCGCGCCATCAGCTCGGCGCGGTTGGGGTCGGTCAGCGTCACCGCCGCGCCGAACTCCAGCGCGTCGAGCAGCTCCTTGGCCGGGTAGAGGATCGGGTCGGCCAGCACCTCCGGCGGCAACAGCGCATTTGCCCGGCTGTCGGCGAGTGGAGAACCGTGGAACAGCGCCTCCTTGGCGTTGATCTCGGGTGTCAGCAGGAAGTCGATCAGTGCATAAGCCGCGTCGCGGTGCGGCGCGCTTTTCGGGACGGCGTAGAAATCGCCCCAGATTTCGCCGCCTTCCTTGCCCAGCACATATTCGATCTCGGGAATGTCGCGGTTCATCTGCTTGCCGTCGCCGGTCCAGCAGAGCGTCATCCAGGCATCGCCAGACCGCATCGACGGCTGGTAGTCCGACGAGATCGCGAAGAGATGCGGCTTGGCGTCGATGAGCAGCGCCTCGGCCTCGGCGAGTTCCGCCGGATCGATGGAGTTGAACGAATAGCCGAAGTATTTCAGCGCGTTGCCGATGGTGGTGAGCTGGTAGTCATGGACCATCGTGCGGCCGGTGAAGGCGCCGCGGGCCAGGTCCCAGAACTCCTTCCACGAGGTCGGCTTCGGCGCCCCGCCGAGATTGGCGGTGTTGACCGCAAAGCCCGTCGTTCCCCAGTTCTTCGACACCGCATAGGTCTTGCCGTCCACCGTGCCCGCCCCGGCGAACCGCGCATCGAAGGACGCGGCGTCGAAGTTCGGAATTCGGGCCATGTCGAGCGGCTCGATCAGCGCCTCGCCCACATAGGTGGTGATGGTGTAGTTCGTCGGCACGAACACGTCCCAGCCCGAACCGCCGGCCTGCAGCTTCGCCAGCATCTCCTCGTTGGAGCCGAACACGTTGACATCGACCGCGGCCCCGGTGGCCGCGGTGAAGGCCTCGAAATTCGCCGGGTCGTGGTAGTTCGGCCAGGTCGCCAGAACCACCCTGTCGCCGATGCTGCCCTGGGCCCAGGCCGGACGCGGCCGCAGGCCAAGCCCCGCGCCCAGCAGGCCGGTGGCCGCGCCGAGGCCGGTGACGCCCAGGAAATGCCGGCGCGTCACCGAGCCGCGCTTCAGCCGCCAGAGCTCGGCCATGAACGCCTTCTTGCTGATCGTGTCATTGCGGTCCGTCATGGTGTGTCTCCCTGTTGTCTTTCGGTCGTTGGGTCGGTCAGTCGTCCTTCAGGATCAGCGCGGCGCCCTCGGGCCAGCTGGCATAGGCCGTCTCGCCGGGCTGGAACCCGCCATCGCCGCCTTCTGCCTGGCGCGGGACGAGCGCGAGGAAATCGCCCAGAGCCGCATGCCGCAGAAGATATTCGGTATGCTCGCCCAGGAAGATGCGGTTGACAACGGTCGCGGGGATGGCGTCGCCGGAGGCCTGGCGGCGCAAGCCGATCTGTTCCGGCCGCAGGCTGGCCACCGCGGCGTCGCCCGCGCCCAGCTTGGTGGTGGCGCGCCCGCGAACCACCAGCCCCGCGGCCGCGACGACCTCTGCATTTCCGCCGGAGACGCCGGTCAGCCGGCCGGCGAAAAAGTTCGACTTGCCGATGAAATCCGCCACATAGCGGCTGGCCGGGCGGTCATACAGATCGTGCGGGCTGCCGACCTGCACGATCCGCCCGGCGCGCATCACCACGATGCGGTCCGACATGCTCAGCGCCTCTTCCTGGTCGTGGGTGACCAGAACAAAGGTGATCCCCAGACTTCGCTGCAGGTTCTGCAGCTCGATCTGCATGTCGCGGCGCAGCTTGCGGTCGAGCGCGGCCAGCGGCTCGTCGAGCAGCAGCAGCTTCGGCTCGTTGATGATGGCGCGCGCCAGCGCCACCCGCTGCTGCTGGCCACCCGACATCTCCCAGATGCGGCGGGCGCCAAATCCGGGCAGCCGGACCTTGTCGAGCGCCCGGTCCACTGCCACAGACACCTCTGCCGCGGCGAGCCTTGGCCGGCGCTGGCGCAGGCCGTAGCCGATGTTCCCCGCCACGGTCATGTGCGGAAACAGCGCGTAGTGCTGAAACACCATGTTGACCGGGCGCAGATGCGCGGGCCGGTCGTTGACGCGCTGCCCGTCGATCAGGACATCGCCGGCGGTCGGCACCTCGAACCCCGCGAGCATCCGCAGTGCCGTGGTCTTGCCGCATCCCGACGGGCCGAGGAACGACAGGAATTCGCCACGGCGGATCGCAAGGTCCAGCCCCTCGGCCGCAACCACCTCGCCGAAGCGCTTGGTCGTGCCGCGCAGCTCGGCGACAGCGGTGTCGGCGGTGTGGTCCATGTTGCGCCGTCTATGCCTCGGAACGGGCAGAATCGTAGGGAAAGGCAGTTTTGCCGTATATACCTCAAACCGCATACTTGGAACGGAATCGGACAGGGTGCAGGTCAGCGGCGACTTCCTCAGCGGCCTCGGACAGGCGATCGATGCGATCGGCACCCCCGCCTTCGCGCCGCACCTCACCGCGGCGTTGCGGGGCCTGACCCCCTTCTCCTTCACGGTGGTCTTCCTGTACCGCGGCCAGGCGCGGCCGGTCGACCTTTTCGACAGCTTTCCTGCCGACAAGCGGCACGTCTTCGTCACCGACTACCAGGCCGGGCCCTACCTGCTCGACCCGTTCTTCCTGGCCGCAGAGCGTCCCGTGGCTCCCGGGCTCTACCGGATGCGGGACCTGGCACCCGACCGGTTCTACCGGGGCGAATATTTCCGGACCTACTATGTCCGCACCGGACTGGCCGAGGAGATCGGCTATTTCACCGACATCGGCGCCGGCGCAACGGTGGTGCTGTCGCTGATGCGCGCCGACCAGCCGTTCTCCGGCCGGGAGTTCCGCGATCTCGACGCCGTCCGCGCGCCGGTGCAGGCCGCAATCCGGCGCAACTGGGCCGGGGTCGCGGCCAGGGACGACGCCGCTGGCCCGGGCGGCATCGATCGAAGCATCGAACGGTCGCTCGCCGCCTTCGGTGCGGGAGCGCTCACTCCGCGCGAACGCGAAGTGGCGGAACTCACGCTCAAGGGCCATTCGGCCGAGGCTTCGGGCCGCATTCTGGGCATCGCCGCGGGGACAGTGCGCATCCACCGCGGCAACATCTACGCCAAGCTCCGGATCAGCTCGCAGGGCGAATTGTTCTCCCGCTTCATGGCCACGCTGGACCGCGGCGGCGGCGCCCGGCGCGGCTGAGATGCACGGTGTGCTGCCCGAAGGCGGCGCGCCCGCGCCTATTCCAGGTTTGTGTGACGGTCACGCATCGCCTCCGGCGTGACCCCCAGCCGGTCGCGAAGCGCAAGGACCAAGAGCTCGAAGGCCAGAAACAGCGCGCCCTCGAAGACCGAACCCATGGGCAGCAGCGAGATCGCCGCGCCCCGGTCATCCGCCATGGTCTGCGCCGGGATCAGCAACACCCGGTCCGCCGCCCGCGGCGCCGCTCCCTGCGGCTGCGCGGTGACACAGACCACCCGCGCCCCGGCCTGCCGTGCCACGCCGATCAGCGCATTGACCGTGGCCAGGCTGCCCGGCCCGACGCTGACCACAAGAACGTCGCCGGGGCCGACCGGCGGACAGGACATCTCGCCCGCCACATGGGCGTCCAGCCCCATGTGGCAGAGCCGCATGGCCAGCGCCCGCATCATCAGCCCCTCGCGGCCGACGCCATGACAGACGATCCGTCGCGCGGCGGCCAGCTCCTCCACCAGGCCTGAAAAGTCGGCAGGATCGATGCCGGCGACCGCGTCGCGGATGTCCTGGGCCGCGCGGGCGGCACGCTCCGCTATCGTCATCCCGCGCCCCCATGGCCGCGCCCGGGACCACCGGTCCCGACCGCAGCCTGCGCCAGAAATTCCCGGGCGTCGAGCCCTGCCACCGCCCCGGCTGGCGTCCCGGCAGCCGCAGCCGACCCGCCCGGGCCGCCAGGTGGTGCCCCGCTGCACCGGGCGCGCGGCCAACCTGTCGCCGCAGGCCGCCAGCATGCCGCAGCCGCTTGACGCGGCACCGCCCGGGCGCCAATCAGGGCGCGGACGGGGTCCCCATGCGCATCCTCATCACCAACGACGACGGCATCAACGCGCCGGGGCTCGACGCCCTCGCCGCGATCGCGGCCGAGATCGCCGGCCCGTCTGGCGAAGTCTGGACCGTCGCCCCGGCCTTCGAACAATCGGGCGTGGCGCATTGCATCAGCTACACCCACCCGACGATGATCGCGGAGCTTGGGCCGCGCCGGTTTGCCGCCGAGGGCTCGCCCGCCGACTGCATTCTGGCGGCGCTCTACGACGTGATGGTGGGGCGCCCGCCCGACCTGGTGCTCTCGGGCGTCAACCGCGGCAACAACGCGGGCGAGAACGTGCTCTACTCCGGCACCATCGGCGGCGCGATGGAGGCGGCGCTGCAGGGCCTGCCGGCGATCGCGCTGAGTCAGTTCCTCGGCCCCGACACGCACGATCTGGAAGACGCCTTTGAGGCCGCCCGCAGCCACGGCGCCGCTGTCGTGCGGACGCTGCTGGCGCGTGGCGACTGGACCGAACGGGGCGGCTACCGCACCTTCTACAACGTCAACTTCCCGCCCTGCCCGGCGGTCAACGTCCGCGGCACCCGCGTCGCGGCGCAGGGCCTGCGGCAGGGCTCGCACTTCACCGTCGAGCCGCAGACATCGCCCACCGGCCGGCGCTTTCTCTGGGTCCGAGGCGGCGCGCAGGGCGTGCGGACCGCGCCCGGCACCGACGTGGCGGCCAACCTCGACGGCTACATCGCGGTCACCCCGCTGCGCGCCGACCTGACCGCCCATGACCTCATCGCCCCGCTGGCGGAGGCGCTCGCATGACCGAGGCCGAGGCCGAGGCCGAACGCAAGATGCGCTTCCTCTTCGCCCTGCGGTCGCGCGGAGTGACCGACGCCCGCGTGCTGACGGCGATGGAAAAGGTCGACCGCGGCCTCTTCGTCAAGGGCCTGTTCGCCGGCAAGGCCTATGACGACATGCCGCTGCCGATCACCTGCGGCCAGACCATCAGCCAGCCCTCGGTCGTCGGC
>JANOGU010000157.1:0-27172 GCA_031406135.1 Rhodobacterales bacterium
CGTCCCGCCGTCGAAACGGCGGTGGGTCAGGTCGTATTCCTCGACCGCGAAGAAGCCGGCATAGGGCTGCCGCCGCGCGAGGATGGCAACGTCCTCCGCCCCCGCCCGGCGCCGGCGCGCGGCAGGCGCGGGAGCGGCCGCGGCGCGCGCCCGGCTGCCGCCGCGCACCAGCATCGCGTGCCGCCGCCGTGCGACCGCGTCGGCCGGGACTTCGCCCTGCAGCGCCATGACATCGACCGCGGTGGCGGCTTCGGTCGCCGCCCAGCGGTCGGCCCAGTTCTCGGGGTCCCAATCCGTGAGTTCCCGGCCGTTGGAGTCCCGGCCAGCACCGCCTGCGGTGGCTGGTGCGACGAGCAGGGGCACCGCGACCGCCACGCGCGCCCCGGCGCTGTCCACCCCGGCCGCGCCCCAGGCGCGCCCCAGGGCGGCGCAGTAGTAGCGCAAGCCATCGGCCTCGGGCCCCGACAGTTCGGCCACCGACCCGTCCACGCTGCCGCCCGGACGCGCCGCCAGGGCCGGCATCGGGTCACCCGTTGCGACCAGGGCGTGGTCTGCCAGTCGCGCGGGGCGCATCGCCGGCACCCGTCCCAGCACCGCCGCCAGCAGCGGCGGGTGGGCCAGCGGGCCGCAGAGGAAATGCGCCGCGCCGCTGGTCAACGCCAGCGCCGCGAGGCCCACTCGGCGGCCATGCCGCCGAAGATGCCGCCGACCCCCAGCGCAATCAGCACGTCGCGCGCCGGGAGCAGCCGGCCGAATTTCACCATCTCCTGGAAGATCCCGACGATCGCCGCCATCGGGCTGTCGTAGGGCATCGCCGACAGCGACAGCGACACCATCCGGTGGATCGAGAAACCCAAGAGCGCCCAGAACACGATGGTGACCGAGGTGCGCAGCCCGAACCCGGCCGAGGCCAGGTAGCCGCGCCCGGCAAGCCCGCCCATCACCATCCAGCCGCAGATCAGCCCGATGCCGCCGACGATGAGGCTGAAGGAGCCGAAGGCGGTGCCTTCGGGCATCTGCGGCTTGAACGATTCGGCGGCCAGGAACCCCGTCATCGCGAACAGGATGGCGGCGACGAGCTTGGCGGCAGTCGGCATGGCGGTCCTTCGCTCAGATTGGCGTTCAGGCGGGGCGGGTGACGGTGATCTGCACCAGGTCGCAGTTTCGGTCCTTGAACGACCCCGCGCAAGAGGTGAGGTCAAAGTTCCACATCCGCCGGAACCGCTCGTCGAAACCGGGCCGCGCCACCTCGTCCCGGCGGGCGTTGAAGGTTTCGTGCCAGCGCCGCAGCGTCTGGCTGCAGCTCTCGCCGAACTCGATGGTGCGGCGCGGCGGAGGACAGGCGCCCGCCCCCCTTCCGGCCTGACCCCGGGACGATGACCTCGGTCTGTCTTCCGTCGCTGCCCCGTTACCTCAGCCGGATGCCATGGCGCAAAGCATCTCGAACATCAGCGTGACGCCCAGGAAGGCGGTGCCGCCGGTGGGGTCGAAGGGCGGCGAAACCTCGACAAGGTCGGCACCGGCGATGGTCACCCCGGCCAGCCCCCGCGCGCATTCCATCGCCGTCCAGGAGTTCGGTCCGCCGACCTCTGGTGTGCCGGTGCCGGGGGCGAAGGCGGGATCGACAAAGTCGATGTCATAGCTGACATAGGTCTCGCCGGTCCCGGCGATGGCACGGGCTTCGGCCAGCACGTCCTCCGGCCCGCGCCGGTGCAAGTCCTCCATCGGGATCACGGTAATGCCGACGGCGCGGGCGAAGTCGCGGTCCTCGGTGTCGTAGGCCGAGCCGCGGATGCCGATCATGCAGACCCGCCGGGGATCCAGCAGCCCCTCTTCCACCGCCCGCCGGAACGGCGTGCCGTGGGTATACATCTGGCCGCCGAAATAGCTGTGGAACAGGTCGGTGTGGCTGTCGAAGTGGATCATCCCCAGCGGCCGGTCTTTCGCCAGCGCGCGCAGGATCGGCAGCGTGCAGAGATGGTCGCCGCCGGCGGTCAGCGGGCGGATGCCCTGGGCGCGCAGCCGCAGGTAGAAGGCCTCGATGCGGGCCAGGCTGTCCTCCAGGTTCGCCGGATTTGGCCCGACATCGCCGAGGTCGGCGCAGTTCAGCCGCTCGAAGGGGCGCACCCCGGTGATGCCGTGCTGCGCCCGGATCATCGTCGAGGCGTCGCGCAGCTGCCGCGGCCCGTGCCGCGGCCCGGGGCGGTTGGTGGTGCCGGCGTCCCAGGGCACGCCGACCAGCCCGACCTGGACCTCGCCGATGCGCGGATGGTCGAGCGGCACCAGCGGCAGCCGCATGAAGGTCGCCACGCCGGCGAAGCGCGGCAGGTCGAACCCCGAAACCGGACGGAAAAACCCGTCGCTCGCCGCCAGGCCTGTCATTTGCGCCTCCCCGATTCCCGCACCCGGTCCGACTGAACCACCGCTCCGGCCCGCTGTCAGCCCCTGCCGGACCGGACGGCGGAAAAGCGTCATCGTCCGCGACGGCCCCTTGACCCCTGACATCGGTTCGGGGCTTATCGCCCACAGACACGCGCCGCCCGGCACCCCGGGCCGGCCATCGGGGATCAACTACATGACCAACCTTGCCCCTTCGCCCGACGTCCAGGTTCCCGCCCGCCCCCCGGGCAAGTCGGTCCTGTCGTCGGACCTGCGGATCACCGGCGACATCGTGGCCGGCGGCTCGCTCGAGGTGATGGGCGAGATCGACGGCTCGATCCACGCCAAGGCCCTGATCCTCAGCGCCGAGGGCCGCATCGACGGCACCATCGAGGCCGAGAGCGTCGAGTTGCGTGGCCGCATGAATGGCACCATCACCACCGGCAGCCTGGCGCTGAAATCGACCGCGAATGTCCAGGCTGAAGTGACCTATGCCACCGTGTCGATCGAGAGCGGGGCGGCGATCGAGGGCAGCTTTGCCAGGAAGAAGCCGGGCTGAGCCGCCGCGGTCTTGCGCCGGCCGGCCGGATCGGCCAGGGCGGCCCGAGTTCACAAGGAGCTCCGCGATGAAGGCCGCCGTGGTCACCTTCCCCGGGTCGAACTGCGACCGCGATCTGGCGCAGGCCTTCGCCGCCGCCGGGGCGCAGGTGACGCGGGTCTGGCACAAGGACAGGGACCTTCCCGCCGGCGTCGACATCGTGGGCCTGCCCGGCGGGTTCTCCTTCGGCGACTACCTGCGCTGCGGCGCCATCGCCGCGCAGTCGCCCATCGCCGCGGCGGTCAAGGCCCATGCCGACCGCGGCGGCCATGTCATCGGCATTTGCAACGGCTTCCAGGTGCTGACCGAGATGGGTCTGCTGCCCGGCGTCCTGATGCGCAACGGGAACCTGCGCTTCGTCTGCCGCACGGTGGCGATGACGGTCGCCACGCCGGACAGCGCCTTCACCGCCGGCTGGTCGCGCGGGGCGGCGATCCGTCTGCCGGTGGCGCATCACGACGGCAACTACGTCGCCGATGCCGATACGCTGGCGCGCCTGCAGGGCGAGGACCGCGTGGCCTTCCGCTATGCCGAGGAGGTCAACGGCTCGGCCCAGCGGATCGCGGGCATCCTGTCGGGCAACCGCCGGGTGCTGGGCCTGATGCCGCACCCCGAGCGGGCGCTGTCGGCCGCGGTCGGCGGCAGCGACGGTGCGGTCCTGTTCCGCGCGCTGGTGGCGGCGGCGGTCGCCGCCTGAGACCGGCTTCCGTCCGGCGCGGGCCGCGTCTAACCTCCGCGGGCACCGACCCTCGGGGAGTTCCATGACCGACGCCGCGCCCGAAGCCGTCCACCTCGCCGACTACCGCCCGTTTTCGTTCCGCCTGCCCGAGGTGGCGCTGGCCTTCCGCCTCGCGCCCCGCGGCACGCGCGTCGCCGCCCGGCTGGCCTTCGAGCCGCTGCAGCCCGGCGCCGACCTCTGGCTTGACGGCGAGGGGCCGCGGCTCCTGTCGTTGGCGCTCGACGGCGCCGCGCTCGACATAGTGCCCGAAGCGCGCGGCCTGCGCATACCCGCGTCGCTCATTCCCAACCGTCCGTTCGTGATCGAGACCGAGGTCGAGATCGACCCCGAGGCCAATACCGCGCTGGAAGGGCTCTACATCTCGAACGGCATGTACTGCACGCAGTGCGAGGCCGAGGGCTTCCGGCGCATCACCTTCTACCCCGACCGCCCCGACGTGATGGCGCGCTTCAGTGTGACCATCGACAGCGACCTTCCGGTGCGGCTGTCGAACGGCAATCCGGTTGGCCCCGGGACGTGGGACGACCCCTGGCCCAAACCGGCCTATCTCTTCGCGCTGGTGGCGGGCAACCTCGTCGTCCACCGCGACAATTTCACCACCCGCTCCGGCCGCAGGGTCGACCTCGCGATCTGGGTCCGGTCAGGCGACGAGACGCGCTGCGCCTATGCGATGGACAGCCTCAAGCGCGCCATGGACTGGGACGAACGCGCCTACGGACGGGAATACGACCTCGACGTGTTCAACATCGTCGCCGTGGACGACTTCAACATGGGGGCGATGGAGAACAAGGGGTTGAACATCTTCAACGCCAAGTATGTTCTGGCCAGCCCGGAAACCGCCACCGACGACGACTTCGCCCGCATCGAGGCCATTGTCGCGCATGAGTATTTCCACAACTGGACCGGCAACCGCATCACCTGCCGCGACTGGTTCCAGCTCTGCCTCAAGGAGGGGCTGACGGTCTTCCGCGACCAGGAGTTCTCGGCCGAGATGCGCTCGCCCGCAGTGAAGCGGATCGAGGACGTGCTGGCGCTGCGCGGGCGCCAGTTCCGTGAGGACGCGGGGCCGCTTGCGCATCCGGTCCGGCCGGAAAGCTTCATCGAGATCAACAACTTCTACACCGCCACCGTCTACGAGAAGGGCGCCGAGGTGATCGGCATGCTGAAGCGGCTGGTGGGCTCGGCCGATTACGCCCGGGCGCTCGACCTTTACTTCGAACGGCACGACGGGCAGGCGGCCACGATCGAGGACTGGCTAGCCGTCTTCGAGGACACGACCGGCCGCGATCTGAAGCAGTTCAAGCGCTGGTATTCCGACGCCGGCACCCCGCGCCTGTCGGTGACCGAGGACTGGAACAACGGCCGCTTCACCCTGACCTTCAAGCAGGAGACGTCGCCCACCCCCGGCCAGCCGGAGAAGCCGCCGCGCGTCATCCCCGTCGCGGTGGGACTTCTGAACCCCAACGGCGACGAGGTGATGCCCACCACCGTGCTGGAGATGACAGAAGCAGAACAATCATTCACATTCGACAGCCTCGCCAGTCGCCCGGTCCCGTCGATCCTGCGCGGCTTCTCCGCACCGGTGGTTCTCGACCGCCCGGCTAGCCCCGAGGAACGCGCCTTCCTGCTCGCCCACGACACCGATCCGTTCAACAAGTGGGAGGCCGGACGGGCGCTGGCCAAGGACGTGCTGGTCCGGATGATCCTGGAGGACGCCGCCCCCGGCCCGGCCTGGCTCGACGCGCTGGCGCGCGTGGCGGTGGACGACGGCCTCGACCCCGCCTTCCGCGCGCTGTGCCTGCGGTTGCCGTCCGAGGACGACCTGGCCCAGACCATCGCCGACGCCGGCCTCCCCGCCGACCCCGACCGTATCCACACCACCCGCCGCCGCGCCCGCCGGGCGGTGGCGGAACGGCTGCGCCCGCTGCTGCCCGGGCTGATCGAGGCCATGGCCGAACCCGGCCCCTTCACCCCCGGCGCCAAGTCTGCCGGGCGCCGGTCGCTGCGCAACACGGCGCTGGCGATCCTGACCCAGATCGACCAGGGCGCCGCCGCGTCGCGCGGCTTCGCCGCCGCCGGCAACATGACCGACGAGGTCGAGGCGCTGGCCAGCCTGATCGACATCGGCCGCGGGCAGGAGGCGCTGGCGCGGTTTCACGACCGCTGGCAGGCCAACCCGCATGTCCTGGACAAGTGGTTCTCGCTGCAGGCAACGCTATCGCCACCCGCGACGGCGACGGCCACGGTTGCCGCCCTGACCGCGCACCCGGCCTTCTCGCTGCGCAACCCCAACCGCTTCCGCGCCGTCATCGGCGCCTTCGCCGCCAACCACGCCGGCTTCCACGCCGCCGACGGGTCCGGCTACCGCCTCCTCGCCGACTGGCTGATCCGCCTCGATCCGCTGAACCCGCAGACCGCCGCCCGCATGTCCACCGCCTTCGAGACCTGGGCGCGCTACGACACCGGCCGCCAGGCGCTGATCCGCGGCGAACTGGCGCGCATCCGCGGGGCGGAGGGCCTCAGCCGTGACCTGGGCGAGATGACCGGGCGGATGTTGGGGGAATGACGGGTCTCACCCCGCTGTGCAGTAGCTCTGCTCGCTGACCCAGGCGGCCATGTCGGTCCGCTTGGACGCCTTGCGGAACGGCGCCCAGTCGCGCCCCATGCCCAGCGAGCCGTTGCCGGCGACCAGGCCGTCGGCGGCGACGTTCACCGCCATGATCTCGACCGCGCAGGCCAGGTTCGCAGCGCCATCCTTCAGCTCCGCCGTGGTTGTCGCCTCGCAGCCATACTGGCGCGCAGTCGAGGGCGCGATCTGCGTCAACCCGATCCAGCGGCCGCCGCCGCCCGAGGCGCGCGGGTTCCAGGTGCTTTCGTGCTTGGCCAGCGTCGACAGCATGGCGACCCAGAAGGCCCGGCGCTCGGCCAGGGTCGCCGCCATGTAGTCCGGGCACCAGGTCGCGATGTCGGCCGGCACGACCTCGGCCAGGCTGTCGTCCTCCTCTGCCACCGCCATCAGCGTGCGGCCGGTCCAGAGCGGTGCCTCGGCGGCGTGATCCCACCGCATCGCCGGACGATAGTCCGACATCGACAGACTGGTCTCGCTCATGCAGGCCGAAAGCGACAGGGCGGCGAGAGCCGCAGCAACGGGTTTACGGAACATTGGATCTTCTTTGGGCAGCGCCGCGCGACAGAAACGCGACCTGACGGGAGTGCCCGCCGCCCGGCGCACCTGTCTACCGGGCGCCCGATTTCGCTCACATTTGCGCCGAATTCCGCGCGGTTCGGCAAAGGCTTCGGCGGGTTTCCGCGCAAATTCGCGTGGTTTCGCGCTGTGGTTGCGGCGCGCTATTCCGCGAGGCGAGCAAGCCGCGATTGCTTGCCCCGTCCTCCCGCCTGGCCTAAACGCGGGCGGAACAGGAGACGCCCATGCTCGACCTCGCCTTCACCCCGCCCAGACCCAGGGTCATCCAGGGCGCGAAAGCCGACTGGGAACTGGTGATCGGGATGGAAGTTCATGCCCAGGTTGCGAGCCAGGCCAAGCTGTTCTCCGGCGCCTCCACTGTCGTGGGGGCGGAGCCGAATGCCAACGTCGCCTTCGTCGATGCCGCAATGCCCGGGATGCTGCCGGTCATCAACGAGTTCTGCGTGGAACAGGCGGTCCGGACAGGCCTCGGGCTGAAGGCGCGGATCAACCTGGTCTCCGCCTTCGACCGCAAGAACTACTTCTACCCCGACCTGCCGCAGGGCTACCAGATTTCGCAGCTCTACGCCCCCATCGTGGGCGAGGGCGAGGTCATCGTGGAGCTACCCCCCGGCCCCGAAGGCGAAAGGACCGCCCGCCGCGTCCGCATCGAGCGCATCCACCTGGAACAGGACGCCGGCAAGTCGATCCACGACATGGACCCGAGCTTGAGCTTCGTCGACCTCAACCGCACCGGCGTGGCGCTGATGGAAATCGTGTCGAAGCCCGACCTGCGCGGGCCGGAAGAGGCCGCCGCCTATGTCGCGAAACTGCGCCAGATCCTGCGCTATCTCGGCACCTGCGACGGCAACATGCAGAACGGCAACCTGCGCGCGGACGTCAACGTCTCGGTCTGCCGGCCCGGCCAGTACGAGAAGTATCAGGCAACCCAGGACTTCAGCCACCTGGGCACCCGCTGCGAGATCAAGAACATGAACTCGCTGCGCTTCATCCAGGCTGCCATCGAGCACGAGGCCCGCCGCCAGATCGCGATCCTGGAGGATGGCGGTTCGATCGTGCAGGAAACGCGGCTTTACGACCCCGACAAGAACGAAACCCGCTCGATGCGGTCCAAGGAAGAAGCGCACGACTACCGCTACTTCCCCGACCCCGACCTGTTGCCGCTGGAGATCGAGCAGGCCTGGGTGGACGGCATCGCCGCCACGCTCCCCGAACTCCCGGACGCGCGCAAGGCGCGCTACATGGCCGACTTCGGGCTGACGGATTACGACGCGGGCGTGCTGACGGCGGAACTTGACGCGGCCGCTTTCTTCGAGGCGGTGGCATTGGGGCGCGACGGCAAGCAGGCGGCGAACTGGGTCATCAACGAGCTGTTCGGCCGGCTCAACAGACAGGGCCTCGCCATCGCCGACAGCCCGGTCTCCGCCGCCCAGCTTGGCGGCCTCCTGGACCTGCTGAAAAAAGGCGTGATCAGCGGCAAGATGGGCAAGGACCTGTTCGAACGCCTGTGGACCGAAGGCGGCGACCCCGCCGAGGTGGCGGCCCGGCACGGGATGAAGCAGGTCACCGACAGCGGCGAGATCGAGCGGGCGCTGGCCGCCCTGATCGCCGCCAACCCGGAGCAGGTCGAGAAGGCGAAAGCGAACGCCAAGCTCGCCGGCTGGTTCACCGGCCAGGTGCTCAAGGCCACCGGCGGCAAGGCCAACCCGGCGGTGGTCAGTGCCATGGTGGCGAAAGCACTCGGCCTGTAGGGCGGGGCTTGCCCCGCCGATTCGCCGAACATGGTGAACGGCGCCGGGCTCCGCCGCCTGTCCCAACGAATGCCCGACCGATGTCCGACGGAAACCCGACCGCCGCCGCGCCCCGTGGGACGCCGATTAACCCAGCGCGCGCAAGGCCTTGCGGACCAATCTTGCATCTGCTTGGCGGCGACCCTGCGCCCCGCTAGTCTCCCGCCCGCAGCACCACCGGGGACGCCCATGCAAAGCCATGAATACAAGGTCGTCCCCGCACCCCGGCGGGGAGAGAAGGCCAAGGGGGCGAAATCGGTGCCCGACCGCTTCGGCGTGGCGCTGGCGCATGTGATGAACGACCTGGCCCGCGACGGCTGGGAATACCTGCGCGCCGAGACCCTTCCCTGCGATGAACGCTTGGGTTTCACCGGAACGGCCACGCATTTCCACCACATGCTGGTCTTCCGCCGCCCGCTTGCGGTCGCCGCGGTTGCCGCGCCGGCTGTGCCGGCAGCACCGCTGATCCGGGCGGCCTCGACCGAGGCGGCCACGGCGCCGATCCCGGAGCCCTTGCCAGATGCAACCGTGATCGCCGCGCTCAAGCCGCACGCAGCCGAGGGCGCCGCACCCGCGCTGGGGCCGGCGCCGGTCGAGGATTTCCGTGCCGCGGGAAAGCGTTAGGCGGCGTGCGGATCAGTCGAGGGTGACCAGCCGCAGATGCGCCCGGCCGGGCTGCGCCCGCGACGGTGGGTCGTAGACGGCCGGGGTCTCGGCGAATTCCGGCTCCGCCGGCGCCGCCGTCGGCACCAGGATCCGCGTCACCGTGCGGCGGGCGATGGCGAAACGGCGCGGGGACCGACCGATGGCGCCGGCCGTAGCCAGCACGCCGACCGCCCTGGTCACTGTGCCGTCCTCGCCGGCGAGCGGCAGGATCAGCAGCCGCCCCTCCAGCGCCGGCCGGCCCAACCCCCGTTCGGCCTCCAGCCACATCTCGACCATCGAAGGCCCGGCGAAGACCTGCTCCAACGCCGTGGCAAAGCCCGAACGGTCCTGCGGTGCGACCAGCGTCATCAGCGGCATGCCGCGCGCCTCCATGCCCAGCATCTCGGCCAGCTGCATCCCGGCGATGCGGAACCGCGCCTGCCCGGGCGCCACCCGCTCGGCCACAAAGGCGCAGTCGAGCGCCCCGGCGATGCCGCGCGGATCAAGCACAGCGCGCGAGGGGATGCCACCACCCACCCGCAGCCCTTCCCAATAGGCGCGCAACTCGGTCAATGCGGTGGCGGGCACCGACGGGGTCGTCTTGCCGAACAGCGTCTCGAACATCCCGGTCATCCTTTCCCCACTGCCAAAGACGCGGCGTTGCCGGCCTCCGGCCGCTCTGCTATCGCTCGCCCCCGGGGACCGGGCCTCGGGCGTTAACCCTGCGCTCATGTCCCCTACCACGGCCTTAACATACACCGGCCGGGGGCCGGTCCGGGCAGGAATCTACACAAATGGTAAAGACCCCGGGGGCCTGCGGATGACCGTCTCGATGACCGGCTTTGCCACAGGGCGAGGGCAAGGGGCAGGGGCGGTCTGGGTCTGGGACCTGCGGTCGGTCAACGGCAAGGGGCTGGACCTGCGGCTCCGCGTGCCGGACTGGATCGAGGGGCTGGAGCCCGCGCTCCGCGCCGACCTGGGCAAGGCGCTGGCCCGCGGCAATGTCTCGCTGACCCTGAAGGTGGAGCGTGATGCCACGGCCGCCCCGCTGCGGCTGAACCCCGCCGCGCTGTCCGCGGCCATCGCCGTGTTGGCCGAGGCCGAGAACGTCGCCATGGCGGCCGGCGTGACGCTGGCGCCCGCCACCGGGGCCGACCTTCTGGCGCTGCGGGGTGTTCTGGAAGCCGGATCGGCGGAGGAGGATACCGCTGCGCTCCGGGCCGCGATCCTCGCCGACCTGCCGGCGCTCCTCGCCGACCTCGGCGCCGCCCGCTCCGCCGAAGGCGCCGCATTGGCAGGCGTCATCGCCGGTCAGATCGACCGCATCACGCCCTGATCGACGAGGCCCGCGCCGAGGCCGCCGCCCGGCGCGAGCAGGTCGCCCGGGCCCTCGGCGAGGCAGTTGCCCGCATCCTCGCCGAGGGCGTGGACGAGACCCGCGTGGCGCAGGAACTGGCGCTGCTGGCGGTCAAGCAGGACGTCACCGAGGAGATCGACCGCCTCACCGCCCACATCGCCGCCGCCCGCGCGCTGCTGTCCGATCCCGGCCCGGTGGGCCGCAAGTTCGACTTCCTGACCCAGGAATTCATGCGCGAAGCCAATACGCTCTGCTCCAAGGCCCAGGCCGTGGGCCTGACCCGGGTGGGGCTGGACCTCAAGGTCGTGGTCGACCAGATGCGCGAGCAGGTGGCGAATATCGAATGATGCGCCGCGGCCTGCTCCTGATCCTCTCCTCCCCCTCCGGCGCCGGGAAATCGACGCTGGCGCGGAGGCTGATGGCGTGGGACGCGACGATGACCTTCTCGATCTCCGCCACCACCCGCACGCCGCGTCCGGGCGAAACGGACGGGCGCGAGTATCTTTTCCGCTCGCGCGAGGCGTTCCTTGCCATGGTGGACAAGGGCGAGATGCTGGAACACGCGGAGGTGTTCGGCCACTTCTACGGCTCGCCACGGGCGCCGGTCGAGGCGGCGATGGCGGAAGGCCGCGATACCGTTTTCGACATCGACTGGCAGGGCGGGCAGCAGATCCGCAACTCCACCCTGGGGCGGGATGCGGTTTCGGTCTTCATCCTGCCGCCGTCCATCGCCGCGCTGGAGGCGCGGCTGCGTACGCGGGCGCAGGACAGCGATGCGGTGATCGCCGGGCGGATGGCCAAGAGCCGCGACGAAATCAGCCACTGGGCGGAATACGACTATGTCCTGGTGAATGACGATATCGACAGTACCTTCAACGCCTTGCGCGGCATTCTTGAGGCCGAGCGCCAGCGCCGCGACCGGCAGCCGGGGCTGTCGGACTTCGTGCGCGGCCTGAACCGGGAGTTCGAGACGCGATGATCTGGACGCTGGACGGACTTGCGCCCCTGATCGATCCCACGGCCTGGGTCGCACCCTCCGCCGACGTGATCGGCACGGTGACCCTCGGCCCCCGCGCCTCGGTCTGGTTCGGCGCGGTGCTGCGCGGCGACACCGAGCCGATCACGGTGGGCGAGGGGACAAACATCCAGGAGAACTCGGTCCTGCACACCGACGCGGGCTTTCCCCTGACCATCGGCACCAATTGCACCATCGGCCACCGGGCGATGCTGCATGGCTGCACCATCGGCGACACCAGCCTGATCGGGATGGGGGCCACCGTGCTGAACGGGGCGCGGATCGGGCGGTTCTGTCTGATCGGCGCCTGTGCTCTCATCACCGAGGGCAAGGAGATCCCCGACTTCTCGCTTGTGATGGGCGCACCGGGGAAGGTCGTGCGCACCCTTGACGAGGCCGCACAGGCCAAGCTGGTGGCCTCGGCCCGGCACTACCAGCGCCAGGCCGCGCGCTTTTCGGCCGGTCTGAAGGAGGCGTGATGCAGATCGCAGGGCGCAAGATCGGCCCCGGCCACCCGCCGCTGGTGATCGCCGAGATCGGCATCAACCATGGTGGTGATCTGGCGGTGGCCAAGGAGATGGTTCGTCTCGCCGCGGGCGCCGGCTGCGAGATCATCAAGCACCAGACCCACATCATCGAAGACGAGATGACCGAAGAGGCGAAGGCGATCTTCCCGCCCAACGCCGATGTCTCGATCTGGCACGTGATGGAACGCTGCGCTTTGAGCCTCGATGAGGAGGCGGAACTCAAGCGCTACACCGAGAGCCTGGGGATGATCTGGATTTCCACGCCGTTCTCGCGCGCGGCGGCGGACTTCCTCGAAAGCCTCGACGTTCCGGCCTACAAGATCGGCTCGGGCGAGGCGGACAACCTGCCCTTGATCCGCCACATCGCCCGAAAGGGCAGGCCGGTGATCCTGTCCACCGGGATGCAGACGATTGAAACCATTCGCGCCTCGGTGGCAATCCTCGACGCTGCGGGGATCGACTATGCGCTGCTGGAATGCACCAACCTCTACCCCTCGCCGCCCGAAATCGTGTCGCTGCGCGGGGTGACCGAGCTGCGCGAGGCCTTCCCGCGGGCGGTTGTCGGCTTCTCCGACCACTCCATCGGCCCCGAGATGGCACTGGCTTCGGTCGCGTTGGGGGCCTGCATCCTGGAGCGGCACTACACCGACACGCGCTACCGCCGCGGGCCGGACATCATCAACTCGATGGACCCGGCGGAACTGCGGCTCCTGATCGACCGGAGCCGCGAAATCTGGATCGCCGCGAACAACCCCAAACAGCGCACCGCGCCGGAGGAGGACGTCTACCGCTTCGCCCGCGGCTCGGTCGTGGCGGACCGCGACCTGGCAGCGGGCCACGTGATCGGGGAGGCCGACATCTGGGCCCGCCGCCCCGGTTCGGGAGAGATCGCGGCCTATGATTTCGACAAGGTGGTTGGGAAGCGGCTGACCCGAACGATCAGCCGAAACACGCAGCTCAAGTGGGCGGATCTCGCCTGACTGGCACGGAGGGATAGCCGAAGGTCTCGGCGTCCGCCCGAAAATAGGCCCGCACCTCGGTTTCCAGCCGCAGGTATTCCGCGCCGGTCATCTTCAGCGTCTCCAGCATTTCACTCTCGCCACGCGCGCTCTTGTGGTGATGTGCCATCGAGCGCCCGGTCACGTCGATCCCTGCGCCACAGAGCCGCTCGCCCCAGCGCGCGATCTCCTCGAACCAGAGGATGAGGTCCGCCTGCGGTTTCACGACGCTGGGAAAATCTGTCCATTGCCGTTGTGGTCCCCCGAATTTCGGATGCCGGTCAAGCACCTCAAGATAATCGAAGGCCGATATCTGCTTGAACTCCCTGCATAAACCCGCGTCAAAGCATTCTCCTTCGGCTGGCGGACATGGTTGAAATAGCCCGACAGGAACCGTTCGAACGGGTCGCGCACCGCCACGACTGAAAAGCACCGCTCCCAGTTTCGTGCGCTCAGCCGCTCTACCGGGGGTGTGTGCGACAATCGCTTCACCCCCAGCATGAGGCGCAGCGATTTTCCCCCGGTCTTGGGGTTGTGCAGAAAGATGACCGGACGCCCCTCCAACTGGAAATCTGTTAGCATTCCAGAAGTCGGCCGCCCGTAAAGCCTGCCCAGTGCCGATTGCCATTCCTGCAACCGGTCGACAATCGCCATGAGGCCTCGGTCAAGTCGCTCTGGAACCGCCATTCGCTCCGCCTCTGCTGGTATTTCGCCTCATGGCCCGGTCACTCCCTTGATCTGCGGCATTTCGACCTTGTAGCCAAAGCGCTCAAAATCCGCCGCATAGGTCGCGGCAATCATGTCCAGGCTTGCCTGTGACACCCGCGTTGGTCGGTAGGTCGAAACGTTCTTCGGTGGCGTCTCGTAAGGGATCGCCACCCCCGTCGCGCGCGACACTCCCTGCATCACTTTGTCGAGCCCGTCCTCGTATTTGAAGACCTCGCACTCGAAGCATTCATAGGCGACTTGCGGGCGAAAATGCCCGACCCGCCAATCAGGGTCCCGGCGCAGACAGTGCAGCGAATAGCTCAACCAGGTGTCAAAGCCGAACATGCGGAACCGCGACAGCTGGACCAGCCCGCTGCGGCGCTGATAGCGGTATTCCGAGACCAGCCGTGTAACCGGATGGCGCACCACCATGAAGGAATAGTCGATCATTTCGGGGAAGAAGACCTTCTCCAGCACCGTCGCGGGCTGATGCCGCGGCCCAAATGTGCCGCCCCGGAACTTGATCCGCTCCTCGAAGACTGCGGGTCCGGCCCTGCCCAGGTGATCGCCGATCGCCATCCCTGCGGTCTTCGGGACGTGAATGAATAGGACCTTGGTCGTTCCTATGCGATAGATCGGCACTGCTGCCCCCAAATCCCGCTGCTTCTAGCCGTCGGGCGATGTGGCGTCATTGGCCAGACCGGAAGTCGAAGCGTTCCATGATTGTACGACAGGCCGCAATGGTTTCGGGCCGAAGCTCGTCAAGATAGCCGCGTACTTTGCCCTTGCGCACCTTCACGCCAGGGTCATTCTCCGCTCGGCCTTGCTGGCGTTCCGCCACCTTCATCCGCTCGAAGCTCGAGGCTTCGGCCAAGGCAGCACCAGTGACACCGGCCACGCCGAAGAAATCCAGAAGCCGCTGGAATTCCGCCGCGGGATCGGCGCGCATTGTCTCATAGGTCAGGATCAGGCAATCCTGCCGCCCCTTCAAATGGTCAAGCCACGCCCGGTTGTAGCGACAGATCTTCTCGATTCCATGCGTTGTGTGCAGCACGAAGTCGCCAATGTCGCGCGGCGGCAGCGCCGAGCGAAGCAGAAGCGGCAGGAACATCCGCAGATAGCGCCCGCTGCCAAACCGCAGGTCGCGATAGGTGATCTGGTAGTACATCGATACCGCCGTATCGATCGGATCGCGGTGCAGGAAGACCAATGGCACCCCGGCCAGCCCGGGCTTGACGCCGGGAAACGGGCGGCCAACCTCGCGCCAGTTGGTGCTGCACCCGGCATGGGTAAGGGTTGCGTCGATGCCGTGTGACTGCAGGGCGAAATCGATCCAGGTCCGGCCCGACTTAGGATAGGACACGATCAGCCGCCCGTCCTTGCGGAAGGGCTCGCGCCCAAGGTCGTTCTTGCTCATTCCCTGGCCTCTGGCATGATCGGCAACTGGGACCTTCGCGGCCAGATTTCCGCCCGCTTTGCTAGCCATTCCAGCCGCCGCAGGTAATTGCCGGCGCGCAACCCGTAGTTCGGCAGCCGCCGGTACCAGCGAAACTTGCGCACCCCGCCATAGCCGCCCGGTCCGGTGATCAGGCTTTCGTGGCTGGCGTCGATGCCGCAGGGCCAGGGTTCCATCCCGCGCAGGCGGAAGTCGTGCCGGAAGAAACGGCCGATCTCGTGGTCGGTGGCGCGGGTGACGCGGGCCATGGCGGGCAGCAGCCTTGCCGCCGTGGCGCGGTTGATCAGGTAGGCGCCGGTGCCGGTGTTGGGGCCAAGATAGGCCATCAGCCGGTAGGGGCCGATGCGGCCCTGCGGCACCGGCAGCTTGGCGCGGATGCGGTTCAGCTTGAGCAGGTCCCAGTGCGCCTGCGCCCGCAGCGCCAGCCGTAGCGCCGCCAGAATGTCGTCGTGGAACACGACGTCGTCCTCCAGCACCAGCGCATGCGGCCCGCCATGGGCCAGGAACATTTCCCACACCTTCAGGTGCGAGTGATAGCAGCCGATGCCGCCGATCAGCACCTCGCGCCCCATGTTGCGGCGGAAGGCGGGGACATCGACGCTGGCCAGCAGCCGGGCTTCCTCGGCCTTGCCGTCCACACCCGGAACCAGCGTGTAGTTCAGACCCACCGCGGCCAGCCGTTGCTCCATCGCCGCCCGCCGGTCCACGGCCCGCGGGAGATTGATGAGGTAGACCGGCAGCCCGGCCAGCGGATCGCTCATGCCCCGCCGCCTGCCGCCGCGTCCCGGAGCCAAGCCGCGGAACGGGTTGACGACAGGCCGGCGCGATAGCCCGCGACCGCCTCCCCGGGCTTCGGCCGGCCATGGAAACAGACGACGCGCGCATCCCGCGGCAGGCGCGGGGGCAGGATCAGGTTCAGCGGGCGTGGCGGGCGGCAGTCATATTTGAACGAGGCGACCCAGGCGTCCGGGAAAAACGCAAGGTCCCCCGCCTGCTGGGCCGAAGCCGAAGTGTAGGTCTGCTCCGACCCGCCGCCGAGCGCCACGGCCGCTTCCGGCTGGTCCGCCATCATGCGGTAAAGATAGGCGTGCCGGGCCGGGTCGATGCGCTCGACCGACCCGTGCCCCAGCGACGGCGCCCGCGACGATACCCGCCACTCGCGCCGCATGCAGACCTTGCCGGGGGCATGGGTCCAGAGCCCGGCCAGCGGCCCGACGATCAGCACGTCAAGGTCCAGGACGAGCAGCGGGCCCTCGTGGCCCGGGATCAGCCCGGGGCGAAACAGGCTGATCTTCTTGAGCCGGCCGCGTTTCGGGGCCGTATCCATCGCCCGCTCCATCCGGTCGGCAAAGGGCTCGGCCGGCAAGGGCAGGATCTCCACGGCCGGGCTGATCCCGGCCGGATCGTCGGTCATGCACAGGAGCCGCAGACCGAAGTCACCGCGGTGGCGCGCGAGGCCCGCATGCAGCCGGTTCACGTCCGCCGCGCCGTAGGCCGTGCCATATTTCAGGCAGATGCAGGTGATTGTGGCCATGAGCCCGTTCCGTGTCTCCAGACGGCGCGACGCCTGATGTATCGGCAGGCGGTGCGTTCGGCAATCTCCCGGGCCGCAAGCCCGGCAGTTGCCGCGGTCGCAACGAGCGACTAATCCAGATGCGCGATGACTGACCCCGAAAAACCCTCCCTCCTCTTCCTGACCGGCACCCGCGCCGACTTCGGCAAGCTGGAACCGCTGGCCGCTGCCGCCCGGGACAGCGGCCACCGGGTCGGCTTTTTCGTCACCGGCATGCACATGCTCGACCGCTACGGGCTGACCAAGCACGAGGTGCACCGGATGCCGGGCGTCGCCGTCCACGAGTTCCTGAACCAGCGTCCCGGCGACGCGCTGGACATCGTGCTGGCCAAGACGGTGACCGGATTTTCCGACTACGTCACCGAGCACCGGCCCGACCTGATCGTGACCCACGGCGACCGGGTCGAGGCGCTGGCCTGCACGCTCGTGGCGGCCACCAACTACATCCGCTCGGCCCATGTCGAGGGTGGCGAGGTCTCGGGCACCATCGACGAGGTGTTCCGCCACTGCAATTCCAAGCTCGCCTTCGCGCATTTCGTCTCGTCCGCGGCGGCGGCGGCGCGGGTGCGGGCGCTGGGCGAGCCGGACGAGGCGATCCACGTCATCGGCTCGCCGGAACTGGACTTCCACGCCGGGCCCTCGGGCGTGACGCTGGCCGAGGTCCGCGCGCGTTACGCCATCCCGTTCGACGACCACGGCATCGCCGTGTTTCACCCGGTGACGTCGGAGGCGGTCACGATGGGCGACCAGGCCGAGGCGCTGTTCGCCGCGCTGGCCGACAGCGGGCGGTGCTTCGTCGTCATCGCGCCGAACAACGATCCGGGGTCGGAGGCGATCTTCCGGGTTCTCGAGCGGCTGCCGCCGGAGCGCTTCCGCCTGCTGCCCTCGATGCGCTTCGCGCATTTCTCCGAGCTGATGCGCCGCGCCGCCTGCATCGTCGGCAATTCCTCGGCCGGGGTCCGCGAGGCTCCGTTCCTCGGGGTTCCCGCGCTCGACATCGGCACCCGTCAGGCGAACCGGTCGGACGCGGGATCGGTCACCACGGCGGAGGCCTTCGACCGGGCGTCGGTGCTGGGCTTCCTCGCGACGCAGTGGGGCCGCCGCCACCCGGCGCATACCGGCTTTGGCGAGGGGCGGGCGGCCGACCGCTTCGTCACGGTTCTGCAACGCCCGGAATTCTGGGCTCGGGGGCTGCAGAAGGCGTTCCGTGACCTCGCCTGACCTCGTCCCGCGCACGCCGCGGCAGCCCTTCGGTCCGGCGCTGCGGGCGACCCTCGCGCTGCGCTGGCTGGCGGCGCCGGCCGGAACCGCGATCCTGCGCCGGCGGCTGGCGCGGGGGAAGGAGGACCCCGCGCGCTGGCGCGAGAAGCTGGGCGAGGCCACGCAGCCCCGCCCCGACGGCCCGCTCGTTTGGCTGCACGCGGTGGGTCTGGGCGAGGTGCTGGCGCTGCGCGGCCTGATCGCCGCCATGGCCGCGCGGCGGGAGGACGTGTCCTTTCTTGTCACCTCGACCGCACGGACCTCGGCCCACGCCTTTGCCGGCCAGGCACCGCCGCGCACACGGCACCAGTTCCTGCCGTTGGATCTTCCCGGGCCCGCGCGGCGTTTTCTCGACCACTGGCGCCCGGCTTTGTCGGTCTGGGCGGAGCAGGATCTCTGGCCCGGCCTGGTGGTCGACGCGGCGCGCCGGGACATCCCGCTGGCGCTCGTCGGTGCCCGCATGGACGCCCGCGCCTTTGCCGCGCGATCCCGGGTGCGGGGGCTGTTCGGCGACCTCTACGCGCGGTTCTGCCTGCTGACGGCGCAGGATGCGGCGACCGCCCGGCACCTGGCGGCGCTGGGGGCCCAGGGGGTGGCAGTGAGCGGCTCGCTGAAACCGGGGGCGGGCGAGCTGTCCTGCGACCCGGCCGAGCTCGCCCGCCTCGCGCCACTCCTGACCGGCCGCGCGCCCTGGCTTGCTGCTTCCACCCATGCCGCCGATGAAGCCATCGCGCTTGCCGCCGCCGTGGCGCTGCCAGACCGCCTGCTGATCCTCGCGCCGCGCGACCCGGCCCGCGGCGCGGAGATCGCCGCCTCGGCCGTTGCCCTGGGTCTGGCCGCCACACGGCGCAGCGCGGGGCAGGGGCCGGAGGGGCGGGTCTGGATCGTGGACACGATCGGCGAGATGGGCCTCTGGTACCGTCTCTGCCCGGTGGCGCTGGTCGGCGGCCGCGGCATCGGCGGCCACAGCCCCTGGGAGGCCGCCAACCTCGGCTGCGCCGTCCTGCACGGCCCCGAGCCGGCCAACTTCGCCGCCGACTACGCCGCCCTGCGCGCTGCGGCGGCCGCCCGCGAGGTTGCCGACGCCGGGGCGCTTGCCCTGGCCTTGTCGGAAGACCTGCGCGCCATGGCCGACCGCGCCTCCGTCCTCGTCCACGATGCCCGCGGCGGCATCGCGCGCCTCGCCGATGCTCTCCTGGGGCTGATCCGGTGAGCCTGCGCCTGCGCCTCTTCCTTCTGGCCTGGGAGGTGGTCTGGAGCCTCGGTCTGCCGGTCGTCCTCGGCTATCTCCTCTGGCGCGGCCGGCGCGATGCGGGCTATCGCGGCCATCTCGCGGAACGTCTCGGACGCTACCGGCAGCGGATGAACCGGCCGGTCTGGGTCCACGCGGTGTCGCTGGGCGAGGTCCGCTCCGCCGTGCCGCTGATCCGTGCGCTGCTCGACCGCGGGCAACAGGTCGTCACCACCCACCTGACCCCGGCCGGACGGCGCGAGGCCGAGCAGGTCTTCGCCGCCGAGATCGCCACCGGCCGGCTGGCGGCTGTCTGGCTTCCTGTCGAGACGTCATGGGCTTACGCGGGGTTCTTCAATCGCTTCCAGCCGCGGGCCGGGCTGGTGATGGAGGTCGAGCACTGGCCGCGCATGATCGCCGCAGCACGCGCCCGCGGCGTCCTGCTGTTCCCCTGCAACGCCCAGTACCCGCTGCGCAGCTTCCGGGCCGACCGCCCGGGAGGGCTGCGTCGGCAGCTGATCGCGCTCTACGCCGGCGCCTTCGTGAAATCCGCCCTCCAGGCGGACCGCTTCCGCGCCACCGGCCTCGCCGAGGTCGATGTCACCGGGGAGACCCGCTTCGACCAGCCCGTCCCGCCGCAGCTGCTTGCCGCCGGGCTGGCGTTGCGGGCCTGGCTCGCGCCGGCGCGCCCGGTCATCGCCATCGCCTCGGCGGTAGAGGGGGAGGACCCGACCTATATCGCCGCGATCCGGGCATTGTGGGACCTGTCGCCCGTCCGCCCGCTCATCCTCTACATCCCTCGCCGCCCGGAGCGGTTCGACGAGGTCCATGCCACGCTGGCCGCCGAAGGGTTCCGCCTCGCCCGCCGCAGCGAGGTGCTCGACCCGGCGCTTGCACCCCGGGGACCGGCGCCCGGGATCGACCTGCTGCTCTGCGACAGTCTGGGCGAGATATATGCCTTCCTGGCCGCCGCCGACCGCGTGGTCGTGGGCGGCGGCTTCACCCCGGCCGGCGCGCACAACATCATCGAGCCGCTGGCGCTGGGGCGGCCGGTCGTCACCGGCCCGGTCACCTGGCCGATCGAATACCCGTTCGAGGAAGCCCGCGCCGCCGGGGTTGCCCGGTCGGTCCCCGACGCCCCGGCACTGGCGGCGGCGCTGCTGAGCTTCGCCCCGGAACCCATGGCGATAGAACAGTTTTTCGCCGAACACAGCGGTGCCGTGCAGCGCACGCTGGCCGCCTTCGACCGCCTCACCAGGCGCTGAAGCCGCCGTCCACGTTGACCAATTGCCCGGTCATGTAGCCCGCCTGCGGCGAGCACAGGAACAGCATCGCATCGGCGATCTCGTCCGGCTGCGCCATCCGGCCCTGCATGATCAGCCCCCCCACGCGGCGCTGGAACTCCTCCGAATGGCCGTTGAACACCGCGCCCGGCGCGATCGTGTTCACCGTCGCCCCGCGCGGCGCCCAGTAGCCGGCGAGCCACAGCGTCAGCCCGTGGATGCCGGCCTTGCTGGTGGAATAGGCCGAGAAGGACTTGAACGGCATCCCCTCGTAGATCGCGTGGTGCGGCCCGTTCAGCGCATACATCGAGGCCACGTTGATCAGGGTGCAGGGCCATTTGCCCACGACGTCGCGATCCATCTGCCGGGCGATCAGGAAGGCGCCGGTCAGGTTGGTGCGCAGCGTGCGCTCCCAGTCCGACAGCGAGGTGTCGGCAAACGACGGAAACGGCTTGCCCCGCGCCCATCAGCATCTCGCCCGTGATCGCGGCGTTGTTCAGCACGACATTGGGCTGCCAGCCGTCGCCGGCGATTTTCGCGAAGATGGCTGTGATCTCGTCTTCGGAAGCCACATCAAGAGGATAGAAGCGGAAGTTCAGATCGCCTCCGAAGTCAGTGACCAGCGCATCCGCCCTCCCCCCCGGCAGGTCCGAGGCGATCACACGGGCGCCCGCGGCCAGCGTGCGCCGCACATAGGTCCGCCCCAGCACACCGCCCGCGCCGGTGATGAAGATCGTTCGGGTCGACAGGTCGGTCATTTGGCCTTCTCCAGAAGCCATTCGACGATCTCGAAGTCGAACGGTGTGTCGATGTCCAGGCAGCGTTCCGCAGGCATCAGGAAGGGGATCACCCGGCCCTCCCACAGGCCCCCGGAACGCCCGAGGTACTCCGGCGCGACGACATAGGTCGAGGCGGCGTGCTCGTAGACCACCGGCGCCTGCTGCCGCGCCACCACGCCGCCGGGCAGCGGCTTGGAGACATGCAGCGCGCCGGTCGCATCCGGCTCGACCAGGTTGAAATACGGGTTCTTGCGCGCCTCGCAGCAGGACATCACCATGTCCGGGCGCTCGCGGGCGAAGAGGTCCAGCGCGCCGTCGATGTCCGATGGCAGCCGCAGGGGCGAGGTACAATCGAGATCGAGGAACGCGGTCACCGGCTCGGCCAAGCGAGCCTGCGCCGCGCCCAGAGCATGCTGCCAGACCCCCCATTTCCCCGCCGTGTCGGTGGCCAGATGCGCCGGGCGCAACCCGATCTGCAGACAGCCCCGCGCCACCGCATGGTCATACAGCGCCTCGTCGTCGGTCGACACCACAACCGCCGCCACGCGCGGGTGCGCCAGCAACTGGTCGAGCGACCAGTCGATCAGCGGCTTGCCGGCGATCGGCCGCGTGTTCTTGCCGGGCACGCCCTTCGAGCCCTTGCGGGCGCCGATATGGCCAAGGATCATGCGATGTCCTTCGTCACTGTGCCGGTGAAGCGGCGCGCCTCCCAGGCGGCGGCGATCAGGCGGCAGGAGGCCTCCACGCGGTCGAGCCGGGGCAGGTGTTCGCCCGTGGTGGCCCGGCCGTCAACCAGGGCCAGAAAGTCCCGCATCAGGTCCAGGAACATGCCGTTGCGGTCCTGCACCAGCGCCTGCCTGTCCGCTCCGCTGCCGTAAAGAAGGGCGGCGAAATCCACGTCGTGCGCCGCAGCGAGCGTGTCGATCCGGGTGCGGCGGACCAGTGCGGGACAAAGATAGTCCATCGCCACCGTCCCCGTCGCGCCGTTGCCAGCGCGCAGCGTCACCAGGCTGGCGACATCGACACCCGGGTAGCCGGCATGGCCAAGGCTCTCGACCGCGGTGAGCGCCAGACCGGGCATCAGCGTTTCGGCCATGTCGATCTCGTGACAGAGGTCAAGCAACACGCCGCCGCCTTCGGCCCGGGCAGCGTAACTCTCCGAAAAGCGCCAATCCTGCCGCCACCGGGTGACATCGTGACCGATGCTAAAGGCAAAGCGGAAGACGGTGGAAAGATCGGCTTCTGCCAGACGGCGAAAGCCCTCGTGATACCGCATCATGAAGCCTGCGACCGACCGCTGAACCACCGGGGCGGCGGCGGCGAGCAGGGCGTCGAGGTCGGCGCGGCGAAAGGCCACCGGCTTTTCGACATAGAACGGCACGCCATGGGCGGCGCAGGCGGCGACAAGGGGCAGGCGGATGTCGGTCGCCGTGGCGATCACGGCGGCATCGACGCCCATCGCCAGCCGATCCGCCACGTCCTCCGCAGAGGTCGCCCGCCAGGGCAGGTGCTCCACCTTGGCGCCCAGGCTCAGCAGACTGGCCGCGTGGCGTTTGCCGATCGACCCCGCACCGATGACCAGTACCCGCATGCGCCCCCCGGCTCGCCGGGGCGGACGCTAGCCGGGGGAAGGCGCGAACACAACGGCCCCCCCGGGGGTTGCCCGGGCAGGCGGTGTTCGCTACCAGAACGGCCGCGGGTGGTTAGCTCAGCGGTAGAGCGGCTCGTTTACACCGAGCGGGTCGGGAGTTCGAACCTCTCACCACCCACCAGTCCCTCAGCGGGCCAGCGTTTCGGACGGCGTGTCGCTGCCCGAAGCGATCGCCGCGATCAGGATGAGAAGCAGGATCGGCACGATGATTCCGGCCGACGAAGAGCTGGCGGCTTCGGCCACGACATCCGGTTCCATCACCGGCTCGGCCAGGCCACCGGCATGAACAGACCAGGTCAGCGCCACACAGATCGCGGCCGCTATTCCAAACGCCTTCATCGCACTCCCCTTCAATCGGTTGCAAGCCGGTTCAGCAAAGGCCCTGCCGCGAGTCGGCCAAAGCGAAATCGCCGAGGCCGGGCCAATTGCCGCATCTCCGCGGCAAAAGGGTCACGAACGGCTGCCGCCCTGGCGCGCAAAGGCCCGCCAGGCTTCGGCCAGCGGCACCAGCATGGCCTTGCGGAAGCTGCCGTAGGGCTGTGCCAGCCGCTTTCCTTCGGCATCCGCCAGTCCGAAGGCAACAACGGTCTCCTCGCGTCCGGGGACATAGAGCGTGCCGCAGAGCCAGTCCCAGACGGCCAGGACCTCGCCATAGTTCCGGTCCTGGTGACGGGGGTCGATCGAGTGGTGGACCTGGTGCTGCGCGGGCGAGATCAGCAGATGTTCGAGCCAGACCGGGTAGCGCAGCCAGACGTGGCTGTGCCGCAGGTTCGCCGCCGCGAGGTTGAAGCCCGCATAGAACAGATTGATCCCCAGTGCCGTCAGCACATCGACGCTGCCCAGAACGAACAGCAGCGCAAGCGCCTGCAGAATGCCCAGCAGGACAGCGTAGATCGCATTGCCGAGGATGACGAAGGCCGGATGGTGCCGCACCGCGGTCAGTGGCGTCAGTTCCTCGGCGGCGTGGTGCAGGGCATGGATCGGCCACAGCACGCGGTTCTCGTGGTGCAGCCGGTGCCAGGCGTACGAGAAGGCGTCGGCGATCAGGAACGTGACCAGCGCCGCCAGAAACGGGTGTTCGGCCGCCGGTGCCCCTGCGGTGCTTGCCAGCGCGCCGATCCCGGTCATCACCAGCGCCGCCACCGCCGGGGCCGCCAAGGCCGCATGGACGACGACGAAACTGGACAGCAGATAGACCTGAACGTCGAGCAGGAACCCCTGCGTCCGGTATGCGCGGCGCGGGAACAGCCAGGTGAAAAACCCTTCGCGCGGCCGCCGCCGCAGGTAGATCGCGGCGCAGATCAGCAGCGTGACGATCAGCACCAAGGGCGTGAACAGCGACCCGGCATCGGTAAGACCCGCGCGCAGCAGCGCCCGGAGCTCCACCCCGACCTTCGCCCAGGCCTCTTCCGCCGTCATTCCCCGCAGACCCCGATCAGCTCCCGTCACCACCTTGACGCAGCCGGGCGCGTTGTTCAACAAGGGGGGCGCGCTGTGCGGCTGCGCGCAGCACACCCGCGCCGCGGCGGCATGACGCGGGCGCAGTTTGCGCCTATATCTGTGCGACCCGTGACCGGAGCCCCCGATGAGCTGGAACCCCGCCCTCGACCCCTCGATCCCCCTCGGCGATGCCGTCGATGCGATCGAGACCGTCATCATCCCCCGCGCCCGCGATCTCGGCGGCTTCGAGGTGCGCCGCGCGCTGCCGTCGGCCCAACGTCAGATGGTCGGGCCGTTCATCCTCTTCGACCAGTTCGGCCCGGCCGAGTTCCTCACCGGCCAGGGGATCGACGTGCGGCCCCATCCGCACATCGGCCTGGGCACCGTCACCTACCTTTTGAAGGGCCGCATCCACCACCGCGATTCGCTGGGCACCGATGGCTGGATCGAGGAAGGCGCGGTGAACTGGATGCTGGCGGGGCAGGGGATCACCCATTCCGAGCGGGTGGACGGGCCGACCCGGGCTGCGCCGCATACGCTGTTCGGCCTGCAGACCTGGCTGGCCTTGCCGAAAGCCAGCGAGGACGACCCGGCGGCCTTTGTCCACGCGCCCAAGGCGACGCTTCCGGAGCTGGAGGGCGAGGGCAAGCAGGTGCGGCTGATCCTCGGCACCGCCTGGGGCGCGAAGGCGCCGGTGGCGATGCCTTTCGACGTGTTTTACGCCGACGCCATCCTGGCCCCCGGCGCCACGATCCCGCTGCCGGACGACCACGAGGACCGCAGCGCCTTTGTGCTGTCAGGCGATGTCAGCCTGGGCGGCCAGAGTTTCGGCGCGAACCAGATGCTGGTCTTCCGCCAGGGCGACGGCATCGGCCTGACCGCCGGACCGCAGGGCGCGCGGGTGATGCTGCTGGGCGGGCAGGTGATGGACGGGCCGCGCTACATCTGGTGGAACTTCGTGGCGTCGTCGCAGGACCGGATCGACGCAGCCAAGGAAGCCTGGCGCGCCGGCGACTGGGCGCACGGCCGCTTCCGCCTGCCGCCGGACGACAATCGGGAATGGATTCCGGCGCCCGACGCCTGAAACCCGCGTTGCCAGGCGGCGCGGGGTGCGGCCCGCCTACCTCCCTTCTGCGCTTGTCATCTGCCCCGCGTCCGATACGCTGCACCGACCGAGGGGATATGACAGGGAACTTCGCCATGCGCGTCTTCGCAGGTCTCGCCGTCGCGGCGCTCTTCGCTACTGTCGCGCAAGACGCCCGCGCGGATTTCGTGGACGACTGCGTTCAATCGAGCGACCAGGACCTGAAGATTGGCGGTTGCACCGCAGCGATCCAGTCGGGCCAGTGGTCCGGCAAGGATCTCGCCTGGGCCTACAACAACCGCGGGAACGCCTATCGGGACCTCGGCGAGTTCCGCCGGGCGATCGAGGACTACGACCAGGCGCTGCAACTCGATCCGGGAGTTGCCGCTGCCTACAGCAACCGCGGGATCGCCTATGCGGAACTCGGCGAGTTGCGCCGGGCGATCGAGGACTTCGACCAGGCGCTGCGGCTCGATCCGGAAGATGCCGTTGCCTACCACAACCGCGGGACCGCCTATCGGGCCCTCGGCGCCTACGAGCGCGCCGTCGAGGACTGGGAGCGGGCCATCGGGATCGAGGGGGCATCGCGGGTGGAACGGTGGCAGAACCTCATGACTGGCACAGGCCACTACGCCGGCGCGATCGATGGCGTCTATGGCCCCGACACGCAACGCGCCCTGATGGCCTGCGCCGTCGATCCCGACTGCTAGGGCCAATTCCGGCGTTCCGGCGGCCGATGTCGCGCCGCCCTGAATCTTGGCGGCCGTCGCGCGGCGTGGTTGACTGAGCGCTCAGGACAGGGGGACCGGACCGATGCAGACACGCCGGCTGGGTCGGAACGGACCGGAGGTCTCGGCCATCGGCCTCGGCTGCATGGGGATGAGTGCCTCCTACGGCACGATCCCCGACCCCGCCGAAATGATCCCCGTCCTGCGCGGGGCGGTGGACCTCGGGATCACGCTGTTCGACACCGCCGAAATCTACGGCCCGTTCACCAACGAGACGCTCTTGGGCGAGGCGCTGGCGCCCGTCCGCGACCGGGTGGTGATCGCCAGCAAGTTCGGCTTCACTTTCGCGGGCGACGAGAACAGCGCCCTCCGCACCTCGATGAACGACGGCATGGACAGCCGGCCAGACCACATCCGCGCGGTCGTGGAGGCCTCGTTGAAGCGCCTGCGCACCGACCGCATCGACCTGCTGTACCAGCACCGGGTGGACCCCAAGGTGCCGATCGAGGACGTGGCCGGCGCGGTCGGGGCGTTGATCGCCGAAGGCAAGGTGCTGCATTTCGGCCTGTCCGAGGCCGGGGCGCAGACCATCCGCCGCGCCCATGCGGTGACCCCGGTGGCCGCGCTGCAATCGGAGTATTCGCTGTGGACCCGGGAGCCGGAGGCCGAAATCCTGCCCCTGCTGGCCGAGCTTGGCATCGCCTTCGTGCCCTTTTCCCCGCTCGG
>JANOGU010000150.1:0-32198 GCA_031406135.1 Rhodobacterales bacterium
GTCGGTGGGCCAGATCGCCTCTGCCTACCCAACCGCGGGCGGCCTCTATCACTGGTCGTCGATCCTCGGTGGCCGCGGCTGGGGCTGGCTGTGCGCCTGGATCAATATGGTCGGATTGATCTTCGTCGTCGCCTCGGTGAATTTCGGCGTTTACCTGTTGCTCAAGGACCTGGTGCTGACGGGCGTCCTCGGGATGGATACATCCGCCTGGGGCGCATTGCATGCCAGCGCGTTCATCACCGTCTTCGCGATCACCCAGGCGTTGTTCAATCACCTGGGCATCGACGTCACCACCAAGCTCACCGACTTCTCCGGTTACCTGATCCTCGTGGTGGCAATCCTGCTGACGCTGTCGATGCTGATCTGGGGGGCCGGTTTCGATCTCTCGCGCATCACCACCTTCGTCAACAATACCGGCGAGCCTGGCGGTCTGGTGGTGCCCGAAGCACGCACCGCGCTGGTGGCATTCCTCATCGGCCTGCTCTATCCGCTGTATACGATCACCGGCTTCGATGCCTCGGCGCACACCTCGGAGGAAACCAAGAATGCCCGTGTGGCCGTGCCGAAAGGCATGCTGCACTCGGTATTCTGGTCGCTGCTGTTCGGCGCGTTCCTCGCGGCGTCTTTCGTGCTGGCCATGCCGGATACCACCGCAGCGGCGAAGGAAGGCTTCAACTCGTTCTTCAGTCTCTACAACAACCTGCCGATGCCGGACATCCTCAAGGCGCTGTTGGCCATCGGCATCGTGGTTGCCAACTACATCTGCGCGCTGGCCGGCATGACATCCACGTCGCGGATGATCTACGCCTTCGCGCGCGACGGCGGACTGCCGGCTTCGAAGGCGCTTTCGACCATCAGCCCGAAATACCGGACACCGGTGAACGCGATCTGGCTGACCGCGGTTCTCTCTGCCGGCGCCTGCTACTATGCACCGTTCATGTTTGCGTTGGCCGCGGGCTGCGCCCTGTTCCTCTATATCTCCTACGCCATGCCGGTTGCTGCCGGCCTTCTGGCGGAAGGCAAGACATGGACGGAGTTCGGACCGTTCCGTCTGGGCAAGTGGTCGAAGCCTTTTGCCGTCATCACGGTGATCGGTGTGGTCATTCTGGCCTATGCCGGGACCCAGCCGCCGTTCAACCCGATCATCCTGCCGCTGTTCCCGGACCTGATGTTCCCCTTGAACCAGCTCACCAACCCGCTGATCTTCCTGGCGGTGGCGCTGGCGATCGGCTGGTTCGCCAGCGAGAACCGCCGCTTCAAGGGCCCGCCCATCGGCGACGAGATCAAGCGCCGTGCGGCGGTGATCGCCGAGGCGGAAAAGGCCGTCGGCGAGACCGCCTGACGCAAGTTCCCGGGCGGCGGTGTCGCCGCCGCCCGGACCACCGCTTCACGCCGCGTCGTCGAGCCCGCGGCCCTTCAACAGCGCTTCGACCCCCGGCATCCGGCCGCGGAACCGGGTATAGAGCACCTCCGCCTCCTCCGACCCGCCGGCCGACAGCACATGCGTCTCCAGCCGCTTTGCGACCTCCGGATCGAACGGGTCGCCGGCCTCGCGGAACGCCTCGAAGGCGTCGGCATCCATCACCTCGGACCACATGTAGCTGTAATAGCCGGCCGAATAGCCGTCGCCGGAAAACACATGCGCGAAATGCGGCGTGGCGTGGCGCATCGCGATGGCGCGCGGCATCCCCAGACCTGCCAGCACCTCGGCCTGCCGGGTCATCGGATCGGCCGGCGGGGCGCCCTCGTGAAACGCCAGATCGACCAGCGCCGAGGTGAGGTATTCCACCGTGGCAAAGCCCTGGTCGAAGGTTGCCGCCCCCAGCAGCCGGTCGCGCAGCGCCGCCGGCATCGGTTCGCCCGTCGCGTGGTGGCGGGCGTGGCGGTCCAGCACCTCCGGCACCGACAGCCAGTGCTCGAAGAGCTGCGAGGGCAGTTCCACGAAGTCGCGCGCCACACTGGTGCCCGAGATGAAACCATAGGTCACGTCCGACAGCATCGCATGCAGCGCATGCCCGAACTCATGGAACAGGGTGCGCGCATCGTCCCAGGACAGCAGCGCAGGCTCCCCCTTGGCGAAGTTGCAGACGTTCACCACCACGGGCCGCACCTCGCCGCCAAGCTTGCGCTGGCCGCGAAAGGTCGAGCACCAGGCCCCCGACCGCTTCGACGCCCGCGCGAAATAATCCCCGATGAACACCGCCAGGTGCCGCCCGTCGCGCGTCACCTCCCAGGCCAGCGCGTCGGGGTGGTAGAGCGCGACATCCAGCGGCCGGAACGCCAGCCCGAACAGCCGCCGCGCGCAGTCGAACTGCGCCGCGAGCATCGCCTCGAGCGACAGGTAGGGCTTGATCGCCGCCTCGTCGAGGTCGTGCTCGGCCGCCCGCCGTTTCTCGGCGTAGTGGCGCCAGTCCCAGGGTTCCAGCGGTCCGTTCACGCCGTCCGCCCGCAGCATCCCCTCCAGCACCTCGGCATCGGCCTCGGCCTTGCGCTTCGCCGGCGCCCAGACCCGCATCAGCAGGTCGCGCACTGCAGCCGGGGTCTTGGCCATCTCCGGTTCGAGCTTGAAGCTCGCGAAGTCCGCATAGCCCAGCAACGACGCCCGCTCATGCCGCAGCGCAAGAATTTCAGCCGCCACCGGCCGGTTGTCATGCGCCGCCGAAAGACCCCGCGCCACCCAGGCCTCGAAGGCCCGCTGCCGCAGGTCGCGGCGGGGCGAAAACTGCAGGAAGGGCACGATCAGCGACCGGTTCAGCGTAAGCACCGGCCCCGGCGCCCCCCGCTCGGCACCCGCGGCGCGACAGGCCGCGACCAGCCAGTCGGGCAGGCCGGCGAGGTCCGCCTCGCCGAGGTCCATCGCCCAGGCCCGTTCCTCGGCCAGCACGTTCTGCGCAAACGTCGTGGACAGCACCGCCAGCCGTGCCTTCACCGCCGTCAGCCGCTCCGCCTGCGCCCCGGCGAGGTCGGCCCCGGCACGGACGAACATGCGGCGGTAGAGCGTCAGGACGCGCAGCTCCTCGCCCGTCAGTCCCAGCGCCTCGCGCCGGTCCCACAGGTTGCGGATGCGGGCCCAGAGGCCCTTGTTGTTGGTGATCTCGGACGAAAACGCCGACAGCTTCGGCGCCAGGTCGCGCTGCAGGGCCTCGCGCGCGTCGGTTGCATCGGCGCCGACCAGGTTGAAGAACACCCCCGCCACCCGGTCGAGCAGGTCCTCCGACATTTCCAGCGCCGCGACGGTATTGGCAAAGTCCGGTGCCTCCGGCGCGCCGGCGATCGCCGCCACCCGCGCCCGCGCCGCGTCAAGCGCGGCGTCGAAGGCGGGGCCGAAATCCGCATCCGAAACCGCCGCAAAGGGCGGCAAAGCAAAGGGCGTGGTCCAGTCGGCCAGAAGCGGGTTCTGCATCTCTCTCTCCTGCGCGGCGACGCCCCCGAACGACACGGGCGCCCCGGATCACTCCGGGGCGCCCGCGGTCCCGTCAAGCAGGAAATCAGCCGCCTTTGGGGCGGTTGCGGATCATGAAGCTGTCGAAGGTATACTCCGCCACCTGGTTCCACAGGTTGGCCTCGTTGCGATAGGCCTGCTGGCTTTCCCAGATCGTCTTGAAGTCCGCGTTCTCGGCCATCAGCGTGGCGTAGAGCGCATTGGCCGCCTCGAAGGCCTTCATCATGATGTCTTCGGGATACGGCCGCAGCTGCGCCCCGCCGGCGATCAGGCTGCGCAGGGAGGCCGGATTCCTGGCGTCGTATTTCGCCACCATCGAAACGTTGGCCGTGGCCGCGGCGGTCTTGATGATCGCCTGATAGCTCGCCGGCAGCTCGTTCCACTTGGCGAGGTTGATCATGAAGTGCAGCATCGGCCCGCCTTCCCAGAAGCCGGGGTAGTAGTAGTACGGCGCAACCTTGTTCAGCCCCAGCTTCTCGTCGTCATAGGGGCCGACCCACTCCGCCGCGTCGATCGTGCCACGCTCCAGCGAGGGATAGATGTCGCCGCCCGGGATCTGCTGCGGCACCACGCCCAGCGCCTCCATCACCTTGCCGCCCATGCCGCCGATGCGCATCTTGACCCCGGCCAAGTCGGCGACCGAGTTGATCTCCTTGCGCCACCAGCCGCCCATCTGCGCTCCGGTGTTGCCGCCGGGGAAGCCGATCAGCCCCTGCGTGGCGTAGAAGGCGTTCATCATGTCGATGCCGCCGCCGTGGTAGTTCCAGGCGTTGATGCCGCGCGCGTTCATCCCGAAGGGCACCGCGGTGCCCAGCGCGAAGGCGGCGTTCTTGCCCCAGTAGTAGTAGCTGGCGGTATGCGTCATCTCGACGGTGCCGGCGGCCACGGTGTCGGCGGCTTCCGGCATCGGCACGATCTCGCCGGCCGGGAACGGCTGGATCTCGAAGTTGCCGTCGGTGGCTGCCGAAACGTTGGCCGCGAATTCCTCGGCGGCGCCGTAGATCGTGTCCAGCGCCTTGGGAAAGCCCGAGGTCAGGCGCCAGGAGATCTTCGGCTGCGTCTGCGCCACGGCCGGCGCGGCCAGCGCCACCGCCGCGGAGCCGACGGCAGCGGTCGTCAGGAAATTGCGTCGTTTCATGGGTCAGTCCTCCTGTTGGTTTCTTGTGGTCGGATCATAGGGGCGTGTCAGTTCAGGTCGAGCGTCGGCGGCGCCAGCTCCGGCATCGGGATCGCGTCGAGCTGCTGCTCGACCGCGCTGTCGTCCAGCAGCACCTGCTCGGTGATGAAGGTATCGACGATCTCCGGAAAGGTGATGATCAGCGCCACAAGCACCAGTTGCAAGAGTATGAACGGGATCGAGCCCAGGTAGATGTCGCGGCTCTTCACCTCCGGCGGCGCGATGCCGCGCAGGTAAAACAGCGCAAAGCCGAAAGGCGGGTGCATGAACGCCGTCTGCATGTTCACGCACAAGAGCACCCCCAGCCAGACCAGATCGATGTCGAGCGCCAGCGCGGTCGGGATCAGCAGCGGGATGATGATGAACACGATCTCGAAGAAGTCGAGGAAGAAGGCGATGAAGAAGATGAAGATGTTGACGAAGATCAGGAACCCCAGCCGCCCGCCGGGGATGCCCGACAGCAGGTGCTCGATCCAGCGCCCGCCGTTGACGCCCTGGAACACCAGGCTGAACACGGTGGCGCCGACCAGGATGAAGATCACCATGGCGGAGATTCGCATCGTGCTGTCCATCGCCTCCCACAACAGGCCAAAGCTGAACCGGCGGTGCAGCACGGCCAGCACGATGGCGCCCACCGACCCCATCGCCCCGGCCTCGGTCGGTGTCGCCAGCCCCATGAAGATGGTCCCCAGCACCAGGAAGATCAGCACCAGCGAGGGCACCATGCCCCAGGCGATCTTGGAGTAAAGCGCCCAGCCCCGCAGCGTGCGCGCCTCGGGCGGCAGCGGCGGCACCTTGTGCGGGGTCAGGATCGAGACGCCGAGGATGAACAGCGAGAACAGCGCCACCTGCAACAGCGACGGGCCGATGGCGCCGATATACATGTCGCCCACCGGCACACCCAACTGGAACGCCAGCACGACGAGCACCAGCGACGGCGGGATCACCTGGGTGATCGTGCCCGAGGCGGCGATCACGCCGGTGCCGATCTTCATGTCGTAGCCGTATTTCAGCATGATCGGCAGCGCCATCATGCCGATGGCGATGACGCTCGCCGCCACTGTCCCGGTGATCGCGCCAAGGATCGCGCCGACAAAGATCACCGCCTGCGCCAGCCCGCCCGGAAAGCCGCCGAAGAGCTGGCCCACCCCTTCCATCAGGTCCTCGGCAAGCCCCGATTTCTCGAGGACCACCCCCATCAGGGTAAAGAACGGGATCGCCAGCAACAGGTCGTTCGACATGATGCCGAACACCCGCGCCGGCAGGGCCTGCAGGAACTCGAACCCGAAGTAGCCGAGCTCGATGGCGAGGAAGCCCGAGAACAGGCCCAATGCGGCCAGCGAGAAGGTGACCGGAAAGCCCACCAGCAGGAACACGATCAGCCCGCCGAACATCGCCGGCGCAAGCAGCCCGAAATCCAGCATCAGCGAGCCCCTGCGGAAATCATCGCCTTCATTGCACCGGCTTTTCGTAATCGACGTCGAGCGCCAGCTGTCCGCGCAGCGCGGCAACCCGGCGGATGAACTCGGCGACGCCCTGCAGGGTCAGCAGGATGAATCCCAGCGGCAGCAGCGCCTTGACCGGCCAGACCGGCAGGCCGCCGGCATTGGCGCTGATCTCGCCCGCGGCATAGCTGCGCAGGAACCAGGGCACCGTCATGTTCAGCATGATGGCGCAGACCGGAAAGAAGAACGCGAGATAGCCGAACACCTCGACCCACAGCTTCGCCCGCGGCGCGAGGCCGCCGTAGATCAGGTCGACCCGGACATGCTCGTTCAGCTTCAGCACCCAGGCCGAGCCCAGCAGGAAGATGCCCGCGAACATCTGCCACTGCACTTCCAGCCAGGCGTTCGACGAGATGTCCAGCGCATAGCGCGACGCCGCGTTGCCGGCCGAGATCAGGCAGCTCAACAACACCAGCACCGAGGCCGCCCAGCCGGCCGCCATGCTGACACGGTCGATGCCGCGGGCCAGCGCCAGCAGTGCGTTCACACAAGTCCTCCCGTCACCGGCCGTCTAGCGCGACCGTACCCAGATGCGTGCCGCAGGTCCGGCCGCAAAGCAAGCCGCAAGCACGTCGCTGCCGCTACGGTCGCGCCGCGGGAACGGATTTCAACCGGATGCCACGCCGGTCCGTGTCCGCAGCCGCCGCTCCAGCGCCCGCAGCATCAGGCTCAGCCCGATGGTCATCGTCAGATACAGGAAGGCGGCCACGTTGTAGGTCTCGAAATAGCGGAAATTGCCGGCCGCGGTGACCTTGGCCAGCTGCGCGATGTCGCCCACGCCGAGCACCGAGACCAGCGACGAATCCTTCACCATCGCCACGAAATCGTTGCCAAGGGGCGGCAGGATCAGCCGGAACGCCTGCGGAAAGCTGACGTGCCGGAAGCGGTGCCAGCGCGACAGGCCCAGGGCCTGCGCCGCCTCGATCTGGCCCTTGTCCACCGCCTGCAGCCCGGCGCGGAAAATCTCGGCGAGGAAGGCGGAATAGGCCACGACCAGCGCGATCACCGCCCGCCACAGGAACGGGAAGTCGCGGCCGCTGATTTCCGGCAGCCCCAGCGAATTCCAGCCCGCCACGAAGGCCGGGGTGAAGACAAAGGCCACGTACAACAGCAGCACGATGATCGGCACGCCGCGCACGATCTCGATGTAGAACCGCGCGAACTGCCGGATCACCAGCCACTTCGACAGCCCTGCAAGCGCCAGAGCCAGCCCCAGCCCGCAGGCCCCGGCATAGGCGATCAGCGACACCTCGACGGTGATGAGCATGCCCCGGGCCAGCGTGCCCAGCGCCTGCGCATAGACCGCGTCCGCCAGGATCGACCACAGGAGGTAGAGGCCGGTGATCGCGACGATCACCAGCCACCAGGGGAAGTCCTCGTCGGGCTTCGCGTTCGGCGCCAGGGCCTCACTCGCCCATCTTGTAGTCGACGAACCAGGTCTTGTTCAGCGCCTCGAGCGTGCCGTCGGCCTTCATGCTGGCGATGGCCGCGTTCATCGACGCCATCAGGTCCGACCCCTTGGGGAAGATGAAGCCGAAGTCCTCGGTGCCCAGCGGCGAGCCGATGATCTTGAGGCCCCCGTCCGAGGCCGCGACATAGCCGTTGGCGGCGGTCGAATCCGACAGCACCAGGTCCACGTCGCCAGCCCGCAGCGCCTCGAGCCCCGCCCCGAAGGTCTCGAACTTGATGATGCGGGCATTCTCCTCGTTGCCGTCCAGCACCTCGTAAACACCGACATAGAACGGCGTGGTGCCGGGCTGGGCCGCCATCAGCAGCTCCGGGTCGGCGCCAAAGGTCGCCGCGTCGGCAAACCGCGCCTCGTCGCCGCGCACCATCATCAGCATCTGGCTGGTCATGTAGCTGTCGGAGAAATCGACCTTGTCCTTGCGGTCGTCGCGGATGGTGATGCCGGTCATGCCCATGTCGAACTGGCTTTCCGACACGGCGGGGATCATCGCCTCCCAGGAGATGCTCTCGTAGCGCACGGTGATGTTGAGCCGCTTGGCGATCTCGGCCATGGCGTCGTATTCCCAGCCGATCGCCTTGCCGTCCTTGTCGAGGAACTGCAGCGGCGGATAGGCGTTCTCGGTCACCACGACGACCTCGCGGCCGCCGAGGTCGGGAACGTCCTGTGCAAGGGCAGGCAGGGCGGCGAAGATCAGGCCGGCAAGGGCGGCGGTCAGTCTCATGGGTCAGGCTCCCTGTGGATTGGGGCGGTTGGGCCCGCCCGGACTGGGGCCGATTATGGTCGGCGGGCGCGCGCTGTCCAGTGCGGACGGCGATTCGCGCATCATGGTGAACGGCCCGCAACCCGGCCGTGCGTCGGGACGGAAAGCCGACGGATGTCCGACAGATGCCCGACATCGGGCAGACCCGGCGTTGCGCCGATTACGACAGCGTTCTCAGGGGTTTGGCTCGCCGCACACCCGGCAGGCCGGATTCCGCCCCGCCACCACCGTCCGCACCTCGCCATAAAGCCCGTCGTAGAGCATCAGGCGGCCATTCAGGGTCTCGCCCGCGCCGGTCAGGTGCTTGACCGCCTCCATCGCCATCATCGCCCCCAGCACCCCCGGCAGCGGTGCTGCGACCCCGGCCTCGGCGCAGGTCGGCGCCTGGCCGGGTGCCGGGCGTTCGGGAAAAACGCAGGCCAGACAAGGGCCTGTGGGGGGATGGTAAAGTCCGATCTGGCCTTCCCATTGGGTGATCGCGGCGGCGATGAGCGGCTTGCCGAGCCTGACGCAGGTGGCATTGACCAGTTCCCGCGTGTCGAAATTGTCAGTGCCGTCGAGGATCAGGTCGTAGTCGGCGAAAAGCGCCTCCGCGATCTCCGCCGTCAGGCGCCGGTTGTAGGGCCGGACTTCCACGAACGGGTTCAACGCCCGCATCGCGGCTTCGGCCGAGAACGCCTTCGACATGCCAAGCCGTTGATCGGTATGGATGATCTGGCGCTGGAGGTTGGTCGCCTCGACCTCATCCCCGTCGATGACGCCAATGGTCCCCACCCCCGCCGCCGCCAGATACAACAACGCGGGCGACCCCAGCCCCCCGGCCCCCACGACCAGAATCCTGGCCGATTTCAACCGCTTCTGACCCGATCCTCCGATCTCGCGCAGGGCGATGTGGCGGGCGTAGCGGGTCAGTTCTTCGGGCCGGAAGGCGCCCCCCGGGGCTACCGGCAACGACGGCCCAACCCGCAGCCGCAGCCGCCGCAGCCCCTCGCGATAGCCCAGCGCCAGTACGCCGATCATCAGGACCGCGACCCAAAGTCCTGCCTCCCGCCCGGTCGCGTCCCGCAACATATGGCCCGGCGGCAGGATCAGATGCCCCGCGATCACCGCCAGCAGCAGCGCCCCGACCATCGCCAGGCGCAGCCGCGCCGACGCCCCGGTCCGGGCACCGAGGCCCCAGAGCCCCGCCGCGAGGGCCAGCACCAGCAGCATCAGCCGGTCCCCGTGGACCCGAACCCGCCCTCGCCGCGGTCGGTGGCCTCGAGCGCTGGCACCACCACGAATTGCGCCCGCACCACCGGCGCCACCACCATCTGGGCCACACGGTCGCCGTGGCGGATCGTGTAGGGCGCAGGCCCGAGGTTGACGAGCGCCACGCCCAAAGCCCCGCGATAGTCGCTGTCGATGGTCCCGGGCGTGTTCGGCAGGGTGATCCCGTGCTTCAGCGCAAGCCCCGACCGCGGCCGGATCTGCGCCTCGAACCCCTCCGGGATCGCCACCCGCAGCCCGGTCGGGCAGATCGCCCGGGCCATCGGTGCCAGCACAAGCCCCTGGTCGCGCTGCTCTTCCGGGAAATTCGCCCGCAAATCCGCCCCGGCGGCCCAGGCGGTTTCGTAGGACGGCAGCGGCAGGTCCGGGTCCGCCCAGGGCTCGCGCAGCAGGGACAGGACCACCGTCACGGCCGGGTAACCATCGCGCAAGGTTTCCCGGCGATGCTCACGCGAGCGCCTGCGCGATCCGCGCCGCCAGCCGCCGGGCGACTTCGTCCTTGCCCATCCGCGGCCAGACCTCCGCACCTTCGCCGGTAATCAGCGTCACCGCGTTCTCGGGGCCGCCCATGATGCCCGTGCCCGCGCTCACGTCATTGGCGACGATCCAGTCGCAACCTTTCCTTAACCTTTTAGCCGTGGCGTGCGCGACGACCTTTTCGGTCTCGGCGGCGAAGCCCACGACCAGCGCCGGGCGACTGGCATGGCGCGACACGGCCGCAAGAATATCAGGGTTTTCAACGAGGTGCAGGGACGGCGCGCCGCCGGCACCCTTCTTCACCTTCTGCGCAGCCGCCTCCGCCACCCGCCAGTCCGCCACCGCCGCCGCGAACACCGCAGCATCCGCCGGCAGCGCCGCCTCCACCGCCGCCAGCATCTGCGCCGCCGTCTCCACCCGCCGCACGTCCACGCCTGCGGGAGGCGGCACCGCCGCAGGGCCGGTGACGAACGTCACCCGCGCGCCAAGGTCGCGGCAGGCGGCCGAAATCGCGGCGCCCTGCGCCCCGGACGAGCGGTTGGCGATATACCGAACCGGGTCGATCGGCTCGTGCGTCGGGCCGGAGGTCACCAGGATATGCCGGCCGGCGAGCGGCCCGCCGCCCAAAGCCGCCTCGATTCCGGCAATGATCTCAGGCACTTCGGAAAGGCGCCCCGGCCCGTATTCGCCGCAGGCCATGTCGCCTTCGTCCGGCCCCGTGACCAACACGCCCCGCGCCCGCAGCGTCGCCAGGTTCGCCTGCGTCGCGGCATGCTGCCACATCCGCACGTTCATCGCCGGCGCAATCAGCACGCGCTTGTCAGTGGCCAGAAGCAGCGTGGTCGCCAGGTCGTCGGCGATCCCTGCCGCCATCCGCGCCATCAGGTTCGCCGTCGCCGGCACCACCACCAGCAGGTCGGCGGCGCGGGACAACTGGATGTGGCCCATCTCGGCCTCGTCGGTCAGGTCGAAGAGGTCGCGATACACGCGGGTTCCGGCCAGCGCTGCCACCGACAGAGGCGTCACGAACTCCGCCGCCGCGGCGGTCATCACTGGTGTGACTTCCGCCCCGCGGTCGCGCAGGCGGCGGATCAGCTCCAGCGCCTTGTAGGCCGCGATCCCGCCGCCGAGGATGATAAGGATGCGCCGCCCAGCCAGCATGGGCGAAACCTAGGCGGCGGCGGCCCGGAACTCAATGCCCGGGCGTCTCAGGCCAGAAGCCCCGCCACTTCCTGCGACTGGCCTTCCAGTGACCGCCGCATCTTGCCGAAGGCCGCCGCCTCAAGCTGCCGCACGCGCTCCTTTGACAGGCCCAACTCGTCGCCCAGTGATTCGAGCGTGCGCGGCTCCTCGCGCAGCTTGCGTTCGGCCACGATGAACCGCTCCCGCGGGTTCAGCGACGCCATCGCCTGCGCCAGCCAGCCGCGCAGCCGGGCCGCGTCGTGGCGCGTCTCCACCACCTCGGCGGCCTGTTCCGCCTCGTCCTCCAGCGCGTCGATCCATTCCCGCCCGTCGTCATCGGACGACTGCGTGGCATTGAGCGAGAAGTCGGAGCCGGAGAGCCGCCCCTCCATCATCTCCACATCCGCCAGCGGCACGCCGACCTCGGAGGCGATCATCTGCCGCAACTGGTGAGCGTCGAGCGTGATGCCGTCGTTCACCGCCTCGCGCTCCAGTTTCGCCTGCACCCGGCGCAGGTTGAAGAACAGCGCCTTCTGGGAGGAGGTGGACCCGGTGCGCACCATCGACCAGTTGCGCATCACATAGTCCTGGATCGAGGCCTTGATCCACCACACCGCATAAGTCGAGAACCGCACGCCCCTATCGGGGTCGAACTTGTCGGCGGCCTTCATCAGGCCCAGCGACGCCTCCTGGATCAGGTCGTTCATCGGCGCGCCGTAGCGGCGGAACTTGGCGGCCATCGAGATGGCCAGCCGCATGTAGGCGGTGATCAGGCGGTGCAGCGCCTGCTCGTCGCGCTGGTCGCGCCAGGCATAGGCGAGCCGGCTTTCGGTCTCGGCGTCAAGCAACTCGGCGCGCATCGCTTGGCGCGACATGCGGAGGTCGGTATATCCGTCAAAGGCCATGGCGTTCCCCTGTCTGGAGCCGGTCACGACGTGTCACCCAGTTTGGTCTTTTTGTTCCGATCGGTCTACGCACAGTCGCGAGGGTCGGATCACCGGAGGCAAGAAATGGCTGCGAATGCAGCGGACGATCTGCCGAAGCTGACGCTCGTGCTCGGCGGGGCGCGGTCGGGAAAGTCGCGTCTGGCCGAAGCGCTGGTGCTGGGGTCAGGCCTGGCGCCGGTCTATATCGCCACGGCCGAAGCCCATGACGACGAAATGGCGGCCCGCATCGCCAGCCACCGCGCCGACCGCGATGGCCGCGGCTGGCGCACGGTCGAGGCGCCGCTGGACATCACCGCGGCGCTGGCCGGCGTCGCGGCGGGCGAGGCGGCGCTGCTGGACTGCGCGACGCTTTGGCTGTCGAACGCGCTCCTCGCCAAGGCCGACCTTGCCGCCGAGGAAGCGGCGCTCCTCTTGGCGCTGGCGGCCTGCGCCGCGCCGGTCGTCGTCGTCTCCAACGAGGTCGGCTCCGGGATCGTCCCGGACAACGCGCTGGCCCGCGCCTTCCGCGATGCGCAGGGGCGGCTGAACCAGCGGCTGGCGGCGGCGGCGGGTCTGGTGGTGCTGGTCGCGGCCGGGTTGCCGCTGGTCCTGAAAGGGCGTCTGCCGTGACCCGGGTCTGGCTGGTGCGGCACGCGCCCACCCATGCCGAAGGGATGACCGGCTGGACCGACCTTGCCGCCGACCTGTCCGACCGGGCGGCGCTGGCGCGGCTGTCCGCCGCGCTGCCGCAGGTGCCGGTGGTCTCCTCCGACCTCACCCGCGCCGTGGCCACGGCCGACGCCTTGCAGGGCCGCCGCCCGCGCCTTCCGCACGACCCGCGCTGGCGCGAGATCCACTTCGGCGACTGGGAGGGCCAGCGCGCCGCCGACCTTCCCGAGGCCGCCTCCCGTGCTTTCTGGGACGGCACGGCACCAGCGCCGGGGGGCGAGGGCTGGGCGGACCTGTCGGCCCGGGTGGGCCGGGCGCTGGCCGACCTCGACGGCCCGGTGATCGTGGTGGCGCATTTCGGGGCGATCATCGCGGCGGTGCAGGCCGCCGCCGGCATGTCCGCGGCCGAGGCCCTGTCGCATCGCATCGACCCGCTCGGCCTGACCGAGATCGACCTCGCCGCCAGGTCTGTCCTGCGCATCAATCACTGCCCGTGATGGCGGACCGCACGAAGCGTCGTTTCCCTGAACGGCACCCGGCCGCTAGCAGAGGGCGACCCACGGGAGGATGCCCATGACCTACACCCTCGCCATCGGCGACCGCGCCTATTCCAGCTGGTCGCTGCGCGGCTGGCTTCTGTTCGACGCCTTCGGCTTGCCGGTGCGGACCCGCTCGGCGCGGCTTTACACCGATGAGGTCGCCGCCCTGCTGGCCGATTTCGCCCCCGCCCGCACCGTGCCCTGCGCCCGCGCGCCCGACGGCACGTTGATCCTCGAAAGCCTCGGCATCGCCGAGGAGCTGGCCTCGCGCCACCCGGAGGCCGGTCTGCTGCCGGCCGACCCGAAGGCCCGCGCGGTGGCGCGGTCGGTGATGGCCGAGATGCACGCCGGGTTCCGCGCGCTGCGCGACTACTGCCCGATGAACCTGCGCGTGAGCTACACCGACTGCGCCCCGCCGGAGGACGTGCTCGCCGACCTTGCGCGGCTGGAAACGCTGTGGGCCTGGGCCCGCGAGGCCGCCGGTGATGGCCCCTGGCTCTTCGGCGCCTATTCCGCGGCGGATGTCTTCTACGCGCCGGTGGCCACCCGCATCGCCACCTACAACCTGCCGGTCTCGGACGCCGCGGCGGCCTATGTCGCGGCGCATCTGGCGCACCCGTCCTTCCGCCGCTGGCGGGCCATGGGACAGGTGGACGGCGCCGACCAGGACTTCTACCGCCGCGACTATCCGCGGCGGGACTGGCCCGGCCCGGTGCCGCTGCCGGCCCGCGCGGTGGAGGGAACCGCGGCCGAGAACGCCGCCTGTCCCTATTCCGGCAATCCGGTCACCCATGTGCTGGACCTGGACGGCCGCCGCTTCGGCTTCTGCAACGCCTTCTGCCGCGACAAGACCGTGGCCGACCCCGAAGCCTGGCCCGCCTTCATCGCCCTTTACCGTTCATAAAGGTTTCGCCCCTACCCCGTTAACCAAGGTTTACGGGGAGCGGCATGGTGGCGCGCGCCTATACGGTCGCCTTCGAAGGGGTCGAGGCGCGGATGGTCGAGGTGCAGTGCGCCGTCGCTCCGGGCGTGCCCGGATTCACGATCGTGGGCCTGCCCGACAAGGCGGTCAGCGAAGCCAAGGAACGGGTGCGCGCGGCGCTGTCGTCGATGTCCATCGCGCTGCCATCGAAGCGCATCACCGTGAACCTCTCGCCCGCCGACCTGCCCAAGGAAGGCTCGCATTTCGACCTGCCGATCGCGCTGGCGCTGCTCGCGGCGCTGGAGATCATTCCGGCCGATCTGGTGGAGGGAACGGTGGCCCTGGGCGAATTGTCGCTCGATGGCCGGCTGATCGCGGTCGCGGGCGCGCTGCCTGCCGCGATGGCGGCGGCCGAGGAGGATCGCGCGCTCTTGTGCCCGCGCGCCTGCGGGGCGGAGGCGGCCTGGGTCGGCGCCGCGCAGGTGCTGGCGGCGGGCTCGCTCGACGAGGTGGTGCGGCACTACACCGGGCGCACGCCGCTGGCCCCGGCCGAGGCCGGCGAGGTCCTGGCCGAGACCGGGTCGCGCGACCTGATCGACGTCAAGGGCCAGGAACGCGCCAAGCGGGCGCTGGAGATCGCCGCCGCGGGCCGGCACCACGTGCTGATGGTCGGCCCGCCGGGGTCGGGCAAGTCGATGCTGGCCGCCCGCCTGCCCGGCATCCTGCCGCCACTGACCGCCATCGAGGCCTTGGAAACTTCGATGATCCATTCGCTGGCGGGGCTGCTGTCGGACGGCGGCATCAGCCGCACCCGGCCGTTCTGCGAGCCGCACCACACGGCGTCGATGGCCGCCATCGTTGGCGGCGGCAAGGGCGCCAAGCCCGGCCAGATCAGCCTGGCGCACAACGGCGTGCTGTTTCTCGACGAGTTCCCGGAGTTCCCGCGCCCCGTGCTCGAAACCCTGCGCCAACCGATGGAGGCCGGCGAGGTCGTGGTCGCGCGGGCCAATGCCCATGTCCGCTATCCCTGCCGTTTCCTTTTGGTGGCGGCGGCCAACCCCTGCAAATGCGGCTTCCTCACCGACCCGGGCCGCGCCTGCACAAGGGCGCCGATCTGCGGCGAGGACTATCTCGGCCGCATCTCGGGGCCGCTGATGGACCGCTTCGACCTGCGCGTGGACGTGCCGCCGGTGGCCTACACCGACCTCGACCTGCCGCCCTCGGGCGACGCCTCCGCCGCGGTGGCCGCCCGCGTGGCCGCGGCGCGCGCGGTGCAGACCGCGCGCTACGCCGCCCATCCCGGCATCCGGGTCAACGCCGAGGCCGAGGGCGCGGTCCTCGACGAGGTCGCCACCCCCGACCCGGAGGGCAAGGCGCTGCTGGGCAAGGTCGCCCAACGTTTCGGCCTCTCGGCCCGCGGCTACCACCGCGTCCTGCGCGTGGCCCGCACCATCGCCGATCTGGCGGGCGAGGCCGATGTGCGCAAGTCGCATGTGGCGGAAGCCGTCAGCTACCGGCTGTCGCTGGCGAAGCCCGCAGCGGAGCGGCAATTTTCTTGAAGGAAGAAAATTGCAAATTCCTTGAAGGAAGGAATTTGCGCGGCCTCAGCCGCGCCGCCGCTCCACCGCCTCCCAGATCAGCGCCGCCGCATTGACGCCCGAGAACCGCTCCAGCTCCTGCAGGCCGGTGGGGGAGGTGACGTTGATCTCGGTGAGCGAGTCGCCAATCACGTCGATGCCGACGAAGACCTGCCCCTTCTCGCGCAGCACCGGGCCGATGGCGGCGCAGATCTCCCGGTCGCGCGCGGTCAGTTCCGCCGGCTCCGCCCGCCCGCCGACATGCAGGTTCGACCGTGTCTCGCCGGCCTGCGGCACCCGGTTGATCGCGCCCACGGGCTCGCCGTCGACGAGGATCACGCGCTTGTCGCCGTTGACGACCTGGGGGAGATATTTCTGCACGATCATCGGTTCGCGCGAGAGGCCGGCGAACAGCTCGTGCAGGGCGGAGAGGTTTCGGTCGGCCGGGTCGAGCCGGAACACGCCGGCGCCGCCGTTGCCATAGAGCGGCTTGAGGATCACGTCGCCCTGCGCCGCCTTGAAATCGCGGATCGTGCCGAGGTCGCGGGCGATCAGCGTCGGCGGCGTCAGGCCGGGAAAGCGCAGCACGAGGAGCTTTTCGGGGAAGTTGCGCACCCAGAACGGGTCGTTCACCACCAGCGTGCCGGGGTGGATGAGGTCGAGAAGATGCGTCGTGGTGATGTAGCTCATGTCGAAGGGCGGGTCCTGGCGCAGCCAGACCACGTCCATCGCGCCGAGATCGACGGTCTCTGTCGCGCCGAAGGTGACGTGGTTTCCGGTCTCGCGGCGCAGGCTCATCCACTGCCCGCGCGCCTGTACGCGCCCTTCACGGAACGACAGGTCATCCGGGCCGTAGTGGAACAGGCTGTGCCCGCGCGCCTGCGCCTCGAGCGCGATGCGGAAGGTGCTGTCGGCGTCGATGTTGACCCGCGCCATCGGGTCCATCTGGAACGCAACTTTCAGTGCCATCGCCGCCTCCGCCCGCTGCCGGTGGCAGCTTGATGCCAAAGGCGGGCGCCGGTTGCAAACCGGTCAGGCGGCGTAGGCGTTCTCGATGATCTCGATGCGGCCCTGGCCGTCGACCAGCGCCATGTCGAAGCGCATCGCGGTATCAAGCGCGGCGGGTTCGCCAGCCACGAATTCGGTGGCCGCCGCCATCACCCGCGCCATCTGACATTCGCTCACGCGCCAGGCCGCCGCCGTGTGGGTGGCGGCCTGCTTGACCTCGACGAAGACGAGGGCCGCGCCATCGCGCAGGACAAGGTCGATCTCGCCGCCGCTGCCCCGCCAGCGCCGCGCCGCGACTATGAGACCGTCGCGGCCATAGCGGCGTTCCACCGCCGATTCGGCTGCCAGGCCCGCGTGATAGGACCGGGCCCCGCTCATGGCGCTGCGCGCAGAAGCAGCGCGCGGCGGTAGGCGTCCTTGCGCGGCAGGCCCAGCCTTGCGGCCACCTCGTCGGCGGCGTCGCGCAGCGACAGCCGCGTCAGCGCATCGCGCAGCGCGCCGTCCAGCGCATCGGGCGACGGCGCGGGCGGCGCGCCGCGGTCGATCACCAGCACGACCTCACCGCGCAGGTCGCGCCCGGCAAAGGCCGCCGCCAGCGTCCCGAGCGTACCGCGGGTCACCTCCTCGAAGCGTTTGGTCAGTTCCCGGCACACCGCTACCTCCCGCGTGGGTCCCAGAGTCTGCGACAGTTCCCCTAACAATCGGCTAACGCGCCCGGGGGCCTCGTAGAGCACCAGCGTCGCCCGGACCGTGGCCAGGTCGGCGAGATAGGTCCTGCGGGCGCCGGCCTTCGCCGGCGGTAAGCCGGCGAAGAGGTAGCGGTCGGTCGGCAGGCCGGCCACGGCCAGCGCCGCGAGCACGGCCGAGGCGCCGGGGGCGGCGCGGACCGCAAGGCCGGCGGCGCCGGCATCGCGGGCAAGCTGGTATCCGGGGTCCGAGATCAGCGGCGTGCCGGCCTCCGAGGCATAGGCGACGGACCGGCCCGCGTGCAGCGCGGCGAGCAGCGCCGGCCGTGCCGCGGCGTCATTGTGGTCGTGGTAGGCGCGGATGCGCCGTCCGCGCAGCGCCACCCCGTGGATCGCCATGAGCTGGCGCAGGCGGCGGGTGTCTTCGGCCGCCAGCACCTCGGCGTCGCGCAGGATGTCGAGCGCGCGCAGCGTGATGTCGCGGGCCGCACCGATCGGCGTGGCGACGAGGTAGAGGCCCGGCGCCAGCGGCGCGGGGGGACCGGAAACGGGGAGTTCGGCGGCATCAGCGGGCATCCGTCGGTCTTTCCCCATCCGCGTTTACTTCGCAATGGGAAGCGCCTAGTGTCGCCGCCGTCAACCGCAAGCCTCTGAAGTCCGAAGGACGACGCCCATGATCCGCGCGCCTTTCCTCCGCTCCCGCCGTTCGCTGCTCGCCGGCCTCGTGGCGCTTGCATTGGCGTCGTGCACCATCGGCGGACCGGGCGGGCCGGGCATCGACACCGGCGCGGCGGTCCCGGTGGCCTTGCTTGTCCCCGGCGGATCGGGCTCGGCCTCCGACGAGCTGCTCGCCCGGTCGCTGGAAAATGCCGCGCGGATGGCGGTGGCTGACCTTTCGGGCGTGCAGATCGACCTGCGCGTCTACCAGACCGCGGGCAACGCCGGCCAGGCCGAGGCCGCCGCGCTGCGTGCCGTGGACGAGGGCGCCAAGATCATCCTCGGCCCGGTCTTCGCGCAGGAGGCCAACGCCGTGGGCGTGGCCATCGCCGGCCGCGGCATCAACGTGCTGTCCTTCTCCAACAACACCGACATCGCCGGCGGCAACGTCTTCGTCCTGGGCAACACCTTCCGCAACACCGCCGAGCGGCTGGCGCGCTTTGCCGTGCGCACCGGGTCCGGGCGGGTGATGATCGTGCACGACCGCAACCCGGCCGGCGAGGTCGGACGGGCCGCCATCGCTGGGGCTGTTCAGGGCGCTGGGGGCACGATCGTCGGCACGCAGAGCTACGAGGTCAGTCAGAGCGGCATCGTGTCCGCGCTTTCGGGTCTCGTGTCCGCTGTCCGATCCAGCGGGGCGCAGTCGCTGTTTTTCACCGCAACCAACGACCTTGCCCTGCCGCTGGTAACGCAGCTTCTGAGTGAGAACGGCGTCTCTGCCACGAGCGTCAAGTTCATCGGGCTGACCCGTTGGGACCAGCCGCCCGCAGCGCTGAGCCATCCGGGGCTGCAGAACGGCTACTTTGCGTTACCGGACCGAGAGCTGTCCGCCCAGTTCGAGGCGCGCTATCTGTCCACCTACGGCGAAGCGCCGCACCCGATCGCGGGGCTCGCCTATGACGGCATCGCCGCGGTGGGGGCGCTGACGCGCAGCGGCCAGGACCTGTCGGGCGCGGCGCTGACGCAGGGCGCGGGCTTTGTCGGCGTCAACGGCATCTTCCGGCTGCTCGGCGACGGCACCAACGAGCGCGCGCTGGCGGTGGCGCAGATCCAGAACAGCCAGGTGGTGATCGTTGATCCCGCGCCCCGCAGCTTCGGCGGCGCCGGGTTCTGATCCCGGGGTCCCGTCCGCGCCCGACCTTCTGCTGCCTGCCGCCGAGGTCTTCGACGCGGCCACGCTGGTCGCCGCGACGAGCGAAGACCTCTGGCTGGGACGCCACAGCGCCGCCGAGCGCGCCGTCATCGTGCGTCACCTCGCCCCTGCGCTGGCGAGCGCCCGGGCGCGTCTCGCCGCCGCCTTCGCCGCCCGTCCCGCGGCAGCCCGCGAGATGATCGCCTCGCATGCCTGCCTGATGGACGGGCTGATCGCCTGCGTGCTGCGGCTGGTCACCGAACGGATGCATCCGCTGCCCAACCCCACCGAGGCAGAACGCATCGCGCTGCTGGCCGTCGGCGGCTACGGGCGGGCCGAGATGGCGCCGTTCTCCGACGTCGATCTGCTGTTCCTCACCCCGTGGAAGACCGGCCCCTGGACCGAAAGCGTGGTCGAGACCATGCTCTACATCCTGTGGGACCTGAAGCTGAAGGTGGGCCACGCCACCCGGACGGTGAAGGACTGTCTGCGGCTGGCGCGCGAGGACACCACCATCCGCACCGCGCTTCTGGAACGCCGCTTCCTGGCCGGACACGCACCGCTGGCGCGGGACCTCGACCACCGGCTCTGGACCGACCTCTTCCGCGGCACCGGGGCGGAGTTCGTCGACGCCAAGCTCGCCGAGCGCACCGAGCGGCACCGGCGGCAGGGTGGACAGCGCTATGTGCTGGAGCCCAACGTCAAGGAGGGCAAGGGCGGGCTGCGCGACCTGCAGACGCTGTACTGGATCGGCAAATACCTGCACCGTGTCCCCTCGGCCGAGGGGCTGGTGCAGGCCGGGCTGCTCACGCGTGAGGAATTCGACAGCTTCGACCGCGCCGAAAGCTTCCTCTGGGCGGTGCGCTGTCACCTGCACCTGATCGCCGGCCGCGCCACGGAGCAGCTCACCTTCGATGTCCAGGTCGAGGTCGCGGCCCGCATGGGCTATCGCGACACCGCGGGGCGGCGGGCGGTGGAGGTGTTCATGCAGGACTACTTCCGCCACGCCACCCGCGTGGGCGAGCTGACCCGCGTCTTCCTGACCGAGCTTGAGGCCCGCCACGTCAAGGGCGAGGCGCGGATCGCCGGGTTTCTCCGGCGGCGCAAGCCGGTCAGCGCGGGCTACCGGATCGTGCAGGGCCGGCTGGATGTGACCGACCCCCGGGCCTTCCTGTCCGACAAGCTGAACCTGCTGCGCGCCTTCGAGGAGGCGCTGCGCTCGGCCTACCTGCTGCACCCCAACGTCATGCGCCTGGTCGCCGCCAACCTGCGGCTGATCGACGAGGAGATGCGGGCAAGTCCCGAGGCCACCGGCATCTTCCTCGACCTGATGCTGAGGCACGGCAACCCCGAACGCGCGCTGCGGCGGATGAACGAGTTGGGCGCGCTGTCCGCCTTCATCCCGGAGTTCGAGCCCATCGTCGCGATGATGCAGTTCAACGTCTACCACCACTACACGGTGGACGAGCACATCATCCAGACGATCAGCTGCCTGGCCCAGATCGAGCGCGGCGAACTGGTGGAGGAGTTGCCGGTGGCCTCCGGCATCCTGAAGGCCGGGGTGAACCGCCGGGTGCTCTACGTGGCGCTCCTGCTGCACGACATCGGCAAGGGCCGGCCCGAGGACCACTCGATCCTCGGCGCCCAGATCGCGCGGCGCGTGGCGCCGCGGCTGGGGCTCGACGCCGAGGAGAGCGAGACCGTGGAGTGGCTGGTCCGCACCCATCTGCTGATGTCGGACATGGCGCAGAAGCGCGACCTCAGCGACCCCCGCACCGTGCGCGACTTCGCCAAGGCGGTGAAGACGCGCTCGCGTCTCGACCTTTTGTGCGTACTCACGGTGTGCGACATCCGCGGCGTCGGGCCAGGGACCTGGAACAACTGGAAGGCCATGCTGCTGCGCAAGCTCTACCGCGACACGGCCGAGGCGCTGGAAGGGGGCCTTGAGAGCCTCAACCGCGAAAAGCGCGAAGACGAGGCCAAGGCACTTCTGTCGGCGGCGCTGGCGGACTGGCCGGCGGCGGACCTGAAGGCCGAAACCGCGCGCCACTACGCACCCTACTGGCAGGGCCTGCCAACCGAGACGCAGTCCGTCTTCGCCCAGCTCTTGCGTGGAATCGGCGACAACGAGATCAGGATCGACCTGCACCCCGACGCCGACCGCGACGCCACCCGCGCAGCCTTCGCGCTGGCCGACCACCCCGGCATCTTCTCGCGGCTGGCCGGCGCCATCGCGCTGGCCGGGGCCAACGTGGTGGACGCGCGCACCTATACCTCGCGCGACGGCTACGCGACCGCCGTGTTCTGGATCCAGGACGTTGAGGGCAAGCCTTACGAGACTTCTCGCCTGCCGCGCCTGTCCGCGCTGATCGGGCGCATCCTGCGCGGCGAGGTCGTGGTGCGCGAGGCCTTCCGCGACCGCGACAAGGTCAAGAAGCGCGAACGCGAGTTCCGCTTCCCCACCCACATCACCTTCGACAACGACGGCTCGGAAATCTACACCATCATCGAGGTGGACACGCGCGACCGGCCGGGTCTGCTCTACGATCTCACCCGGACGCTGGCGGCCGCCAACATCTACATCGCCTCGGCCGTCATCGCGACCTTCGGTGCGCAGGCGGTGGACACGTTCTACGTCAAGGACATGTTCGGGCTGAAACTGTATCAGAAGAACCGGCAGGACACGCTGGAACGCAAGCTGCGCCAGGCCGTTGCCGAGGGCGCGGAACGGGCGGGATCGTGAAGGCGCCGCGGCTGATCACCGGCTTCCTGACCGTCGGGCTCTGGACGCTGGTGTCCCGCGGCGCGGGCTTCGTGCGCGACGTGATGATGGCCGCCTACCTTGGCGCCGGGCCGGTGGCGGAGGCGTTCCTGATCGCCTTCTCGCTGCCCAACATGTTCCGCCGCTTCTTTGCCGAGGGCGCCTTCAACTTCGCCTTCGTGCCGATGTTCGCCAAGAAGATGGAGGCTGGCGAAGACGCACAGGGCTTCGCGCGCGATGCCTTCAACGGCCTCGGCGCGGTGCTGGTCGCGGTGACCGTGCTTGGCACCTTCGCCATGCCCTGGCTGGTCTGGGCGATGGCCTCCGGCTTTGCCGGCGATGCCCGCTTCGACCTGGCCGTGGACTTCGGCCGCATCGCGTTCTGCTACATCCTGTTCATCTCGCTGGTGGCGCTGCTTTCGGGAGTGCTGAACGCGCACGGTAACTTCACCGAGGCCTCCGTCGTCCCGGTACTGATGAACCTGATGTTCATCGCCGCGATGCTGATGGCCGTGCGGGCCGGCTGGGACATGGGGCTGACGCTGGCCTGGACGGTGCCGGTGACCGGCATCGCACAGCTGGCCTTCACCTGGGCCGCTGCCCGCCGCGCCGGCTATGCCTTTGTCCCCGGAAGGCCGCGCTGGACGCCTGAACTTAAGCGCCTGCTGATCGTCGCCGGCCCGGCGCTGCTCGCCGGCGGCGTCGTCCAGATCAACCTTCTCGTCGGCCGCCAGGTCGCGAGCTTCTCCGAGGGCGCGATTGCCTGGCTGTCCTACGCCGACCGCCTGTACCAACTGCCGCTGGGCGTCGTCGGCATCGCCGTCGGCACCGTCCTTCTGCCCGACCTCGCCCGCCGCCTGCGCGCCGGGGATGCCGAAGGCGGCCGCGACAGTTTCAACCGCTCGACCGAATTCGCCCTTGCCCTGACGCTGCCCGCCGCCGTGGCGCTGGTGGTCATCGCAGAGCCGCTCTGCGCGGTGCTCTTCGAGCGCGGCGCCTTCACCAAAGCCGACACCGCCAACACCGCGCTTGCGCTCGCCGCCTACGGCGCGGGCCTGCCCGCCTTCGTCCTGCACAAGGTCTTGCAGCCGCTGTTCTATGCGCGCGAGGACACCAGGCGCCCGTTCCGCTACGCCCTTGCCGCGATGATCGTGAACGCGGCCTTCGCCGTCGGCATGATGCCGGTGATCGGCTTCATGGCGGCGGCCCTGGCCACCACCGTCTCGGGCTGGACCATGGTCGCCCTGCTGTGGTGGGGCTCCCGCCCGATGGGGCCGCAGGCGCAGACCGACGCCCGCCTGCGCCAGAGGCTCCCCCGCATTCTGGCCGCCTCTCTCTTCATGGGCGCCGTGCTCTGGTTCGCCGCCTGGGTCCTGTCCGGCTGGCTGGAGGCGCGCCTCTGGCGCTGGGCGGCCCTGGCGGCACTCGTGGCGCTGGGCGGCGCCACCTATTTCGCCGCCGGCGCCGCGCTGGGCGCCTTCCGCCTCGCCGAATTCCGCGGTTTCCTGCGCCGCAGGAAACCCTAGCCCGCATCATCTCTTGCCAAATATCCCGGGGTCCGGGGCAGAGCCCCGGCGCCTACCGCGCGCGCAGCCTCTCGCGCAGCCGCGCAAGGCCGCCGGGGCTGACCACGAACGACAGCGCGAAGCCTGCCCCAAAGCCGGCAAGATCGGAAATCCACGCCGGGCTGGCGCCGAAAAGCGCCCCGAACAGCGTCTGCGCCAGGAGCAGGAAGCCGATCATCCGGAACGCCATCAGCCGGTTGCCCCCGCTCTGCCCCAGCCGCGCCCAGAGGATGTAGGTGAAGGCCCCGATCAGCCCGAAGACCGGCGGATAGCCCCCGATCAGCACGGCCGTCGTCCCCGGCGCCAGACCATGGACCGCCGCCCCGCCGGCGGTCGCCGCCAGCGCCACGGCCAGGACGGCGAGCGGCCGGAACACCTCGCCCACGAACTTGCCCAGCGCCAGCAGCATCACCACCACGAACATCGCATGCATCGCGCTGCCGTGGACCAGCGGATAGGCGACCAGCCGCAGCAGGCTGTCGCGCGTCCACATCCCCTGCCCCAGCGTTTGGCGGAAGTAGTCCGGCACGAAGGCCAGCCGCTGGATCGCGTCGATGCGCCAGCCGATCGCCTCGCGTCCACCCGCGAGCCCCGCCTCGCCAAGCTGCAGCACCACCTCCATGGCGATCAGCGGCAGTGCCATCAGCCAGACCACCGGCGGCAGCGGGTTCAGCGGCGGCGCGTTCCTGTCGTCCATGGCCCCGTGACCCTGCCTGATGCGCCGATTGACCCCCCGGCGGCGCTGCGATACCCCCTGCCGCCACCGAACGCCAGCCGCGAGGCCACCATGCCGCCCTTTCCGCCCCGCATCTTCTCTGGCATCCAGCCTTCAGGGGGGCTGACGCTCGGCAATTACCTCGGCGCCTTGAAGCGGTTCGTGGAGAAGCAGGACGAGGGCATCGAGACGGTCTACTGCCTCGTCGACATGCATGCGATCACCACCTGGCAGGACCCGGCCAAGCTGCGCCATGCCACGCGCGAGGCGGCGGCGGGCTTCCTCGCCGCCGGGATCGACCCGGCGCGGTCGATCCTGTTCAACCAGTCCCAGGTCAGCGCCCATGTCGAGCTTGGCTGGGTGTTCAACTGCGTGGCCCGCATGGGCTGGATGAGCCGGATGACGCAGTGGAAGGACAAGGCCGGCAAGAACGCCGAGGCCGCCTCGCTGGGGCTGTTCGCCTATCCCTCGCTGATGGCCGCCGACATCATGGTCTACAAGGCCACGCATGTCCCGGTGGGCGAGGACCAGAAGCAGCACCTCGAACTTTGCCGCGACATCGCGATCAAGTTCAACAACGACTACGGAACGGACTTCTTCCCGGTCGTGGAGCCGATCATCGAGGGCGCCGCGACACGGGTGATGAGCCTGCGGGACGGGACGAAGAAAATGTCCAAGTCCGACCCCTCGGACCAGAGCCGGATCAACCTGACCGACAACGCCGACCAGATCGCGCAGAAGATCAGGAAGGCGAAGACCGACCCCGAGCCGCTGCCGGACACGCTGGACGGCCTGAAGAACCGCCCCGAGGCGAAGAACCTCGTCAACATCTACGCCGCGCTTGCCGGCGAGACGCCGGAAGCCGTCGTCGCCCGCTTCGCCGGCGCCCAGTTCGGCAGCTTCAAACCCGCGCTGGCCGATCTTGCCGTGGCGCGGCTGGCGCCGATCTCGACCGAGATGACCCGGCTGATGCGCGACCCCGCCGAGATCGACCGCATCCTCGGTCAGGGCGCCGAGCGCGCCGAGGCGCTGGCGCGGCCGGTGATGGACCAGGTCTACGCCATCCTCGGCATGATCCGGTCACGCCCGGCCGGCGCCGGCTGAGCAGCCCGTCGCACCTGTCCACAGCATTCGCCCGGCATGTCACGGCCCCGATTCATTTGCCGGGCTAGGTGGACGCAGGCGGTCCCCTCCGCCCGAATCGGGCCGGTCCCTGTCCCCCTCGCGCCGTCCCTGCGGCGCTTCCGGCCCGCCCCCCTGTCCCCCGGACCCGCAGCGTGGTCCGGGGGTTTTTTTCCGGCGCGCGGCGCCACGGCGGCCTACCGCCGGATCAACCCGAACAGCGCCGATGCGCCCGACCCCGCGATCACCGCCAGCGCCAGCGACAGGAACCCGTACAAGAGCGGCTCCTTGCGCGAGAGGTTGAAGATCCAGCGCTCCAGCCCCTCCTTGCGGACATTGATCACCTGTTCCTGCGCGTCGATCACCTTGCCGCCGCGGGCCAGGAACAGGCGTACGAGGAAATCGCCCTCGGTCAGGTTCGACGGCAGCGCGATGTCGGCGCGGAACAGCGTCTCCTCGGTCACCCGCACCCAGTGCTGGTCGGAGGCATAGCGGTTCTCGGCCCTGCGCAGCCGCACCAGCGCCTCCAGATAGGCCGGCGCGTCGTCGGCCTCGCCGGAAATGCCCACGGCCCGGATCGCGCGGGGAATCGAGATGTCGTGACGCAGGTCGTCGGTTTCGCTCAGCACCTCGCTCAGGGGGCCGGTCGCGGCGATGGCATAGAAGGACGGGGCGGAGTCGACGGTGACGGCGGACGTGTTGACCCAGATGCCGAAGACGCGCGTCTTCTTGCGCACCACGACCGGGGTCGAGGGGCCCTCGACCGTGATGATGACGTCGAGCGGCGGGCCGTCAGGCTGCGGCGCCTCGCGCTTCACCGCGCCGTAGATCAGGATCTCCTCGCCAGAGAAGTCGGTGGTGATCGACACCCGGCTGTGGCTCAGGCCGGCCACGATCTCCTCCGCCGCGACGGGCGCGGCGAGCAGCGCGAGGAAGAGCGCAAGCCGCCTCATCGCAGCACCCCGGAGGCCAGGGAGTAGAGTTCCGCGGGCGTCAGGACGAGGTCGAGCGCGATCTTCACCGCCACCGCGAGCACCAGGAGCGCAAGCAGGATGCGCAGCTGCTCGGCCCGCAGCATCACCCCGATCCGGGTGCCGACCTGCGCCCCGATCACCCCGCCCAGGATCAAGAGCAGGGCCAGCACCATGTCCACGGTCTGGCTGGTCACCGCGTGCATGATCGTGGTGAAGGCGGTGACGAAGACGATCTGGAACAGCGACGTGCCGACCACGACCCGGGTCGGCATGCCCAGCAGGTAGATCATCGCCGGCACCATGATGAAACCGCCGCCCACGCCCATGATCGCGGCGAGGAAGCCCACGAAAGCACCGACCAGCAGCGGCGGGATCACCGAAATGTAGAGCCCCGAAGCGCGGAAGCGCATCTTGAGCGGCAGGCCGTGGACCCAGGTGTGGGTGTGCGACCGGCGCACCGGCGCCCCGGCCCGCGCCCGCAGGATCGTGCCGAGGCTCTCGCGCAGCATGACCAGACCGATCAGGCCGAGGAACAGGACGTAGGCGAGTTGCACGAACAGATCGACCTGCCCAAGCCGGCGCAGCCAGGCAAAGACCAGGACGCCCATCGCCGACCCGGCGATGCCGCCGGACAACAGCACCGTGCCCATGGCGAAGTCCACCCCCCGCCGCCGCATCTGCGCCAGCACGCCCGAGACCGAAGCGGCGACAACCTGGTTGGCGCCGGTGGCCACCGCCACGGCCGGCGGGATGCCCAGGAAGAACAGCAAGGGTGTGATCAGGAACCCGCCGCCCACGCCGAACATGCCGCTGAGAAGCCCGACAATGCCGCCCAGCCCCAGCAACAGCCAGGCATTCACGGACATTTCGGCGATCGGCAGATACAGCTGCATGGGCGCGGTCGATACGGAAACGCGGGGAGAGTCGGCCACGCGGTCGGGAGTGGGGGCAGCCTCCTACCCATGCGCCGCGCGGTGCCCCGATGTCAAACGGTTGCAGCGCCCGCGGACCTGCGACGGGCGGGCCTGTCTCCCGCACGCCGCAAGACGGCCGGTTCAGCGCTCCTTGACGTAGGGCTCCCCACCGGCCCGCGGCGGGATCGCCTTGCCGACAAAGCCCGCCAGGATGACGATGGTCAGGATGTAGGGCAGCGCCTGGGTGAACTGCACCGGCAGCACGAAGACCCCGAGGTCGATGTTCTGGTAGCGGATCGAGATCGCCTCCAAGAGCCCGAACAGCAGGCAGGCCCCCATCGCCGGCCAGGGCCGCCATTTGGCGAAGATCAGCGCGGCGAGCGCGATGAAGCCCTTGCCCGCCGTCATCTCCTTGCCGAAGCCGGCGGAGAGCGAGGTCGCGAGATAGGCGCCGGCCACGCCGCAGAGCACGCCGCAGATGCCCACGGCGGCAAAGCGCAGGCCCACGACCGACACACCGGCGGTATCCACCGCCGCCGGGTTTTCGCCCACCGCGCGCAGCCGCAGGCCGAACCGGGTGCGGAACAGCAGCCACCAGGTGCCCGGCACGCAGAGGAAGGCCACGTAGACCAGGATCGAGTGGCCGGAGATCAGGTCGGCATAGATCGGGCCGAGACCGGGCACGCCCTGCAGCGTTTCGGCGAAGGGCAAATGCAGCTCGGCAAACCGGCTGCCCTCCTCGGGCGACAGCGGCGGCGTGCGGCCGCCCTGGCGGAACCAGTTCTGCGCCAGAAGGACGGTCATCCCCGAGGCCAGGAAGTTGATCGCCACCCCGGAAATGAGCTGGTTGCCGCGGAAGGTGATCGAGGCGAGGCCATGGATGCCTGCGAGCAGCACCGAGGCGCCGATCCCGGCGGCAAGGCCCAGCCAGACGTTCCCCGTGACCGCCGCCACCGCGCCCGACATCATCGCCGCGGCCAGCATCTTGCCTTCGAGCCCGATGTCGAAAATGCCGGCGCGCTCCGAGAACAGCCCGGCCAGACAGGCCAGCAGCAGCGGCGTGGCGAGGCGCACGGTGGAGTCGAGGATCTGCAGGATCGTGGCGAAGTCCATCACCGGCCCCCCTTGCGCGCCATCAGGAACAGCGCCTCGACCGGCCGCCGCACCATGTTGTCGAGCGCCCCGGTGAACAGGATCACCAGCGCCTGGATCACGGTGATGAGTTCGCGCGGGATCGTGGTCCACAGCGCCAGTTCCGCGCCGCCCTGGTAGAGGAAACCGAACAGGAGCGCCGCCAGGAACACCCCCGCCGGGTGGCTGCGACCCATCAGCGCCACCGCGATGCCGATGAAGCCAGCACCTTCGGTGGAGTTCAGCAAGAGCCGCTCCGCCTCTCCCATGACGTTGTTGATGCTCATCAATCCGGCCAGCGCGCCGGAGATGATCATGGCATACATGGTGATCTTCACCGGCGATATCCCGGCATAGACCGCCGCCTTCTCGGACTTGCCGAAGGCGCGGATCTGGTAGCCGAGGCGGGTGTGCCAGATCAGCAGCCAGACCAGCACGCAGGCCAGGCAGGCGATCAGGAAGGTGACGTTGACCGGGGTCTTGTCGAACAGCGGCAGGCCGAGCGGGCTCAGCACCGAGAACAGGTCGGGCAGATGCGTGGGTTCGGGGAAGGTGGCCGAGGCCGGGTCCATGCTGCCCACGGGCCGCAGCAGGTTCACCAGCACGTAGTTCAAGACCGCCGCGGCGATGAAGTTGAACATGATCGTGGTGATGACGATGTGGCTGCCGCGCCTGGCCTGCAGCCAGGCCGGGATCGCCGCCCAGACCGCGCCGAAGGCCGCCGCGCCGACCATCGCGCCGGCCAGCGCCAGCGACCAGTGCGGCCAGGGGATCATCAGCACGACGAGCGCGGTGCCGAGCCCGCCCATCGTCGCCTGCCCCTCGCCGCCGATGTTGAACAGCCCGGCGTGGAAGGCGACCGACACCGCCAGCCCGGTGAACATGAAGTTGGTGGCGTAGTAGAGCGTGTAGCCCCAGCCGTAGGAGGACAGCAGCGAGCCCTCGACCATGATCCACAGCGCCTCGCCCGGGCTCTCGCCGATGGCAAGGATCACCAGCGAGGAGATCAGGAAGGCCAGGATCAGGCTGATCGCGGGGACCAGGATGACGTCGGCCCATTTCGGCATGCGGTCCATCAGGCGCCTTCTCCTCCGAAAACCTCTCCCCCGGCCCCTCTCCGGGACGGAGAGGGGGGCGCGAGTGGGATCGTCTGCGCCCGCGACCGAACCGGCAGCCCGACATCAGGCGCCCGCCCTCTCGCACTGGGAGAGGGGAGGGCGGAGATGTCTGCGCCGCTCACGACACCACCCCCGCCATCAGCAGCCCGAGGTCGCGCTCATCGGTCTTCTCCGGCAGCCGCTCGCCCATGATCCGGCCGTCGAACATCACCGCGATGCGGTCGGCGAGGCTCATGATCTCGTCCAGTTCCACGCTGACCAGAAGGATCGCCTTGCCGGCGTCGCGCAGCGCCACGATCTGCTTGTGGATGAACTCGATCGCGCCGATGTCCACGCCGCGCGTTGGCTGGCCCACGAGCAGCAGTTCAGGGTTCCGCTCGATCTCGCGTGCGACCACGATCTTCTGCTGGTTGCCGCCGGAAAAGTTCTTGGCCGCGAGCGCGGGGATCGGCGGGCGCACGTCAAAGGTCGCCATCTTCTTCTCGCAGTCGGCTTTCAGCGCGGCGTTGTCCATCAGGAGCGCGCCGCGCTGGTATTCCGGTGCATGGTGGTAGCCGAATCCCACGTTCTCCCAGGCGGCGAAGTCCATGATCAGGCCCAGCGCCTGCCGGTCCTCGGGCACATGCGCGATGCCCTGCGCCCGGCGGCTCTGCCCGTCGGAATGCCGGCCGGTGAGGTCCAGCGCCACGCCGTTCAGCGACACCGCACCGAGGCCGTGGGCGATGCCGCCAAGAACCTCCAGCAGCTCCGTCTGGCCGTTGCCGGCGACCCCGGCAATGCCGAGGATTTCCCCTGCCCGGATCGACAGCGAGACACCCTTCAGCCGCTCCACCCCGGCCTTGTCCTTCACCCGCAGGTCCGTCACCTCCAGCACCGTGCGGCCCGGGGTCGCGGGCTTCTTCTCGACCTGCAGCAGGACCTTGCGGCCGACCATCAGTTCGGCCAGCTCTTCGGGCGAGGATTCGGCGGTCTTCACCGAGCCCACCATCTGCCCGCGCCGCATGACGCTGACGTTGTCCGTCGCCTCCATGATCTCGCGCAGCTTGTGGGTGATCAGGATGATCGTCTTGCCCTGGTCGCGCAGGCCCCGCAGGATGCGGAACAGATGGTCCGCCTCGGCGGGCGTCAGCACGCCGGTGGGCTCGTCCAGGATCAGGATGTCGGCCTGGCGGTACAGCGCCTTGAGAATCTCCACCCGCTGCTGATGCCCGACCGACAGGTCCTCGATCAGCGCATCCGGGTTCACGTCAAGTTCGTATTCGCGGGCGAGGTCGGCCAGCACCTTGCGCGCCTTGGCCAGCGACGGGTTCAGCAGCCCGCCCTCCTCGGCGCCGAGGATGATGTTTTCCAGCACGGTGAAGTTCTGCACCAGCTTGAAGTGCTGGAACACCATGCCGATGCCGGCGCGGATCGCGCTCTGGCTGTCGGGGATGGCGGTAACCTTGCCGCCGATCAGGATCTCGCCGCTGTCGGCGCGGTAAAAGCCGTAGAGGATCGACATCAGCGTCGATTTCCCGGCCCCGTTCTCGCCAATGATGCCATGGATCGTGCCGCGAGGCACCGCCACGGTGATGTCCTTGTTGGCTTGCACCGGGCCAAAGGCCTTGGAGATTCCGCGCAGTTCGATGGCATAGGGGGCGGCCGTTGCCGGCCGCCCCGTGGTTTGCCCTGCGGCCATCAGAAGGTCGCGGCCGGGCAGGTGCTGTCCGTCGTGTAGTTATGCACGACCAGCGCGCCGGTCGCGATCTGTTCGGCCGCCGCATCGACCGCGGCCTTCATCTCCTCGGACACCAGCGCGGCGTTGTTGTCGTCCAGCGCATAGCCCACGCCGCCGGCCTTGAGGTCCATCACGGTAACCCCCGCGGTCAGGTCCGCGCCTTTCACGAACGCATCGTAGACGGCGTTGTCCACCCGCTTCAGCATCGAGGTCAGGACCATGCCCGGGTGCAGGTGGTTCTGGTTGCTGTCCACCCCGATCGACAGGATGCCCTCGTCCGCCGCCGCCTGCAGCACGCCGATGCCGGTGCCGCCCGCTGCCGCGTAGATCACGTCGGCTCCGCTCGACTTCTGCGCCTTGGCAATCTCGCCGCCCTTGACCGGGTTGTTCCACGCCGACGGGTCGGTGCCGGTGAAGTTGATGATGACCGTGGCCTCCGGGTTCACCGCCTTCACGCCCTGGGCATAGCCGCAGCCGAAGCGGCGGATCAGCGGGATGTCCATGCCGCCGATGAAGCCGACGGTGTTGGTCTTGGAGGCAAGGCCCGCCATCATGCCGACGAGGTAGGACCCCTCATGCTCGGTGAAGACCACCGATTTCACGTTGGGCTGTTCCACCACCATGTCGATGATCGCGAATTTCGTCTCGGGAAAGTCCGGTGCCACCTGATTCAGCACGTCGCCAAAGGCGAAGCCCGTCATCACGACCGGATTGGCACCCGATTC